>JACVRM010000074.1 GCA_014534415.1 Thermoleophilia bacterium | reverse complement strand
GGCAGGTTGCGGAACCGCTCGCCGAGGTCGAAGCCATAGCCCACGAAGAACTCGTCGGGCACCGTAAAGCCGACGTGCCGGACCGGCAGGTCCTCCACGAGCCTCCGGTACGGGCGGTCGAGCAGCGTGACGGCGGCGAGTGAGGCCGGCCCTCGCAGCTCCAGCGTCTTGCGGACGTAATTGAGCGTCAGCCCCGTGTCGACGACGTCCTCGACGACGATCACGTCCCGGCGCTCGAGCGGCTCATCGAGATCCTTGAGCAGCCGGATGCTGCGCCCGTTGCCGCCGCCGTCGTAGGAGGCGAGCTCCAAGAAGTCGAGGCGATGGATGATCGGCAGCGCGCGCGACAGGTCGGCGAGGAAGACGAGGCTCGCCTTGAGCGGCGCGACCAAGAGCGGCTCGCGGCCGCCGTACTCGTCCGCGAGCGCCGCACCGAGTTCGGCGACACGGGTGGCGATTTCCGCAGCCGAGAGGTAGACGTCGCCGACGCGCGGCTCGACCGCGTGACCCGCCCGACCTCCTCCACCGGCTTCTGGGCCGCGAAAAGACGGCGGCATGCGGCCTCCTCAGTGTTGTGCGTATCGGGAACTGCGCACGCTTCCTGCGTCCTTGCCCTGCTTGCTCCTCGCGATCCAGAAGCCCGCCAGGGAAGTCGCGCGAGTCACGGCGCGACGTCGATCCCGTGTCTCTGCGCCAGCCGCTCGATGTCGCGTCGATAGAAGAGCTTCGCCCGCACGCCCGGATAGCGCTCGCGCAGCTTGCGTAGCTTGCGGTTCTTCCGCGTCACGAGCGACTGCTTCATCGTCGTGACCTCGAGGTAGAGGTCCTGCTCGGGCAAGTAGAAGTCGGGCGTGAAAGCCTCGACCGTGCGCCCGTCGCCATCGCGCTCGAGCACGAACGTGGTCGGCTCGTACTGCCACGGCACACCGTAGAAGTCCAGGATCTTCGCGCAGTGCAACTCCGATTCGTTCGCGAAGCGCGGCTCGTCGGTTCCCGAATATGCCTGGAAAACTCGCATTTCCGCACGCGCGACCAGCGTAGCAGCGGCGTCGGATGGGCCCGTTTGCCCGCGCTCTAGACTTGTCGCGACGAACGGGGGCAGTCTGTTTCGAATCGCTCACATCTCGGACATCCACTGCGGGGGCTCGCACTTCGTCCCGAGCCTGATGGAACGGGCGATCAGCGAGATCAACGAGCTCGGCCCCGATGTCGTGGTGTGTTCTGGCGACCTCACGACCTACGGCTTCAAGGCGGAGTACCTCGAGGCGAAGGCGTACCTGGACAAGATCGAGTGCGAGTCGTTCGTCGTCATCCCGGGAAACCACGACTCGCGGAACGTCGGCTACCTGCACTTCGAGCAGCTGTTCGGCGACCGGACGTCGGTGCTCCGCAAGGACGGTGTCACGGTCGTCGCGATCGACTCGACGCAGCCGGACCTAGACGAGGGGCAGATCGGACGCGGTCGCTACCGCTGGATCGAGGAGCAGTTCGCCGAGCCGGCAGACCTCAACGTCTTCGTGCTGCACCACCACCTGCTGCCGGTGCCAGGCACGGGCCGCGAGCGGAACATCGTCTACGACGCGGGCGACTCGATCGAGTGCCTGCAGCGTGCCGGCGTCGATCTCGTGCTCTGCGGCCACAAGCACGTGCCGTACGCCTGGCGGCTCGAGGACCTGTTCGTCGTCAACACGGGGACCGTCTCGTCAACGCGTCTCCGCGGCAACACGCGCCCCTGTTACAACGTCGTCGAGATCGTCGGCAAGCACGTGGACGTGTACCGGAAGTACCCGTTCCACGGGCAGGAGAAGATCATCCAGTTCTCCACGGAAACGCGCGCGTTCGAGAAGTACACCGACCGCATCGAGGACGAGGTCACTACCCGCTGATGGAGTGCAGCCGCTCGTGCGCCGTCGGCCTCCGGCCGACATCGCGTCCGCGCGCGGCGGCTCGAAGGCGGCCCGGAACGTGAGGGCCGTAGCCGTGATCGACGGCGAGCACTACCCGCCGGTCGTGCGAGACGCGATCGCCGGACTGCCGTACGACGTCGTCGCGGCTTACTTGGCGGGCGGCAGCGAGAAGTTGCGGGGCGGGGCCGAGGACTACGGCGTCCCGCTCGTCCGCGAGCTGGCGGACGCGCTCGCGTTCGACCCGGACGTCGTCGTCGACCTCTCCGACGAGCCCGTCCTCGGGCCGCGCGAGCGGTTTGCGCTGGCGAGCCGCGTCCTGGCGCGCGGTGTGCCGTACGTGGGTGCCGACTTCCGCCTCGAGCCGCCCGAGCTCGAGCCGGTGGACGTGCCCTCCCTGGCCGTGATCGGGACGGGCAAGCGCGTCGGTAAGACGGCCGTGACGGGCCACGCCGCGCGGCTCCTCTCGCGCGACCGGTCGGTCGTGGTCGTCGCAATGGGTCGTGGCGGGCCGCCCGAGCCCGAGCTCGTGGAGACGCGTCCGACGCTCGCAGAGCTGGTCGCGCGCTCGCGCCGGGGCGCCCACGCCGCATCGGACCACCTCGAGACGGCGGCGCTGACGGGCGTGACGACCGTGGGCTGCTGGCGCTGCGGCGGCGGGCTCGCAGGCGCACCGGCGCTCTCGAACGTGGCCGCGGGCGTCGAGCTCGCGCTCGAGAGCTCGCCCGACCTGCTGCTCTTCGACGGCAGCGGCGCCGCTCTCCCGCCTGTCGATGCCGACGCGCGTGTGCTCGTCGTGCCCGCGCACCAGTCGCCGGACGTCGCGACCGGCTACCTGAACACCTACCGGATCCTCGTCTCCGACGTCGTCGTGCTGACGATGTGCGAGGCCGGCTCGGGCCACGAAGACCTGCGTGGCGCGCTGGAGCGCGTCAAGCCGCTGCCCGTCATCGCGACGGTGCTCCGTCCGCGCCCGCTCGGTGACGTGACCGGTCGCCGCGTCGCGTTCTTCACCACCGCGCCCGAGCAGGCGCACGCGCCGCTGGCCGCTCACCTGCGCGGCGTGCACGGCGCGGCCGACGTCGTCGTCTCGGGAAACCTCGCGGACCGTGCCGCGCTGCGCGCCGAGCTCGAGCGGGCGGATGTGGAGCTCTTCCTCGTCGAGCTCAAGGCCGCCGCGATCGACGTGGTCGCGGAGGCGGCGCTGGCGCGCGGGCTCGAGACGCTCCTCGTCGAGGAGGAGGTGCGCCCTCTGGCCGGCGAACCCGACCTCGACGGGCACCTGCGGGCGCTCGCCGACGCGGCCGCACTCGAGCCGACGGTACGTGGATGAGCGAGTCGCGCCGCCTCGAGCGACTTCCCCTCGGCGGCCCCGACGGGCGGCCGTACTCGAAGGGCCTGATGGCGCGCGCCCTGATGGCGACCGGGCTCGCGTGGGAGCCCGCGTACGAGCTCGCGCGCCGCGTCGAAGAGGAGGTGCGCAGCCGGCCGGGCGAGGAAGTGTCGCTCGATCGCGTCGAGGAGCTGGCCGTCGAACTGCTGGGCGCGGCGAGCGGCAGCCGTGCGACCGAGCAGCTCCGCCGCTACCGCAGCCTCCAGGAGCTCGACGTGCCGATCGTGCTGCTCGTCGGGGGCGCGACGGGCACCGGCAAGTCGACGGTTGCAACCGAAGCCGCCTACCGGCTGGGCATCACGCGCGTGACCTCCACCGACTTCATCCGCCAGACGATGCGCGCGTTCTTCTCGCGCGAGTTCATGCCGTCGATCCACTACTCGAGCTTCGAGGCGCGCGTGGCCGGCGAGCACGAAGACGCGCCAGAGGGGATGCTGCCCGGCTTCCTCGACCAGACGCGCAACGTGCTCGTCGGCGTCAAGGCCGCCATCGACCGCGCGCTCCAGGAGGGCTGGTCGATGGTGATCGAGGGGGTTCACCTCGTGCCGGGGATGCTGCCGCCGATCGAGAGCCCTGTCGTCGTGCAGTGCATCGTGGCGATCGAGGACGAACAGGAGCACCTCGGCCACTTCTACATCCGCGATGCGTCGTCGGCGGGCCTCAGGCCGCTCGAGCGGTACCACGCGCGTTTCGCCGACATCCGCGCGCTCCAGGACTACATCGTCGAGCGGGCGCGCCGAAACGACGTGCCCGTCGTCTCGAATGCGAGCGTCGACGGCGCCGTCGCCGCGGTCATGGAGCTTGTGCTCGCACACGCCGACCAAGTACAAACGGTGTCGTGACGCAAGCGGTCGAGGACACCGTCGGTACGGAGGTTCAGCGCGGCGGCGCGTGCCTGTGCGAGACGTACGCGCGGGTGACGGAGCGGGCGGCGCTCGCGGGTGCGCGATGGCTCGGCCGCGCCGACCACGAGGCGGCGGCGTCGAGCGCGGGCCGTGCGATGCGCGAGGAGCTCGACATCCAGCCGATCGACGGCCACGTCGTAATCGGGCCGAGCGACGGGCTCGAGGAGCTCGCGCCGGGACAGCAGGTCGGAGCGGGCGGCGAAGCGGTCGATCTGGCGGTCGACCCCATTGAGGGCAGCGGCATCGTGGCGCGCGGAGCCAACGGTGCGATGTCGATGATCGCCGTCGGCCCGCGGGGGTCGCTGCAGACGCTTCCCGACATGTACATGCGCAAGATGGCCGTCGGTCCGCGTGCGCGCGGCGCGATCGACCTGCGCCGGCCGATCGCCGACAACATCCAGGCGATCGCGGAGGCGTTCGGGCGGCGGCCGCAGGACATCACGACGATCGTGCTCGATAGGCCGCGTCACCACGACCTCATCGAGGAGATCCGCCAGTCGGGCGCGCGCATCAAGCTCATCCAGGACGGCGACGTGACGGCGTCGATCTCGGCGGCGATCCGCGGTACGAACGACCACCTGGCGATCGGCATCGGAGGCACCCGGCAGGCGGCGCTCGCGGCGGCGGCGCTGCGGTGTCTGGGCGGCGAGCTCCAGGCGCAGCTCTGGCCGACGTCGCGAAGCGAGATCGAGGAGGCGGCCGCACAGGGCGTCGACGACATCGAGCGGGTCTTCCGGATCGACGATCTCGCACCCGCCGACGTGATCGTCGCCGCGACGGGCGTCTCGAACGGTGACCTGCTGCGCGGGGTGCGGTACCTCGCCGACAGTGCCTGGACGAACACGCTCGTCATGTGCACGCGCTGCAACTGGGTGCGGTTCGTCGACGGGATCCACTTCTTCGCCCGCGAGCGGCGCGAGGAGGTCCGGCTGCCCGGCTTTTAGGCCTCTGAAAGTCCGGCTCGCGCTGGCGCGCGAGCCATGACGACTTTCAGAGGTGCGAAAGACAGACGTGCCTTCGCGCGATGTGGCTGCGCCGGGCGAAGCCCGCCTCCGCCGATCGTCTGGGGCGAGGCTGGTGGTCCCGGGTCCGGCCACCGGTGGACGGGTCGTGGGACGTACACTGGCTGCATGCCGACGAAGGAAGAGGTCTACGAGGCGCTGCGTACGGTCGAGGACCCCGAGCTCGGGATGGACATCGTCGAGCTCGGCCTGCTCTACGACGTCGAAGTCGACGCCGCCAACGTGAAGGTGACCCATAGCCTCACGTCGATGGGCTGCCCGGCGGGGGCGATGATCGACGAGGGCATCCGCGACGCCGCCGGCTCGGTGCCGGGCGTCGAGCACGTCGACGTCGAGCTCGTCTGGGATCCGGCCTGGACGCCGGAACGTATGTCGGACGACGCCAAGTTCATCCTTGGCTTTGGCTAGCCATTCCGGGCTAGCCCGGAATGGCTAGGACGATCTTCCCGAAGTGCTCGCCGCGCTCCATGCGCGCGTGCGCGGCACCGGCCTCTGCGAGCGGGAAGACGCTGTCGACGATCGGCCGTGTCCGGCCACTCGCGACGAGCTCGTAGACGGCCTCGAAGTCGGCGCGCGTGCCCATCGTCGAGCCGTAGATGACGAGCTGCTTCCACCACACGCGGTGCAGCGCCGCAGGCGGATTCGGTCCCGTCGTCGCGCCGCAGACGACGATCCGTCCCTCCTGGCGCGCCGCCTGGAGCGACAGCTCCCAGGTCGCCTGCCCGACGTGCTCGACGACGACGTCCACGCCGCGCCCGGTCACCCGTCTGCCTGCCGCGGCGACGTCGCCGCGCGCGTGATTGACGACCTCGTCGGCGCCCAGCTCGCGCGCCCGCGCCAGCTTTTCGTCGCTCGACGACGTGGCGAGCACGTGGGCGCCGAGCGCCTTGGCGATCGTCAGCGCCGCCGTCCCGACGCCGCTGCCGACGCCCCAGACGAGCACCCACTCGCCCGCGCGCAGCGCGGCCTTCGTGACGAGCATCCGGTAGACGGTTTCGTAGACGAGCGGGAACGCGGCTGCCTGCTGGAAGGTCAGATCGCCCCGGAGCGGGTAGACGTTCGCGGCCGGAACGGCGATCAGCTCGGCGTGCGTGCCGTCGGTGTGCTCGCCGACCACGGTGATGCGGCCGTCGTGCTCGAGGCCCGGGTTGATCACGACCGGCTCGCCGCGTTGGAAGCCCGAGACGCTCGCTCCGACGGTCTCGACCACTCCCGCTCCGTCCGCACCGAGAATCCGCGGCTTGGGCACCGACGGCAGTCCCTTGCGGATCCAGACGTCGAGCCGGTTCAGCGACGCGGCGCGGAGGCGGACGAGCACCTCTCCGTCGCCCGGCTCGGGGTCCGGTGCGTCTTCGTAACGAAGCACCTCTGGACCGCCGTCCTCATGAATGCGGATCGCCTTCACGGGCGCGGATCGTAGTGCGGGGCGGGTCGGCGGCACGCTTTTGGCAGGAGCGCGTGTCACACGGATGCGCCAGTCGCGGCTACCGTGAACGGGAGGCAGGCCGCGGCCGGCCCCGGATTTGGAGAACATGTCTCGTCAGGACACGGGTGTAACGGCTGAAGAGCTCGCTCGCCTCGCCGAGGAGCTCGGCATCGACGTGGTCGGCGCCGCGCCCGCCGAGCCGTACGCCGATACCGAGCGGCACATCCATGAACGCCGGGCGCGCGGACTCTTTGCCGACATGAAGTTCACGATGGCTCGACCCGAGGTCTCTTGTCATCCCGAGACGCTGCTGCCCGGCGCTCGCACGGTCGTGTCCGCCGCGCTGTGCTACTACGCGCCCGGCCCGGGCCCGGACCGCGGGGAGGGCCGCCTGCCGCGCTACACGTGGTACGACGCCTACGCGAAGCTCCGGGAGAGACTCGACGAGCTGGGGCGCCGCCTCGGAGGCTCGTACCGCGTCCTCGTCGACGCGAACCAGCATGTCGACCGGGAAGGCGCCGCGCGCGCCGGTATCGGCTTCTACGGCAAGAACACGATGCTGATCACGCGGCGCCATGGATCGTGGGTCGTGCTCGGGGCGCTCGTCACCGACGTCGACGTGGCGCCCACGCCACGCCTCGAGCTCGATTGCGGCACCTGCACGCTGTGCATCGACGCTTGCCCGACCGGCGCGCTCGACGAGCCCGGCACGCTCGACGCTACGAAGTGCCTGTCGTACTGGACGCAATCGTCTGACCCGATCCCCGAGCCCTATCGCGAGCACCTCGGCGCCCAGGTCTACGGGTGCGACATCTGTCAGGACGTCTGCCCGTGGAACCGCGGCATCGAGAAGCGCCGCGCCGGCGCGGCGCCGGCGGCTGACGCCGAGCCGAACGTGTCTCTCGTCGACTGGCTCGCGTCCCAGCCGGACGAGCTCGCACGCCGCTACGACCGCCTCTTCGTGCCGCACAAGGACGGGCGCTACCTCAAGCGCAACGCGCTCGTCGCGCTCGGCAACACCGGAGGGCCGGAGCATGCGGAGCTCGCCGAGCGCTTCACCGGCGACCTCGACGAGCAGGTCGCCGAGCACGCAGCGTGGGCGGCGCGCCGCATCGCCGAGCGCGGCCCTCGCTAGGCGGGTGCGACGACCGTCAGCTCTCGCGCGAGCGCCGCGGCGCGCTCCGCCACCTGGCGCCGTAGATCCTCCGGCTCGAGGACGACGGCCTCGCCTCGGTCGGACAGGATCTCGCCGACGAGCCACTCGGGAGACCCAACCGCTGGCTCGGCGATCGCCGAGCCGTCCACGAGCGGCCGGGCGCCCCGCTCGATCTTCCATCGCGCGACCGCGGGCGAGTACCAGATGCGCGCGCGCCGGGCGTCGCGTAGCCCGGCCGGCTCGAAGCCCTCGCGCCGCTCGAACCGCTCCTCGGTCAGCTTCGCGTTCCGCATGCGATCCAGACGAAACGACCGCTCGCCGGCACTCGTTCGGTCCCAGGTGTGGACGTACCAGTTGGGCAGTCGCCGCTCGACCACGTACGGCTCGACGATGCGACGGGAGGGCGTCTCCTCGCCCTCTTTCAGGTACTCGAGCTCGACGAGCCGCCGCTCGCGAATCCCCTCGCTGAAGGCGCGGATCAGCGCCTCCTCGTCGCGCCTCACGTGCGGTTCGGGCGTCTGCACGAGCTCGAACGCGCCGAACGTCTCCTCGAGCTTGCGGCGCACGCGCTCGAGCGGCGTGTGGGCGTCGGCCGCGATCATGGGCCCGACGAACTCGAGCGCGAGCCTGATCGCGCGCGCCTCGAGCGGCGTCAGCCGCGGCGGCGACCGGAAGGTATCCCCGAACAGCTCCTTCTCGACGCGCACCTTGTCTCCGTCGAGCTGCGCGTAGACCGCGTAGCAGCCGCCGCCGAAGTTCACGAGGTTGAGCAGCGACAGGTGCTCCTCGAGAGCGCCCCGCGGGATGTGGAAGCGCTCGACGAGGTCGTCCGCGTGGATCTCCGCCGACTTCTCCTCGCCGCAGCGGTCGAGCAGGTACGCGAGCAGCGACTGGAGGACGCCGAACCGCTCGGGTGCGACGGGCCCTGCAGGGCGATCGGCTGCCTCGCCGCCTTCGGCGCGCGCCACGTCCGCGGTCGCGGGCGGATTCCCCTCGTGCCGCTCGCGTACCCGTGCGAGCGACTCGTGCACCTCGCGCACCAGCTCGGCGGGCTGCAGCGGCACCGCCCGGCCGTCCTGCCGGAGGATCCACGCGGCGAGCAGCCCGACGCTCGAGTACGGCGTGATGAACACGCCGTCCTCGACGCGCCCGTGCTCGCCGTAGAGGCGTTCCACCCACCACGCCGTGTCGCCGGCCACCGCGATGCGCGCCTCGGCGCCCGCGTCGCCGACCTGCCACGGCGGCCGCCCGCGAAATTGCTCGACGTCGAACTCCGACGGCAGCCGGAAGTCCCGCTCCCGTCGCGTCGCGAGCCGGATGTCGCCTCGGATCCGGGACAGGCGGAACGTCCGGATGGCCTCGCGTTCGAGGTCGTGGCCGACCAGGTACCAGACGCCGTTGTCGGACAGCAGGGCATAGGGGTTGACCTGTCGTTCGGCCGTCTCGTCGCGCGTGATCGACCAGTAGGCGAACTTGACCGTGCGCTGCTTCGAGATCGCCGACTCGAGCTTCGCAAGCCGGCCCGGCATCTCCGACGAGTAGTCGGGGTCGAAGACTTCGACACGGACGGCCGTGTCGGACGCCGGCTCGCGGAAACCGGGGCGCCCCAGCGCGAGGTTCTGCAGCGCGAGCCGGAGCGGCTCGGCGTACGCGAATTTGCCCTCGAGCAGGTGCAGGCACGTCTGGAGCGCCGCCAGCTCGTCGTTCGAGAGCTCGAGCGGCGGCAGGAAGTAGCGTTCCGAGCGCAGGCTGTACAGCTCTTCGCCGGTGAACTCGTCGCGCTGCGAGTCGAGCGGAACGCCGAGCGCGAGCAGCTCGGCCCGGTCGGAGTAGAAGCGCCGTGCGAAGGCCTCGTCCGACATCTCGGAGTACCCCTC
>JACVRM010000071.1 GCA_014534415.1 Thermoleophilia bacterium | reverse complement strand
TGTTGACGTTCTCCACGAATGGCGAGCTCGCCGACAGGGCGAGCAGATCTGGCAGGTACGGACGAAGCGCGCTCGAGACACGCACGGCGCGGTCGGCCCCGCGGATACCGACGTGCACGTGCAGGCCGAACGAGTTGTTCCGCCAGACGACGTAGCGGAGGAGCTCGTCGTTCCGGCGGTAGTGCGGCGTGTCGATGATCCGCTGCTCCTGCCACGGACTCCACGGGTGTGTGCCGGTGGCGCCGAGCACGGCGCCTTGCGCCTCCGCGAGGTCGCGCAGCTGTATACGCCGCTCGCCGATCCGAGCGGCCGCGTCCGTGAACGTCTCGCAGCGGCCCGTGCGGACCTCGACCTCCGACGCGATCAGCTCGCCGACGAGGTGCTCCTCGAGCGGACCACCTCGCGCAGCCGCCTGGAACTCCTCGAAGCGGTTGCGCAGCCCGAGCGTTTCCGGGTCGAGGATCGCGAATTCCTCCTCGACGGCGACCGTGAAGTCGCGACCTTGTTCGTACTGCTCGCGTGCCCGCCGGAGCAGCTCGTCGTAGGGCAGCCGCTGCTCGTCTCCCACGCGCGCAAGCGTATCCTCGGCGAGGTTCGGCGCAAGCCGCGCGGCTCCGTGGACGAACCGGCACACGTTCGCGGCAAAGGACATGGCCGCAGCGAAGGGTCGCCGGGGACAGTCCCCGGAATGGAGCGAGATTGCGGCCTGTGGACAAGGCGGCGCGGTTCCGTCACGAAGGACGTGGCCGTTCGAGCGCTACATGAACGGCTCGAGCAGGCGGGCCGACACACTCTCCCAGCCCCACCGCTCCACGGCGGTACGGCGGGCGAGCGCGCCCAGCTCGGCGCGCTCCCCAGCGGGCAGCGCCAGCAGGGCGCCGAGCTTGGCGGCGAGGTCGCCGGCGTCCTGCGTCCGAAAGCTGGCGAGCGGCCCCCGCGCCGGCCCGTAGGCCTGCTCGAGCCCCGCCGCAATCTCGCCAAGTCCCGAGTGCCGAGCGACGAGCGGCGGGCAGCCCGAGGCGGCGGCCTCTGCGGCGACCATCCCGAACGCCTCCGGAAAGATCGAGGGCACGACCGTCACGTCGCACAGCGGAATCAGGTGGACGAGGTGCCGGTGCTCGAGCGCGCCCGTGAAGAGTGTCCCCGGCGGCGCGGCCGCCTCCAGCTCCGCCCTGTAGTCGCCGAACCCGGCCACCACGCACCGCGCCTCCACTTGACGCAAGGCCTCGAAGAGCAGGTGGACGCCCTTGTTGTAGAGCAGCTTGCCGAAGTAGAGGACGGTCGGCTCATCGCGGGCGAAGAAGCCGGCGAGCCGCTCCGCATTGCCTTCGTCGGGGCACCGTTCGTCAGCGTTGCCGGCGTTCCGCGGGTCGCGACGCGCCTCCTCGACGAGCGCCGAGAGCGCCGCGCCGCGCGGCTGCGGCCGGAACTCGTCCACGTCGACGCCGGGAGGCACTTCGTGAACGCGCTCGACGTGGCCGACCACCTCCTCGAGGACGGCCCGGATATGCGTTGAGCCGACGAACACCGCCTGCGCTCGCTCGAGCGCCTCGCGGGCGCGCGCGAGCAGCGCCGGCCTCCCGCGCAGCGAGTACTCGAGCTCCGAGCCGTGTGCCTTCACCGCGAACGGCGCCGCGACGCGCGCCGCAACCTCACTTCCCGGGACGACGTGGTTCGCGAAGACGAGATCCGCCGGAAGCAGCTCGCGCAGCGCAGCGGCGTTCCCCTCGAGATACCGTTCGTACGTCGTCTGGTCGAGCTCGTGCAGGTAGCGCGCCTCGAGCCCCTCGTACCGGTCGAGGACGAAGACGGGCAGCACGCCGCCGACGCGCGGTCGGACGACGCGAGCTCCGCCGAGGTCGAAGCGCTCGGGGTGCGGCTCCTGGCACACGACGACGACCTCGTGCCCCATCCCGCTCCAGGCGTGCGCGAGCGCGCGCGTGTAGATGTTCGAGCCGGTGCCGCCGAGCAGGTAGCCGTGCCAGAGCAGGATCCTCACGCGGTCATCGGTCGCATTCTTCGGGGCGCCCGTCCCTGCGGCGGCGCCGGCCGTCCGTCCGAACCTCTACGTCAGGTGGAAGTAGAGGGCGTAGAGGAGTTCGACTGCGGGGTTCGACGTGTGGACGGCGACGTCCGACGGCACGTCGAGGAGCGCTTCGCTGTAGTTGAAAATGATCTTCACGCCGGCGCGCACGAGATCGTCGGCCGCCTCCTGCGCATGATCGGCGGGTACCGCGATCACACCGACGATGATGTTGCGCTCCTGGACGATGCTCGCGAGGCTGCGATAGTCGCTGACCTCCACGTTTCCGAGGCGCCGGCCCACCTTCTCCGGGTCCTTGTCGAGAATTGCCGCGATGTTGATGCCGTGCTCGGCGAAGATCGGGGAGCTCGCGATCGCCTGTCCGAGGCGGCCCGCGCCGATCAGCGCAATGTTGTGCTGCCCCTGCGTCCGCAGGATCGTGCGGATCTCGCCGAGCAGGCTGTCGATGTTGTAGCCCACGCCGCGCTTGCCGAACTTGCCGAACGCCGAAAGGTCACGTCGGATCTGCGTCGCGTTGATGTTCGTGTAGTCGGCGATCTCCTGCGAGGAGATGCGGTCCTTGCCCATCTTGCGCGCCTGCGTCAGAACCTGGAGGTACCGGCTGAGCCGCGCGGCAACGCCGACGGTCAGGCGCTCGCCGGGCTCCGCTCGTCGTGCCGAACTTTGTAACACGGCACAAGGATTCTGCCATGTCAGGAACGGACGGTGCGGAAGAGGTTACAAACCCGGTTCTGCACGCTCGGTTTGTGCGTCGGCGAGCGCCCGCTTGAGCGCGTCCGGCGGAACGAAGTAGACGAATCGCCGGCGCCCCTCCACGTCCACGACGGGCAGCAGCTCCCGGTAGCGCGCTTCGAGCTCGTCGTCGCGCGAGATGTCCACTTCCCGAAAGTCGAACGGCTGCTCGGCGCGTACCGCCTCGAGCACCGCGCGCGCCCGATCGCAGAGCCTGCAACCAGGGGACGAATACAGGGTCACGTGAGGCGCCGCCGTCACGGAGAGCCGCCGCACGTCGCCGCCGCCGCGGCAAGACGCTCGCTAGACGGCAAGAACCGCGGAGTCACCGCGAGAGCCGCCCGGCTACGGATAGAGGCCGCGGGTCATCGTGGCTTCCGCGACGCGCTGGACGGCGATCCCGTACGCCGAGAGGCGCATGCTCGTGCCACGTTGCTCGTAGGTGTGCCAGGTCTCGTTGAACGCGCGGGTCATGATGTCGTTGAGGCGGGCGTTCACCTCGTTCTCCTTCCAGAAGTACTCCTGGAGGCCCTGCACCCACTCGAAGTACGACACGACGACGCCCCCGGCGTTCGCGAGGATGTCGGGCAGCACGAGCACGCCCCGGTCCTCGAGGATGTCATCCGCGGCGGGCGTGGTCGGCCCGTTCGCGCCCTCGCAGATGATCTTCGCCTTGATGCGGTCGGCGTTGTCTGACGTGATCACCTGCTCGAGCGCGCAGGGAGCGAGCACGTCGCAGTCGACGAGGAGCAGCTCCTCGTTCGTCACCGAATCGACGCCGCGCAGGCCTTCGAGGCTGCCCGTTTCCTGCTTGTGCGCGAGCACGGCCGAGACGTCGAGCCCGTTCGCGTCGTAGACGCCGCCACGGGAATCCGATACCGCCACGACCCTGGCTCCCTCCTCCGCCAGGAACTTGGCGAGGAAGCTGCCGACATTGCCGAATCCCTGGATGGCGAAGGCCGTGTCGGCCATCGGGCGGCTCTGCTTGCGCAGTGCCTCTCGGATGCAGTAGAGCGCACCGCGGGAGGTCGCCTCGAGCCGGCCGAGCGACCCGCCGACGTTCAGCGGCTTGCCGGTCACGACGCCGAGCACCGAGTGCCCCTTGTTCATCGAGTACGTGTCGAAGATCCAGGCCATGACGGCCGGGTCGGTTCCGACGTCGGGCGCGGGGATGTCCTTCTCGGGCCCGATCTCGTTGATGATCTCGCTCGTGTAGCGGCGGGTCATCTTCTGGAGCTCCGCCTGGGACAGCCGCTTCGGGTCGCAGACTACGCCGCCCTTCGCGCCGCCGAACGGGATGTTCATGAGCGCGCACTTCCACGTCATCCACATCGCGAGCGACTTGACCTCGTCGAGCGTCACGTCCGGGTGGTAACGGATGCCGCCCTTC
Source organism: Thermoleophilia bacterium (assembly GCA_014534415.1). Classification (GTDB taxonomy): domain Bacteria; phylum Actinomycetota; class Thermoleophilia; order Gaiellales; family Gaiellaceae; genus JACVRM01. The sequence goes on along the minus strand of JACVRM010000071.1, from coordinate 6,079 downwards.
GACGGTCCGCGGGCGATGTTGTGTGTCACGCGGTAGCCGTCGAACGTGCGGATCAGCCCGTCATCCATGACGACCGGGATCGAGACGACGACGGCCTTCTTGCACTGGCGCAGCACGTTCACAAGGTTCTGGTCGATTGCGAATGCCTCGGCGACACGGTCGAGCTGATCCTGCGCGATGCGGAAAGGGTTCTCGCGAAGGTGCGTCGGGGCGGCGAGAGTCGTCACGGACAACGCTCCTTGGATCGGGATCGCGGGCGGTGCGATCTTATCCCCTCTTTCCAGGGAAAGTCCGCGCGAGTGGCCGTCACGTGACGGTGAACCGAAGCGTCCGGCGGGTCGGCGGGTCGGCGCCCGTCGGGTACGCGATCAGGCGCAGCTCATAGCGGCCGGGGCGCAGCACCTTGCCGCCCGGACCGCGCCCGGTCAGCCCGAATGCGTAGCGGCCCGGCAGGAGATGGCGAAGCCGCGCGAGGAGCCCAAGCGACTCCTTGGCGCCTACGCGCCGCACCTCGAGATCGAGGCGACCGACGGCCTGCACCTCGTAGTGACCCTCGCTCCGTACGAGGCGTCCCGCCGTGAATGCGAGCACCGACGGGGCACGGTCGGACGGCTCGAAGCGCTCCTTCGTCAGCCCGACGGCAGTGACGAGGCCCTGCTCCCGCGCGGCGGGCGACGCCGCCCACGGAACGCGCAGCGCCACAACCCCGGCTGCGCGAATCTCCACGGCGCCGGAGAGCACCTCCTCGGACGCGCCGCGGTGCGCCCGTGCGTCGATGTAGACGCGCGCGGCGCGGCGCGGCTTCAGGCGGAAGCGGGCGGGATAGACGCGCAGCGACACGCCCTCGGGCTCGCCGTCCACCGACGCGTGCAGCGAGACGCGCAGCGGCCGCGTCGAGACGTTGCGCACGACGAAGCTCTGGCCCTCGCGCCACATCGACGTCCGAGAGCGGTGAAACGCGAGCGTGGACGGCTCGGCGGCCAGCTCCGACGCCGCGGCCGCCCCGACGTCGAGCAGCCCGGCTCCCTGCGCCGTCCGTGCCTCACCCGCCAGCGGCCGCGCCGCGCCGACCAGCGCGCCCTTGAGCTCGGCGGCGTCGAGGTCGGGGCGCGCCTCCGCCAGGAGTGCCGCGGCGGCGCCCGCGACTCCCGCCGCCGCACTCGCGCCGCTCAACGTCGTGTAGCGAGGTGAGGCGTCCTCGTTCTCGCCCGGCTCGGACGTGAGCAGCGCGACGCCCGGCGCGACGACGTCGGGCTTGAGTCGTCCGTCGAACGCGAGGCCGCGCGACGAGAACGGCGCAACGCCGCCTTCGATGGCAGCCGCTCCGGCAGGTGCGAGCGTGACACGCGGCCCGCTCCCACGACGCACCGCCTCGAGCAGCGACCGGCCCGCCAGCTCCGGCACGCCCACCACCGGGACGGCTGCGGTCCGCCCGAGATCGAGCGCGCCCGATGGGACGCGGCCGCCGTAGAGGACGACCGCCCGGGCGCCCGCGTCCACAGCGGCTGCGGCCGCACGCTCCGGCGCGGCGCCGGCCGGCACGAGCGCTGCGCGGCCGGCCACGACGCTGAAGCCGCGGTCGTCGAAGAAGCTGACGAGCGTCGCCTCGCTCTGCGGCGACCCGGCGGCGGCCGGCTGCTCGAGCGGCGCAGCGAGCGCGAGCGACAGCGGCTCGTCGGCTGCGAAGTCGCCGGCCAGCGGCACGACGCCGTCGAACACCGTGTCGAGGCCGACGCGTAGGGCCACAGCGGCCATCCGCCCGCTCCCTCGCTGCTCCGCAGCGCCGACCGTGAGCGCCGCCGCCGACGCACCTGGCCCCGCGATGCTCCCGTAGCGCGGCCCAGCGGGACCGTCGTTCCCGGCCGGCGTGACGACCAGCGTGTCGAGCGCCAGCGCGCCCTCGACGGCTGCAGCGTCCGGACTGTCGGAAAACGCGGCGTACGGCTGTACAACACCGACCACCGCTATGCGGGCCGCGTCGTGTGCATCGAGGTCCGCGTTCGGATCGACGGCGCGCTCGAGCCCGGCGATCAGCTGGTCGGTCCGGCCGTAGACCGTCCAGCCGCCGCGCGCGTCAGGCTGCCAGCCGGCGACGCGGATCGGCAGCACGCGCGCTCCGGGCGCCAGGCCGTGCGCGGCCACCGGCGAGTCCGGCGCACCGCCCACCAGGATGCCGGCGAGCTGCGTGCCGTGGCGCTCGACGTCGCGCGGGTCACCCGGCCTCGACTCGGCGTCGGCGGGCGAGCCGTCGGCCGCGAGCACGTCGATTCCGGGACGGACGCGGCCGTTCACGAAACGGTGCGTCCGCTCGACGCCGGTGTCGAGCAGCGCGATCGTCACGCCGCGCCCCGTCGCCCCCGGAAGCCGGACCGGGGCGCTGCTCTGCGTTCGCCCGAACCGGCCGGTCGCCTGCGCCGGATAGGCGACGCGAACCGGGTAGACGCCGGCGACGCCGCGTGTCCGTTCCAGCACAGCGACGGCACGGGCATCGAGCGCGGCCGAGAAACCGGAGATGACGCGCGCGTACTGGTAGTCCGGCCGGACGCGAATGCCCTTTTCGGCAAGGTCGGCGACAAGCTGGCGTTGCGCCGCGAACACCGCAGCAGTCCAGCGACGGTGCTGCATCTCGGGCGCCCGTCCCCCCGCGGCCGCGACACGCTGCGCCAGCGACGGGACGTCGAGCACGACGATCACGCGCTGGCCGACCGGGACAGGCACGGGCGGCGCCCCGACGAACCCGTACCACGCCGACGGCGGCAGCTCAGCCTCGCGGCGCAGCTCCTCACCGCCCTCGCCCCGTGTTGCGGCGAGGCCCGCCGCGAGCAGCGTGGCCGCCACGGCCACGACGACCAGCAGGGCGAGGTGCGGCTGGCCGCTAGGCCGCAGACGCGCGCGCATCCACCGCAAGGTAGCCGGGCCATGGGATCGCCTCGACGAAGCGCGCGGCCGAGGCGATCATCGCGGCGTTGTCGGTGCAGAGCGGCAACGGAGCGAGCGCCGCGGCAGGCAGGCTCGCGCGGAGCTCGGAGTTCGCCGCAACTCCGCCGACGACGGCCACCTGCTCGGCGCCGAGCCGCGAGGCAGCGGCCTCGACACGCTCGACGAGCGCGCGGATGATCGCACGCTGGTAGCTGGCGGCGAGATCCGGCCGCCGGCGCTCCAGCTCGCCGTGCGGAAGGTCCCGAACTGCGTAGAGGAGCGCGGTCTTGAGCCCCGAGAACGAGAAGTCGAGGCCGGGGACGCGCGCGACCGGGAACGTGTATGCCTCAGCGTCGCCCTCGCGCGCGAGCCGGTCGATCGCGGCCCCGCCCGGGTAGCCGAGCCCGAGTAAGCGCGCGCCCTTGTCGAAGGCCTCGCCGGCCGCGTCGTCCAGTGTCGTGCCGAGGACGCGGTAGCCGCCGTGGTCCCGCACGTCGAGGAGCAGGGTGTGGCCGCCGCTCGCGAGCAGGCAGGCGAACGGCGGCTCGACCGGCTCGGGTTCCAGGTAGAGCGAGGCGACGTGCCCGTGCAGGTGATCGACGGGAACGAGCGCCAGACGACGCGCCCACGCGAGTGCCTTCGCCGCCGAGAGGCCGACGAGCAGCGCGCCGATCAGGCCCGGCCCGTTCGTCACCGCGACTGTCTCGATGTCGTCGAGCGTGGCGTTCGCCTCTGCAAGCGCCTCGCGCACGACCGGCACGACGAGCTCCAGGTGGCGTCGAGACGCGACCTCGGGGACGACACCGCCGTAGCGCGCGTGCAGGTCGGCCTGCGACGACACGACGTTCGCAAGGACCTCTCCGCCGCGCGTGACGAGCGCCGCAGCGGTCTCGTCGCAGGACGTCTCGACGCCCAGGATCACGCGCCGACCGCGCGGGCGAGCGGGTCCCTCCACATGACTAGCGCGTCCTCGCGGTTGTCCGTGTAGTAGCCGCGACGGATCCCGCGGGAGGTGAACCCGAGCCGTTCGTAGAGCCGGATCGCGGCGGTGTTCGAGACGCGCACCTCGAGCGTGTAACCGCGCCGACGGTCTGCCGCGGTCAGCTCGAACAGGCGGTCGAAGAGCAGCGTCGCGATGCCCCGGCCACGATGCTCGGGCTCGACGGCGACATTCATCACGTGCCAGGCGTCGACGTAGCGGGAGATGATCAGGTAGGCGACCAGGCCGGCCTTAGCATCGAACGCGCCGAGGCAGATCGACGACGGCTTCGCGAGCTCCGCCGCGAACATCGAGCGCGACCACGGAGTCGGGTACGAGCGCCGCTCGATGCGCTCGATGGCGCCGAGGTCGCTCGTTTGCAGACGGCGAATGATCATGCCGATGCCCTGTCCGCGTCCGGAATACGGACGTAGAGCGGCTCGACGCGCTCCGCAGCACCGTAGTCGCGCGCGAGCAGCGCATGGAAGCACGCGCGGGGAACGTGCAGCTCACTCGCGTCCGGCGGAATCTCGGCGCCGGAGGCCTCGAGGACGGCGCGGTAGCGGACGGCTCCGTCGCCGACGCAGACGGTGCCCGGCTCGACCGGGACGCCTGCCGGAGCGAGCACGTGCGGCTCACCGTCCAGCTCGACGAACACCTCGCGCCGCTTGGCGTCGATGACGGGCAGCGAGCCGGGCGCGCCGGCTGCCAGCGCTCGTAGCGTCGAGACGCCCGCCACCGGTACGTCGAGCGCGAGCGCGAGTGCCCGGGCGGTCGCGATTCCGAGGCGGATGCCGGTGAAGCTTCCGGGGCCGATGCCGACCGCGACCGCGTCGAGCTCGGCCGGAACGAGGCCAGCGCCCGCGAGGAGCGCGTGCGCGTCCTCGAGTACCGATACCGGCCGGGACACGCGCTCGCCGAGCACCTGCCCGTCGCGCACGAGCGCGGCCGTCACGACGCTCGTTGCGGTGTCGAACGCGAGGACGTCCACGATCTCACCCCTTCCAGCATGCCCGCCGGCGCGTCGAGCACGATCAGTCTACGGTCGGCATCGACGTGCCGAAGCGTGACGGCGATCCGCACGGGGGGCAGAGCGCCGGCGGCGGCCTCCGGCCACTCGACGAAGCAGACGGTGTCCTCGAAGTACGGCTCGAGATCACCCCACTCGGCGGCCGAAACTCCGGCGAAGCGGTAGAGATCGATGTGCGAGACGGGGACGTGGCCGTCGTAGCGGTGGCCCACGGTGAACGTCGGGCTGGTGACGGGCTCCCGGACGCCGAGTGCGCGGCACGCGCCCCGGACGAACGTCGTCTTGCCGGCGCCGAGCTCGCCGCTGACCGTCAAGACGTCGCCGGGCGCCAGTCGCGGCGCGAGACGGGCGGCAACCGCCTCGGTCTCCTCCGGCGAGCCGGACTCGATCTCCACGCGTCGAGGCTAGCCGCTGGCTGGGGACGAATCTGCATACATTCGTGACGCTTCGAAGCGCCGGTCGGGGACTGTCCCCGGCAACCGGCCCGGCAGGACGGGTGTGGGCGAATAGGCACGCACCTGCGACAGGGTCTGACCCCGGCCGCCTCCCGTCGGGCGGCCCTCGGTGGTTGTGCGTCGTTAGAAGAGCCCGAGCTGGACGACGGGCTCGGGCGCGAGCAGCGTCGGCTGCGGCGTGGCCTGCGGTTGCGGCTGCTCGACGAGCGTGCCGAGCAGCGCCGGCAGCCGCGCGAAGTCCTCCTCCAGGACGCGCAGCATCGCCGGCGTATAGAGCGCCGCCGCCGGGTGGTACAGCGGGTACAGCAGCACCGCACGGCCGCCGAGCCGGACGCGCTGCTCCTGACCATGGACACGCGTGATCCCGAGCTGCTTGCCGGAGAGCAGCTTCGTCGCGAAGTTGCCGAGGGTCGCTACGACGCGCGGTGAAACGAGCTCGACTTGGCGGAACAGGTGGGTCTCGCACGCCTCGATCTCGTCCGGCATCGGGTCGCGGTTGCCAGGCGGCCGGCACTTCAAGACGTTCGCCACGTACACGTCCGCCCGCGACAAGCCGATGCCGTCCAACAGCCGGTCGAGCAGCTTGCCGGCCTGACCGACGAACGGCAGGCCCTGCTTGTCCTCGTGGAAGCCGGGCGCCTCGCCCACGAACATCAGCTCGGCGTCCGGATTGCCGACGCCGAATACGACCTGCGT
>JACVRM010000123.1 GCA_014534415.1 Thermoleophilia bacterium | reverse complement strand
TCACCGCCGGCAACTCGTCGCAGATCGTCGACGGCGCCGCGGCTGTGCTGATCGCGAGCGAGCAAGCTGTCTCGCGGCTTGGCCTCGAGCCGCGCGCGCGGTTCGTCTCGTTCGGGCTCGCAGGCGTCGACCCGACGCTGATGCTGCACGGGAACCCCGAGGCGTGCGCGAAGGCGCTCGCGAAGGCGGGGCTGGCGTGGGACGACATGAGCGTGATTGAGGTGAACGAAGCGTTTGCTTCGGTCGTGCTCCAGTTCCTTGCCGACACCGGGCTGCAGGAGCGGTGGGACGCCGGCGACGTGAACCCGAACGGGGGCGGCATCTCGCTGGGCCATCCGCTCGGCGCCACCGGCGCCCGCGTGACGGCGACGCTGCTGAATGAGCTCGAGCGCCGCGGTGAGCGCTACGGGATCGCGTCGATGTGCATCGGCTTCGGGATGGCCATCGCAGCCGTCATCGAGGCCCTTTAGTGGAGCGTCCGGTGGTTCTCCGAGACCGCGGGTCAGGCTTCGGCCTGGCCCGCACGTGCAGCTGACCCACTGGCTGCTCGTCCGTGGCCGCGGCGACCGGCCGCTCGATCGGCTCGTCGACTCGAGCGGGATCCGAGCCCACTCCTCGTCGAAGCGCCCCTCGGTGGAGCCGGGCGAGCGGGCGGTCCTGTACGCGGCGGTCTGGCAGGCTATCTTCGGCGTCGTCGAAGTGAGCGGCGACCCGGAACACGACCTGGCGCGGACGCGCTGGGCGTGGCGTTTCCCGATCCGGCCGCTTATGGTCATCGCCGATCTCCACGACGCGCCGCCCGTCGAGTCGGTCGGGATCTTCCCCCAGAGCCTATGGCGCCATTCCCACATCCGCCTGACCTCGGAGCAGTTCGACGCCGCCCGCGCGGCTATCGAAGCAGCCGCTCGGCGATCGCCTGCTGCACGTAGCGCGTGATAGGGCGGGGCATGCTGCTCTCGCAGGTCCCGCGTCGCCGGGCACGATGCGACGATAGGCCGATGCACGACGACGTCAAGCAACTCGTCGCGGCCGGCTACGACGCGATCGCCGACGAGTTCGCGGAGTGGCAGCGAGGCATCCGCGGGTCGCAGCGGCTCGAGCGGCTCGACGACCTGCTCCGCCGGCTGCCCCTGCAGCCCGACGTCCTCGAGCTCGGCTCGGGCGCCGGTGTGCGTTCGACGCGCATCCTCGCGGAACGCGGACGGCTGACCGGCGTCGACATCTCGGGGGAACAGGTGCGCCGTGCGCGCGAGCGCGTGCCCGAGGCGCGCTTCATCCACGCGGATTTCATGGAGGTCGACTTCGCGGAGGCCACGTTCGACGCGGTCGTCTCGTTCTACGTTCTGAACAACCTTCCGCGGGACGAGGTGAGCCCGCTGCTCGACCGCGTGCGCCGCTGGCTTCGCCCGGAGGGCTGGTTCCTCGCGTCCTTTCCGACGACCGACAACCCCGGCTGGCGCGGCGAGTGGCTCGGAGTGGAGATGTTCTTCAGCGGCTACGACGTCCCGACCACGGTCGGGCTCGTTCGGGAGTCCGGCCTCGAGGTGGTCGAAGACGCGGTCGAGACGATGATCGAGCCGGATTACGGCGAGGGGCGCTGGCTCTGGGTGCTCGCGCGCAAGCCGGACTAGGATCGAGTGGTGGAGATCCGCTCGGTCGGCGTCGTCGGGCTCGGCACGATGGGTGCGGGCATCGCACAGGTGTGCGCCGAGGCCGGCTTTGCGACGGTCGGGCGTGAGGTCTCGATGGAGCTCGCCGAGCACGCGCGGGGGCGCATCGAGCACTTCCTGACGCGGAAGGTCGAGAAGGGGCGGCTGGAGCAGGCCGATCGCGACGCTGCCATGGCGCGGCTGTCGCTGACGACCGACCTCGCCGATCTCGCGAGGTGCGACCTCGTCATCGAGGCGGTCGTCGAGGAGCTCGCCGTCAAGAGTGCGGTCTTCGCCGAGCTCGACGCTGTGCTCGCCGCCGACGCGATCGTCGCGACGAACACCTCGGCGCTGTCCGTGACCGAGCTCGCGGCCGCGAGCGGCCGGCCGGCGCGCGTCGTCGGTATGCACTTCTTCAACCCGGCGCCTCTCATGCCACTGGTCGAGGTCGTGCGCACCGAGGTTGCCGCCGACGATGCGTACGAGACCGCGTATGCGTTCGCCGAGCGGCTCGGCAAGACGCCGATCCGCTGCCACGACACGCCCGGCTTTGTCGTCAACCGCGTGCTGATCCCGTTGATGAACGACTGCGTTCGCGTCCTCGACGAGGCGCGTATCACGGCCGAGGATCTCGACACGGGGCTGAAGCACGGCGCCGGCTGGCCGATGGGGCCTTGCGAGCTGCTCGACCTGATCGGGATCGACATCCACGTACACGCGTCCGAAGCGCTGTACGACGCGCTTCGCGAGCCGCGGATGGCGCCGCCGGCCCGCCTCGTCCGCATGGCCCAGGCCGGGCTGCTCGGCCGAAAGACGGGGCGCGGCTTCTTCGCGTACGGCTAGCCGCGCTGCCCCGGGGGCTCGCGCCGCAGCCGGTCCAGGAGCAGCCGCGCGAATTCGGTCTCGCTGACCATGCCGAGAAACAGGCCGCGCTCGACGACGGCGAGCGCTCCCCAGTCGCAGTGCAGGAACCGCTCCGCGGCATGCGTCGCGCTCGTGTCGGCCTCGAGCGTCAGCGGCTTGCGCATGTGCCGCTCGACCGGCGCCCGCCCGACGGCAGTGAGCCGCGCCGCGAGCTCGCGCTCGTCGTCGAGCGCGAAAGCGGTGTGGCGGAGCTCCCCGAGGTAGGCCGGGAACAGCCCTCTGACGAGATCGTCGTCGGTGAACAATCCGACCACACGCCGGTGCTCGTCGAGCACCGCGATCGCGGCGAGGCCCGACGCGACGAGCGCCTCGGCGGCTTCCTCGAACGTCGCGGTCCGCGGAACCGCGCTTTGACGGAGCGGAAGCTCACGGAGCGAGCGCACTACAGCTGGAAGAGAAGCAGGTAGAAGGTCGCGAGGACAAGGGAGACGGCCGTGGCCGGTAGGCCGACCGCGAGGAAGCGCCGGAACGAGATCGCGTTGCCCGAGCGCTCGAGCACCCCGGTTGCGGCCACGTTCGCCGCCGCGGCGATGACCGTCGCGTTTCCCCCGAAGCATGCGCCGAGCGCAAGTGACCACCAGAGAGCGTCGTCGAACTGGCCGCCCGCTTGGAGCTCGTCGACGACGGGGATCATCGCCGCCGTGAACGGGATGTTGTCGACCAGCGCCGACCCGGCCGCCGAGCCCCAGAGGATCGCGAGACTTTCCCCGCTCCGGGAGCCGCCTGTCGCATCGGCGAGGAGTTCGGCCACGTCTGCGATGACGCCGCGCTCCTCGAGGCCTCCCACCATGACGAAGAGCCCGATGAAGAAGAAGATGGTCGACCACTCGATCCGCTCGAGCGCGTCCTCGACGTCGTCGGCCGCGACGAGCAGGAGCACGGTGGCGCCGGCGAGCGCGACCACGGACGGCTCGAGATGGAGTGTCGAGTGGAGGAAGAAGGCGACGATCGTCCCGGCGAGGACCGCGAGCGACCGCTTGACGTACGGCGCCTCGCGGACATCGCGGGCGGGATCGAGCTCGGCGAGCCGACGCGCACGCTCGGGGTCGACGCGAAGCCGGCTGCGGTAGACGAGGTAGAGCAGGCCCGTGACGACCACCAGCGCGACCGCTGCGACGGGCGCCAGGTTGACGATGAAGTCCACGAACGTCAGCTCCGGAACGTGGGTCCCGATCATGATGTTGGGCGGGTCGCCGATCAGCGTCGCCGTGCCGCCGAGGTTCGACGCGATCACCTCGGTGACGACGAGCGGCACCGGCGAGACGTCGAGCACGTCCGCCAGGAGCAGCGTGATCGGCACGACGAGCAGGATCGCCGTCAGGTTGTCGAGGAACGCCGAGAGCACCGCGGTGGCGCCTGCGAGCGAGAACACGAGGCGCGCGGGACGGCCGCGCGACAGCTGCGCAACCCGCAGCGCGACGTACGTGAAGACGCCGGTCCGCTCGGTGAGGCCGACGATGATCATCATCCCGGCGAGCAGCCCGAGCGTGCTCCAGTCCACGGCCGCGATCGCGCCGTCCTCGTCGAGGACGCCGACGATCACCATCAATCCGGCGCCGACGAGCGCGATCTTCGTGCGGTGCACCCATTCGAGCGCGATGACCGCGAGCGCGCCGACAAAGATGATCGCCGCCAGCGCGGCCACACGGGCAATCTAGCGACGGCGCTAGACTCCCGCGCCCGAACGCCGGCTTCGCAGAGCCGCCCGCGCGCGTCTGTGCGAGCCCGGTGGAAATCGCACTGAACCTGCTGCTGCTCGTCGTGGGCCTCGGCATCGCGCTGTTCGCGAGCGACCGCGCGGTCAGCTACACGCGCGCGCTCGCCGCCGCGCTCGGCGCGCCGCCGTTCATCGTGGGCGTGGTGCTCGTCTCGATCGGCACCGACCTGCCCGAGATCGCGAACTCCATCGCCGCGCACGCACAGGACGAGGGCGACGTCAACGTCGGCGACTCGGTCGGCTCGACCCTCACGCAGTACACGTTCGTGCTCGGCCTCTTCCCGCTCGTGGTCGCCGTCGTCGCGATCGACCGCCGTGAGGTCGCGCTCGTCAGCGTGCTCACCATGGGCGGGCTGGCGCTGACGTCGATCTTCGTCGCGGACGGCTGGCTCGGGCGCTGGGAAGGAGCGGCGCTCGTGCTCTCGTGGGCACTCGCGACGCTCGCCGTCGTCCGGCTCCTCCCTTCGCACGCGACGCCCGACGCCCCTCCGGCAGTGGTCATCCGCAACCGTCTCGGCCAGGTCGGCATCGTGCTCGTCACGCTCGGGTTCGTCGGAGCCGGCGCAACCGTCGCGGTACGCGCGCTCGTCGGGCTGGCGGAGGCCGCCGGCGTTCCGGAGTTCGTGATCGCGTTCTTCGGCGCGTCGATGGGGACGTCCGCGCCCGAGATCGTGGTCGACGTCACCGCGCTGCTGCGCGGCGCGCCCGGAATCGCGCTCGGTGACGCGCTCGGCAGCTCGCTCGTCGACGCCACGCTGTCGATCGGAGTCGGCCCGCTCGTCTTCCCCGCCGAGGTGACGGCGCGACTCGCGTTGGCCGGGTCGCTCTACGCGCTCGTCGCCGTGGGCGTGGTCGGTGCCGTGCTAGCGGCGCGCCGGCGGCACGACCGCTGGAGCGGGCTCGTGCTCGGCGGCCTCTACCTGCTCTCCTACGTCGTGATCATCCGCATCGCCTGACGCCGGCGGCAGGTGCCGCTCGATCCACTTCGCGCCCACCGTGTCGGTGAGTCCGTGCGCCATGATCGAGGCCAGCACCACGAACGACGCAATGTCGAAGACGAGCGTCCGGTCCGGCGCCGTCGAGTTGAGCACGAACAGCGCGAACAGCATCGTCGCCACCCCCTTCGGGCCGAACCAGGCGATGAAGAGCTTGTACGCGCGCGGGAGCGGGATCCCGATGAACGAGAGGAGCACGGCCGCCGGGCGTGCCACGACCAGCGCGACGACGATGAATGCGACGAGCGCGAGCGTGTCTCCCTCCCAACCGGTTGCCACGATCAGCGCGCCGAAGACGAAGAACGTGACGACCTGGAACATCGCGCTCACGCTCTCGTTGAACTCGCCGAATGCCGCGGGGATCTCGTGGCGCGCGACGGCGAGCGCGATGCCGGCCACGAACACGGCGATGAGGCCGTTCCCGAGCGTCACCTCGGCGAGCCCGAATGCCGCGAAACCGAGCCCGAGGGCGTAGACGCCCTCGTACTTGTGCGTGATGCCTCCACCCGGCAGCCGGCCGAGCAGCCGGCCTCCGCCCATCGCCAGCGCGACGCCGATCGCCGCGCCGACCAGCGCCTCAGCCAGCAGCCGCAGCGCCTCGCCGCCGGCGCCGCCCGCTTCGGTGGCCAGAACGAGGAAGAACAGCACGAAGGGAAGCGCCAGCCCATCGTTCAGTCCCGACTCCAGGTTCAGCGTGTGGCGGATGACGCGCGGCACGCGCTTCGCGGTCACGACGGCGGACGTGATGACCGGGTCGGTCGGCGAGAGCACAGCGCCGAGCAGGAACGCCTCGGCCCAGGTCAGCTCCGGAAACAGGAGCCTTGCTCCCAGCGCGAGCACGACGAGCGTGATCGGCATGGCGATCGCAAGTGCTCGCGCGGGCGTGTGCCACTCTTGCTCGAGCAGCTCCCGCTCGACCAGCAGCCCGTCGGAGAACAGCGTCAGGACGAGCGCCAGCTCGACGACGAGCACGACGATCTCGGCGCGAGGCGCCACCGTGATCACGTCGAGCAGCGAGAGCGTGATGCCGGCGAGCACGGAGAGGACGGAGATCGAGAGCACCGTGCCGTGCAACCAGCCGGACAGCGCCGCGGCTGTGCCCAGCAGCACTCCAAGGACGAGCAGCGCCTCCGCGAACCCGATGTCCATGGGCGGCGAGCGTAGCGCGGCGCGGCGCCCGGACAGCCTCGCGGCCCTTAACGCCTTCCTTACATGCCGCTCACCGCCGGCACACCGGCCGCAGCAATACTGGAGACGTGAGTCTGCGCGCGCGCCTT
>JACVRM010000026.1 GCA_014534415.1 Thermoleophilia bacterium | reverse complement strand
TCGTGCGCGACAAGCTCCGCTCCCCGGATCTTGTCCAGCTGAAGAGCGGCTACGACGACGGGTTCGCCTTCGCGCGCCACGGCCATTCGGCCTTCGTCGATCGCGACGCCGACCGGTCCGCCGACCGGCGCCACCTCCCCCTCCACCCACGCGACGGCCTCTCGATCGAGACGTCCCTCGACAGGAGGCAGAGCCGCGTCGAGGTCGTCCACGCGGTTCAGCAGGCCGCGGAACTCGAAGCGCCGGAATATCTCCCGAAGCTGCGAACGGTCGGGTGGCGACAGAACGAGCTCAGCCGGGTCGCAGCCGAGCTCGAGATCGCGCCGCATCGTCGCGAGCTCCTTTGCCGCTCGCGCCTGGTCGGCGTGCTCGCGGATCGCGCGTGCGCGCGCCGGCGTGAGCTCGTCGACGTGCTCGAGCACTTCCTCGAGCGAGCCGTACTGAGCGATCAGCTGCCCGGCCGTCTTGTCGCCGATGCCCGGGACGCCCGGGATGTTGTCCGAGGCGTCGCCTTTCAGGCCGATGAAGTCGGGCACGCGGTCGGGTGGAATGCCGTAGCGGGCCTCGACCCGCTCGGGCGTATAGACGTGTACATCCGAGACGCCCCGCGGCGTCATCATCAGGCAGACGTAGTCGGTGACGAGCTGGAACGCATCGCGGTCGGTCGACACGACGCACGTCTTGATGCCGGCCGCATCGGCACGCGTCGCCAGCGTCGCGATCACGTCGTCCGCCTCCCAGCCGTCGAACTCGATGTTGCGGTAACCGAACGCCTCCACGATCGGCCGGAAGTACGGGAACTGCTCGCGCAGCAGGTCGGGCATGGGCCTGCGCTCGACCTTGTACGTCTCGGAGATGTCGTGTCGGTGGACGGGGCGCGTGTCCCAGGCGACGGCGACGCCCTTCGGCCGGTAGTCGGAGAGCAGTTTGAAGAGCATGTTGGTGAAGCCGAGCAGGGCGTTCGTCGAGAAGCCCTCGCTCGTCGCGAGCTCCTCGGGCAGAGCGAAGAAGGCCCGATAGGCGAGGTTGTTGCCGTCGACGAGGAACAGCTCGGAATCGCGCGCCGGCGCGTCGTCGAGTTGAAGCTCAGCGCCCGCGAGCGTCTTCGGCGACATTCCCCCGAGTCTAGGCGGCGCGGCCGTGGGCGCGATTTGCAATATCGGCACGTCTACGTTCGAGGGTCGTGCGCATGCCTGGCACCGTCGCGGCAGCGGCGCGGAGCCGCGGTGCTTCGCCTGTTCAAGCGCAGTTCGCTACAGAACGGCACGATCTTGGTGCAACCGCGTCTCACTCTCGCGCGTGCGCCTGGCCCGCCCGCATGCCGCTCGCGCAGGCGGAGCTATCGTCCCCCGCAGTGAGCCGACTCGACGTTCAGCCGTTCGCCGACGAGCACCTCGAAGAAGCCGCAACGCTGCTCGCCGAGCGGCACCGGCATCACCGAGCCACCGAGCCGCTGCTGCCGCCGCGCTACGAGGACGCGTCCGCGGCCGGCGAGGAAGTCGAGGCGTTGTGGCGGTCGGAGGCTGCGTCGGGTGCCATCGCCGTCCGCGGTGGCCGCGCCGTCGGCTACGTACTCGGCATTGCCAAATCCGATGCCGTCTGGGGCCCGAACGTATGGGTCGACTACGCCGGCCATGCGGTGGAGCAGGCGGAGGACGTACGCGACCTGTACGCGGCCGCGGCGGCGCGGTGGGTGGACGACGGACGCACCCGTCACTACGTCCAGGTCCCGGCGACGGACGCCGAGCTCGTGGACGCGTGGTTCCGCGTCAGTTTCGGTGCACAGCAGGCCGACGGTCTGTGCGAGATCGCTGCGGTGTCGACCGTGCCGTCGACCGGCGTGAGCGTCCGCGTGCCGTCGCCAGACGAGGTCGACGTTGCCACCCGGATCGGACCGAGCTTGCACGAGCACCAGGCGCTCTCGCCCGTCTTCTCGATGCGCGAGGCGGCGCCGGAAGAGCGATTCCTTCAATGGTGGAGCGAGGATCTCGCTAACCCGAAGATCGGTACGTTCGTGGCGGATGCCGACGGGCGCACGGTAGGCCTGTTCCAGGTTTGCTCGGTCGAGCTCTCGGACGACCATGCGGGGCTGGCGAGGCCCGACAACGCAACCTACCTCGCCTACGCGGCGACGCTCCCCGAGGCGCGCGGAGCCGGGGTCGGTATCGCACTGACGAGCGTGGTTTTCGCGTGGGCGGGCGAGCGCGGCTACGTGACGATGGTGACCGACTGGCGCGTCACGAACCTGCTGTCGTCGCGGTTTTGGCCGCGGCGCGGCTTCCGGACCGCGTTCTTGCGTCTGTACCGCTCGATCCCATGACTGTGCGCCGCGCCGAGCCGCGAGACGCAGACGGGGTGCTGGCGCTGCTCGCCGGCCTCGGCCGGCCCGCCGTCGCCGACGATCCGCTCTCGCAGCGAGAGGTCTTCGCACATCACCTCACCGACCCGGCCTCTGCGATCTACGTCGCCGAGGAGAACGGCCAGCTCGCGGGGGTCGCCAGCCTGTGGTTCCGCCCGCGCCTCAACTGGACGACACGCGAGGCCTGGGTACCCGATCTCTACGTCGACCCAGCGCACCGCCGGCGCGGGCACGCGCGCGCGCTCCTCGACGCCTGCGTCGCCGCCGCCCGCGACCGCGGCTGCCATCGCCTCGTACTGGAGTCGGGCCACGACCGCACCGAGGCGCACGGCCTCTACGAGGGCTACGGCTTCGTACACGGGGGCCGCGCGTACGGCCTGCCGCTCGGCTGATGCAGCGGTTCCCATTGCTCGCAGGGAGCAGCGTGCTCGTCGTCGATGCGCCGGACGACTCGGTCGTTCTGCGCCCGCCTCCGCCCGCGGAGCCGATCGACGACGTTGCCGCCGCCGTCCGCGACGCCCTCCGCTTCCCGCTCGCGGGCGAGCCGCTCGAGGCGCTCGTCCGGCGCGGCGGGCGCGCGACGCTCGTCGTCGAGCCACCCGCGCTTCCGCTGCCCGGCGTGCTCCGTGACCCGCGGCAAGTGGCGATCGAGGCCGCTGTGGACGCCCTCGCCGCGGCGGGAGCTCCGGTGGAGCGGCAAACGCTGCTCGTGACCGCGGGGCTGGCCCGCCGCCCCGGTCACCGTGACGTCGAGACGCTCGTGCCACCGGACTTCGCGCGCCGCTTCCGCGGGCGCGTCAGGGTCCACGACGCCGAGGACGAGCGCCTCGTCGACATCGGCGCCGCTGGAGGCGTGCGGCTCCGCATCCACCCCTGCCTGCTCGAAGCGGAGGTCGTCGTCGTCGTGACCGCCGCCGAGACCGTGCTGCACGGGGGGCCGGCGACCCTGCTCGGCGCGGCAGGCGCCGACGCACAGCGCGCTGCGGGGGCGTACTCGTTGCTCGAGCCCACGGCTTCGCAGGGCTGGCGCCTCGCGCTCGCGCTCGAGCGGGTGCTCTCGAGGCGCGTCCCGCTCCTGGGCGTCTCGCTTGCGCTCGACAACCCGCGCCTGACGGGCGCACTGGACGGATACCCGCACGACGCCGGGGCTGCCGAGCGAGCCGCGCGGCTGCCGGTCCGACACCTCTTCGCGCGCCTCCCCGGCGCGATCCGCCGCCGCGTGATCGCGCGCATGCCGCGCGTGTTGACGGCATCCGGCGTGTACGCGGGGCCGCCGTCGGCCGCGCACGCGGAGGCGCTGCTCCGAGCGACCGAGTTGCGCGGCGCGCGTCTCGAGGAGCCGCTGGAGGCCATGTGCGTCGGCGTCCCGGACGTCACGCCGTATCTCCCACGGGAGCGGCCCAATCCGCTGCTCGCCGCGTATCTCGGCCTCGGGCTCGCGCTGCGCCTCTGGCGCGACGCTTTCCCCGTCGTCAACGGCGGGACGGCGATCCTCGTGCACGGGCTCGGGCGGCGCTTTCCGCACCCGTCGCAGCAGCCGTATCGCGCATTCTTCAACGCCGTCCGCGGCGGGCACGACACCGAGGCGCTCCACGCTGCCGAGCACGCCGCGGGGCGCGACGCGCGGGCGATCGCGGCGTACCGCGACGGCCAGGCATGCCACCCGTTCCTGCCGTTCGTGGACTGGCGCGGCTGCGAGCCGGCGCTGAGTCGCCTCGGCAGCGTCCTGGTCGCCGGCTCGCGCGACGCGACGGCGGCACGGTCGCTCGGGCTCGTGCCGACGCACGGATTGCGCGCCGCGCTCGCCATGGCCCGCGGCTCGGGGATGCGGCGGGTCGGCTTCCTGCCGTCACCGCCCTACTTTCCGCTCCGGATGGCGGTCGAGCGCTAGCGGCGGCAGGTCGGCCCGGCGCACGCTTCGAGCGCGTCGAGCCGTTGGGCGAGCTCGGCGAGAAGGGTCTCGTGTTCCGGCTCGCCCGCCACGTTCGTCAGCTGGTACGGATCCTTCACCAGGTCGTAGAGCTCCCGCTCGCCATTCGCGTACTCGACGTACTGGTGGCGCGCGGTCCGGATTCCGCTGAACATCTGGCTCAGCTTCCGCGACGGGCCTGACTCGATGAGGATGTCACGATCGACGCCCCAGGTTCCCGTGTTCAAGAGCCCGATGAGCGACACCCCGTCGACGATCCGGCCCGGCGGCACGCGCGCGATGTCGGCGATCGTCGGCGCGAGGTCGATGTTCGCAACGAGCTGCTTGAGGACGAGACCAGGCTTGATGCCCGGTCCGCGTACGACGAGCGGCACGCGCAGGGCGGGATCGTAGGGCAGGACTTTGCCGTTCGCGATGCGATGCTCCCCGTGGAAGAAGCCGTTGTCGGACGTGAAGAAGATGTACGTGTTCTCGAGCTCGCCCGTTCGCTGGAGCGCGTTGACGATGTTGCGGACAGCCTCGTCCACGGAGAGCAGCGACTCGAGCCGCTGCTGGTAGTTCTCCGTCATGGCGAAGACGACGTAGTCCTCGAGGAGCTTGCGGCGCCGGACCCTCACCGGCTTGTCCTTCACGTTCTCCTCGTCGTAGGACGGCGGCGCAGGCAGGCTCTCGAAGACGAAGCGGTCGCGATGGCGCGGGGCGGGCTCCGGCGTAAGCATGCGCGGCGGGTCGTCGAGCGTGACGGGACCGCCGCTGTGCGGCGCCAGGAAGGCAACCGACAGGAAGAGCGGCTTGCGCCGCAGCGCGTGCGTCTCGATGACGCGGACCGCCTTCCGCCCGAGCACGTCCGTCTGGTAGTCGGTCATCTTGTCCCCGTAGCGGACAAGCCATCCGTTCTCGTTGAGCGTGTAGTTCCAGTAGCGGTACGTCGAGGGGTCGACCGTCCCGTACCACTCGTCCCAGCCGGCCGGCCTCTCGCGCGGCTTCGCGACGCCGAGGCCGTTCAGGTACTTGCCGACGTGGGCGGTGTGGTAGCCGCCGCGTCGTAACCAGACCGGCAGCGCCGTGCGGTGGTCGAAGCGCTTGAAGCCTCCGTACGGGAGCCGGTTCGAGAGGACGCGATGGTTCTTCGCGTACTGACCGGTGAAGAACGTCGCGCGCGAGGGGCAGCAGAGCGCGTACGAGACGACCGCCTCGTCGAAGGTCGCGCCCTGCTTGCCGAGCAGCTGCTTGACGTTGCGCATCACGCGCATGTTCTCGAGCGTCTGGTCGTCGGTCATGACGACCACGATGTTGGGGCGCGCGCGCTTGGGCGCCTTGACGGCGTGACGCGCGTCGTGGCCTGCCAGCAGGCCGGCCGGCACGAGCACGGCGAGCACGGACAGAAAGAGCAGGGCGAGGCCGGATCTCGGCTTCATACCCACCCCTTTGTAGCAGCGCATCCGCCGCGCCGTCGGCTGGCGCCCGGAGCGGTCGCCGCTAGGCGCCTTCGCCCAGGTAGGTCTTGCGAACCTGCTCGTTCTGGCGGAGTGCCTTCGCTTCGTCGGCGAGCGCGATGCGGCCGGTCTCCATGACGTAGCCTCGCGAGGCCGTCTCGAGCGCCATCAGCGCGTTCTGCTCGACGAGCAGGATGGGCGTGCCCTGCTCGTTGATCTCGCGCACGATCTCGAAGATCTTCTCCACGAAGATGGGCGCCAGGCCCATGGACGGCTCGTCGAGGAGCAGCAGCTTGGGCCGCGCCATCAGCGCACGCCCGATCGCCACCATTTGCTGCTCGCCGCCCGAGAGCGTGCCGGCCTTCTGGTTCTTGCGCTCCGAGAGCCGCGGGAAGAGCGTGTAGACGCGGTCGAGGTCCTCGCGCAGGTTCTTGCGATCGCTGCGCTGGAAGGCTCCCATCTCGAGGTTCTCGCGGACGCTCATGCGCGGGAAGAGCTTCCGGCCTTCGGGCGACTGCGCGATGCCCATCTTTACGACCTGGTGAGACGGCACGCTCGTGATGTCCCTGCCCTGGAAGCGGATGCGACCGTCGCGGGGTTGGTTGAGGCCGTTGATCGACCGTAGCGTCGTCGTCTTGCCGGCGCCGTTCGCGCCGATCAGCGTCACGATCTCCCCTGCCCTCACATTCAGCGAGACCCCCTTCAGCGCGTGGATGGCGCCGTAGTAGGTATGGATATCGTCGATCTCCAGGATGACGTCCTCGCGCGTCGGCTCCGTGGTCACGCCGTCGCCCCCGTCCCGAGGTACGCCTCGATGACGCGCTCGTCATGCTGGATCTCCTTCGGCGTACCCTCGGCAATCTTCTCGCCGTAGTCGAGCACGGTGACGCGGTCCGAGACGCCCATGACGACGCGCATGTCGTGCTCGATCAGCAGGACGGAAAGATCCTGTTCGCTCCGCAGGCGCGAGACGAAGCCGGTGAACGCGTCGGTCTCCTGCGGGTTCATGCCGGCGGTCGGCTCGTCGAGCAGGAGCAGCTGCGGCTCGGTTGCGAGCGCGCGCGCGACCTCGAGCCGCCGCTGGTCACCGTACGGGAGGTTCCGCGCCAGCTCGTCGTCGCGGCCGCGGAGGCCGGAGAAGCGGAGCAGCTCGCGGGCGCGGTCGCGTGCGACGCGCTCCTCGCGCCTGAGACCGGGCGTCCGCAGGATCGAGCGGACGATCCCGCCCGTAAGACGCGCGTGCATCCCGACGAGGACGTTCTCGAGCGCCGTCATGAACGAGAACAGGCGGATGTTCTGGAACGTGCGGCCGACGCCGAGCTCGGTGATCGCATGGGGCGGCTTCCCCGTCACGTCGACGCCGGCGAAGACGATGCGGCCCGCCGTTGGGTTGTAGACGCCCGTGAGCATGTTGAAGAACGTCGTCTTGCCGGCGCCGTTCGGTCCGATCAGGCTGACGATCGAGCGCTCCGGGATCGTGAAGTCGATGTCGTTGACGGCCACCAGGCCGCCGAAATCCTTCCGGACCGCGGTCGCGGTCAGCAGGTCCGCCATCAGTTGCCTTCGTGCGTCGCGTCGTAGAGCGGCTCGTCGTGGACGCCCTCCTCGAGCTCGCGCTGGTGGCGCCGCTCGGGGATCAGCCCGACGGGGCGGAAGAGCATCATGAGGACGATGATGAACCCGTAGATGCCGAACTGGTACTTCGGCACCTCGAAGTCGATTCCGGTCGCCTCGTTGACCTTCGAGCCGATCGTCGCGAGACCCTCGACGTTCAGCCAGCCCAGCACCATGCCGCCGACGATCACCCCCCAGACGCTGCCGATGCCGCCGAGGATGACCATGCACAGCAGGAAGATCGAGATGTTGAAGTAGAAGTCCGCCGGAAATGCGCCGCTCTTGAAGCTCGCGTAGTAGGCGCCCGCGATGCCGCCGAAGAACGCGCCGAGGGCGTATGCCCACGTCTTCGTACGCATCAGGGGAACGCCCATCGCGGCGGCCGCCGTCTCGTCCTCGCGGATCGCGATCCACGCTCGGCCGAGCCGCGAGTCGCGCAGGCGCACGCTGCAGAACACCGTGAAGAGGAGCAGGACGACCGCTGTCCAGAAGAAGAGCTCCTGGGCATTGGTCGCCTGGCGGTACGACTCTGGAAGTCCGAAGGTGTCGTTCAGGGTGCTGCCGAAGCCGGGCGAGTCGATCGGGCTAATGCCGAACGTCCCGTGCGTCAGGTCGAATCCGGCGATGCTGTCTCCGTTGCGGACGAATTGCGGGATGATCTCGCCGAAGCCGAGCGTCACGATCGCGAGGTAGTCGCCGCGCAGGCGGAGCGTCGGCAGTCCGATCATGATCCCGACCACAGTGGTGAAGAGCGCCGCGAGCAGCAGCACCAGCCAGATCGAGATGTGGATGCCGGGCAAGTCCTCGGAGACGCCGACCGCCCCGAAGTGGAACGTCACCTGCTCGAACTGCAGCGACGCAAACCACGCCGCGGTGTACGCGCCGGCCGCGTAGAAAGCGACGTAACCGAGATCGAGGAGGCCCGCGTAGCCCACGACGATGTTGAGCCCGACGGCCATCATCGTGAACACGATCATGATCACCATCGAGTTGAGACTCGGGAAGAATTCGCCCATGAGTTCGAGGTCCTGCGCCGAGTCGACGTAGCTCGGGTAGAACAGGAGCAGGCCGATCGCGACGAGCAGGAACGCGCGCGAACGCAGCCGCTCGAGCGTCGTCCGGGCAAGCAGCGCCGCTCGGCCGCCACCGCCCCCCGTAGCGCGCTGTTCGCGTGCCACTACGCACCCTCCGGAGTGCGCTCGCCGAGCAGGCCCTCGGGCCGGAAGACGAGGATCGCGATCAGGATCCCGAAGACGATCGAACGCGTCCAGTCGCTCCCCGGTGCATGCCACGCGAGTCCCTCGTTGAACGCCTGGATGAGTCCGATCAGCGTCGCTCCGAGCACGGCGCCGGTCAGGTTTCCGATGCCGCCGAGCACCGCCGCAGTGAACGCGATCAGACCGAGCTCGAAGCCCGTGTCGTAGCGCATGTTGAACTGGGTCAGGAAGAGCACGCCGCCGACCGCCGCCAGCGCGCCCGCGAGCGCGAAGGTCACGGAAATCGTCCGGTTTACGTTGATGCCCAGCATCGCCGCGGCGTCGCGGTCCTGCGCGGTCGCGCGCATCGCCTTGCCATGGCGTGTCGAAGCGACGAACCACGTAAGCAGGACGAGCACGGGAACGGTGATCAAGATGACCATGAACTTGTTCCAGGTGTACGACACATCGCCGATCTCGAAGACGTTCGTGCGCGGGATCAGGCCGCTCGCGGACCGGAAGTCGACGTCGTAGAGCGCAAGGCCGACGTTCTGGACGATGAAAGACATGCCGATGGCCGTGATGAGCGCCGCGAGACGGGGCGCGTGGCGGAGGCGCCGATACGCGACGAACTCGATCGTGACGTTGACGGTGGCGAAGACCGCCATCACGACGACGAGCGTGAACAGGATTCCGCCGACCGCGACGGCCGTGCTATCCGCGGGCGTGACGCCGAGCCAGTCGACGAGCACGGTGAACGAGACGAGCCCCGAGAGCGCGAAGACGTCGCCGTGCGCGAAGTTGATCAGCTGCAGGATCCCGTAGACGAGCGTGTAGCCGATCGCGACCAGGCCGTACACCGTCCCGTTGGTGAGCCCGATCAGGAAGACCGCGGCGAACTCGCTCGGGTCCTTGAAGAAGTTGACGAGCAGCCAGACGACGATCAGGCCGACCAGCACGAGGCCGACTGCGGACAACGCTTTCGGCCGCGGGCGGTACAGGAGAGCGCCGAGCCGCGAGCGCGATTGGTGTCCGGAAGTCGGTTCGATCGTCTTTAAGGGCTCGGGCGCGGGACGAGCCCCGCGCCCGAGCCTATTGCGTTTGTTAGTTCTCGCCGAGCGACGCCTCGGCGAGCTCCTGCCGCGGCGTCAACTCCTTCTCCACCTCCAGCTCCTTGTCCGCCACGTACATCGTGTACTGGATGACGACGCCCTTGCCCTGGTGAACGTCGCCGTTCTCGTTGAACGAAAAAGTCCCGAGGATGCCGTTGTCGACCTCGACCTTGAACAGGTTCTCGATGACGCTCGCGCGCGACCCGTCGGAGGCCTCGATCGCGTCGAGCAGGACGCTGGTGGCCTGCGCGCCGTACGCGGCGTACGGATCCACTGGCTTGCCGCCGAGCTGCTTGCGGAACGCCGTTACGAACTCCTTGCCCTCGCCGGTCAGCTTCTCGACGGGCACGCCCGCGACGCTCATGTACATGCCGCGCGCGTTTTCCACGCCGGACTCGTCGATGGTCGACTGCTGCGTGAACCCGTCCGGCGCGAACAGCTTGACCTTGCCGTCGTTCGGGCCGAGCACGGCGACCTTGTCCTTAATCAGCTGGGCGCCGTTCTCGTCGATCAGACCGCCCAGGAAGAGCGCGTCGGCGCCCGACTGGCTGACCCTGCGCATGAGCGACTCGTAGCTCGCCGCCTTCGGATCCCACGCCGTGAAGCCGGCGATCTTGATGCCGTTCGCCTCGGCGGCGTTCCGCGTCAGCGTGGCGACGGCGAGCCCGTACGCCTCCTTGTCGTTCAGGACGAAGAGGCTCTTGACGCCCTGCTCCTTCATGAAGTCGGCCATGATGGCCGCCTGGAACGCGTCGTAGGGGACGACCCGTGCGTAGTTCCGCTTGCCGGTCGGGTAGTACTTGTCGGGCTCCGATTTCTCGCAGCCGGCGCCGACGGTCAGGCACGGCCACGTGTTGGCCGGTGAAACCATCGCGACGCCGCCGTTCGGCGCCTGGTTCAGCACGGGGATGACGATCGCCGCGCACCCGGAGTTGAAGGTGCCGATGATGCCGACCACGCTCTCGTTGGCCGCGTACGCCTGGGCGTTCTGGCTGCACTTGCCGGAGTCCCACTTGGCGGCCTGCGCGGTCGCATCGTCACACACCTGGAACGCGATGTTGTGATCGCCCGCCTTCCATTCGCGCTGATCCAGGATGAAGCGGATCGCCTGGACCATCTGCACGGTCTGCGTCCGCGAAGAACCCTGCATGGGCAGGTCGGACGCGATCAGGACATCGGGCTCGCCCTCGCCCTTGTACTCGAGTCCCTGACATGACGAAGCCGGCAGCGGCTCGACGTCGCCAGTTGCCGCGGCACCGTTGCCGCCGCCGTCGTCGTCGTCGTCATCGCCTCCGCAAGCCGCTACGGTGAACGCGAGCGCGGCGACCAGAAGTGCCAGGAACCAAAAAGCGTTGCGTCGTCTCAAGGTTCTCTCCTCCTAGATCGACTCTCGTGGACGTTTCGGGCCGCGAAGTATCGCGTGCGGCGACCGGGTGTTGCAAGACAAACACGGATACCATCGTCTGCGCGCGCCGAAGTGGCGGAACTGGCAGACGCGCCGGACTCAAAATCCGGTGCCCGCGAGGGCGTGTGGGTTCGAGTCCCACCTTCGGCATTCCGCGAACCTGCTGCAAATAGCGGCGGTTCGGGGCGCTCTGGCGCGCGACGCGCACGGGCGAGCAGGGCTGTGGGGTAACGCAGGGGGCAACGCGAGGAGGCGCCGGGTGGACGAGTCGGGAGTGACGGGCGAAGGAAAAGTGATCCAGGTCGCCGTGGCGGACGCGATTGCGATGGCGGGAAGCGTCTCGATCAAGATCAGCATGACGTTTTGGCTCGTGTGGGCGAGGATCGCGTTCGACCACGAGCGGCGAGCGCGAGACGCACGTCGGGCGGCCGAGGCCGCGCAAGCGAACGGCGAGCGCGGAGCCGAGTTCGGCGAGGCTCTCGGACGCGAGATGCAGGACGCCCTCGTCGCGGTGTCCGGCTGCGCGCACGCGGTCGACGCGGTCTACGGAGCCGTCAAGCCGGGAATCCCGATTCCGGAAGCGACGAGCGACGCGTGGAAGCGAAACCGGACGCCGAGGCAGAGGCAGATCCTCGAAACGCTCAAGGCCGGGTTCGCGATCGACGGCAAGACCGTCGAACGCTGGCTGCGCGAGTTCGATTGGCTCGACGACCTTCGCGATGCCGTCGTCCATCCCGAAGAGCGTCTCGACGTGCCCCATCCGCACCCGACCGGAACGAACGTCGCGGCCGCGAGCGCCACGTACACGATCGAGGCCGCCGAGCGCGCCCGCAGGATCGTGCTGGAGGTTTTCGACAGGTGCACGGTGTCGCCGCGCTCGGCAAACGACGAGATCGTCGCTTGGGCGAGCCGGAACCGGCCAGCGGTGGAGACGCTCCTCCACGAGTACGACGACGGTCAGAGTCCGTAGCGCGGTGGCGAGCGAACGTACCGAGGGGCCGACGCCCGGCCGTCCGCCTAGAGACGCAAGCTGAACGCCGGCTGAATCCCCAAAACGCGAGCGAGGTTTAGCTCCGGAGGGCACGGGTACCCGCCGTCGGCGCTCAATGGCGGGCGCGCAACCCGAGGGGGTCGGAAGATGAAAATTGCCCTGTTACTGAAGCGGCTGGGCCTTACCAGCACGCTCCTGCACAGCATGGGTGCTGCCTCGATTGCGGGGAGTCTCTCGCTGTGGGGACGGTCGGCGGCGGTTTCGGACAAGGCCGCGAAGGCCCGAGCCGAGCGGCTCGCAATCTTCGTGGGGCTGTGGCCGCCGACGTTTTTCCTGCTTGGCAAGGTGCTCCAAGACCTGGAAGCGACACCACAAGAGCAGGTTGAGCAGGCGCGTCTTCGCGCGGCCGCGTAGGGCGCGCGCGCTCGGAGTCCCGCGTAGCGGTCGGGCGACGCGGCGTTCCCACCCGCAGAGCGGTGTAGCGATGAAGCGGCCCCGGAACGGGCCGCTTCATCGTTGGCGCGCCTAGGGCATCGTCGATGCGCCTGAACCTCGGTTGACCCGCCGCTGGTGCGTCGCGGACCGACCCGACCTTCTTCGAGGCGCTGCGCGCGGAAGAACCCGTCGAGACGCCGCTCGTGGCGGCGCGCGAGGAGCTAGCGCTGTGAAGCGGCGCGGTCCGCGTGGGGCAACAGTGGGGCAACACGAGCCACCGAAACGGGCCGAAACGGCCGGGACGCCCTAGACGTCGATCTGCCGGATTAGCAGGGAAAAGCCAGCCAGGCCGAAACACGCCGAAACGCCTGGCCTCAACTCAAAATCCGGTGTCCGAGAGGGCGTATGGGTTCGAGTCCCACCTTCGGCACACGACGAACGCCCTGTACATCGCCGGTGTCCGCCGGTGTCCGGGCGGCTGCCGCTGCGGCCGGCGCCGGCGCGCAGGAGCGTGGGCCAACTAGCCGTAGCGGGGCAGCGAACTTTCGACCGAGTAGTGCCGGGGCCGGTTGGCCGGCCCCGGCAGTGTGTCAGAACGCCGCTACTTCATGCTGAGCGGGCAGACGAAGCGAATGCCGGTGTCCGTAAGCGCCGAGGCGGCGTCGAGGACGTCGGCGGCGTTCGTCAGCTGCGTGGTGATTCCCCACGCCTGGACGACGCGCCAGCGGCCGCCGTTATACCCGGGATGGCCCGGTGCCGCTTCCGAGACCGATGCACAGGCGAGGCAGTCGGGGAACACGTAGATCGTGTCTGTCGGCCCCTTCGGGGGAAGGGAAGTCGGCGTCGCGACGGTGCGGTACGCCACGTCGAACGCGTAGATCGTGCCGCCGGGCGGACCCAGCGAGTTGCCGTCGGCGATCGCGGGCGCAGCCAACATCAGGGCGGCCGCGGGCACCGCGGCCAGGGCCAGGAGGCGTCCAATCACTGCCACTCCTTTCGTCTTTTGACCTCGCGGACGACGCTAGTGCCGCGGCCTTGCGCCGGCCTTACGACGGTCTTAAGGAGGCCTTAAAAGATGCCGCTGCCGCAGTGAACAACTGGCCGACGCCTGCCGATACTTCGGCGAATGGCGTTCGCCGGGCTCATCCAGCCGGTGCGGCGCGCGTCTCCCGGTCCAACCGCACGACGTTGACGGGACGTGCCTTACCGCGCACGTCGATCTCGCCGCAGGATGCGAAGCGGGCGACGTCGCCCGCCAGCCGAGCGGTCTCGGCGCTGAACAGCGCGCTCTCGCCGAGCTCTTTCGTCAGCGCCTGCAGCCGGGAGGCGACGTTTACCGCATCGCCGATCACCGTGTACTCCAGCTTCGTGCTGCTGCCGACGTTTCCCGCCACGACGTCCCCGCTCGCAACGCCCACGCCGATCATGACCTCCGGGAGGAACATCGCCCGCTGCTCTTCGTTGAACGCGTCCAGCGAGTCGAGCATCGCAAGCGCCGCGCGCACGGCGCGGACTGCGTGATCGGCGGCGGGGTTGAGCGGCGAGCCGAAGATCGCGAGCAGGCTGTCGCCGCCGAACTTGTTGACGAGGCCGCCGGCATCGACGATCACGCGCGCCATGCGGTCGAAGTAGCGATTGAGCATGCGGATCAGCTCCGAGGCGGGCAGCGACTCGCTGATGCCGGTGAAGTCGCGGATATCGGCGAACAGGACGGTGCTCGTGACCAGCTGCCCGTCGAGGCGGCCGCGGTGCTCGATTGCGGCGGCGGCCAGCTCGGGCGTCACGTACTGACCGAAGAGATCGCGAATGACGGTCTCGCGCTCGAGCCCCGCGACCATGTCGTTGAAGCCGGCGGCGAGCCGCCCGAGCTCGTCGGTGCCGGATACGGCCACCCGCGCGTGCAGATCCCCGTCCTCGACGCGCGCGATCGCCTGCTCGAGCTCCCGGACGGGGCGGACGAGTGTCCTCCCCACGATGAGCGCGATCAGCACCGCCAGGCCGAGGCTGGCGCCGGCCACACCCAGCTCCAGCGCGGCCGTGGGAATTCCCGCGATTTGCTCCGATTCCTCGTGTTCTTCGTTGGACTCGGCGACCTCGCCGCCCCCGGACTCGCGCGACTCGTACACGGCGAGACCGGCGAGCGTCCCGATCGGAAGCAGGCTGACGAGGATGAACGCAGCGACGAGCCGCGCGACGATCGGTGTGCGGCGGAGCAGACCGCTCGCCGGCGGGCGGGCGGCGTCAGCCGCGCCGACCCCCGGCCTCACCGTCGCCACGCGGCAGATGATATCGGCGGGCTCTTCCTCGTCTGCCTCCCGCGGATGGTCGTCCAGACGCATGCGCGCGCTGCGCGAGGAACGACGGTCTCCCGCCTCGCCCATCCGGCAGACTGCGCGCAGTGGCGACTCGGCTCGGAATCCTGACCGGCGGCGGAGATGCGCCCGGGCTGAACGCGGTCATCCGGGCCGTGGCTCGGCGCTCGCTCGACCGGGGCTACGAGGTCGTCGGAGTCCGCGAGGGCTGGGC
This sequence comes from Thermoleophilia bacterium, assembly GCA_014534415.1. Classification (GTDB taxonomy): domain Bacteria; phylum Actinomycetota; class Thermoleophilia; order Gaiellales; family Gaiellaceae; genus JACVRM01. The sequence continues at coordinate 4,508 of JACVRM010000026.1, read as the reverse complement.
GGGTCTCGTCGAGTCGCGCTTCGAGCCGCTCGGGCCTCGCGAGGTCTCCGGGCTGCTGCCGCGCGGCGGCACGATCATCGGGACGTCTCGGACGAACCCGTTCAAGATCGAGGGCGGCGCCGAGGCGGTGTTGCGGAACTTCGGCGAGCGGCTCGACGCGCTCGTCACGATCGGCGGGGAAGACACGCTCGGCGTGGCGGCCCGCCTCCACGAGGAGCATGGCCTGGCCGTCGTCGGCGTGCCGAAGACGATCGACAACGACCTCTCGGCGACGGACTACACCTTCGGCTTCGACACCGCCGTGGCAATCTGCACCGAAGCGATCGACCGCCTGCACACGACGGCGGAGTCGCACAACCGCGTGATGGTCGTGGAGGTCATGGGGCGCCACACCGGCTGGATCGCCGTGATGAGCGGCATCGCGGGCGGCGCCGACGTGATCCTCATCCCCGAGCAGCCGATCTCCGTTGAGCAGGCCTGCCGCGAGCTGCGGCACCGGCACGAGCGCGGCAAGGACTTCTCGATCGTCGTCGTGAGCGAGGGGTACGAGCTGACCTACGAGTCGGGCGAGCGACGCACCGTTACGCAGGATGCGGCAACCGACGCGTTCGGCCACGTGCGGCTGGGCGGCGTCGGCGACGCGCTGGCCCAGGACATCGAGGAGCGGACCGGCTACGAGACGCGCGTCACGGTGCTGGGGCACGTGCAGCGCGGCGGCACGCCGACCGCGCGCGACCGCGTGCTCGCGACGCGCTACGGGATCAAGGCCGCCGACCTCGTCCACGAAGGCCGCTTCGGCCGCATGGCGGCGCTGCACGGCGACGAGATCGTCGACGTCTCGCTCCGCGAGGCGACCATCGAGCTGAAGACCGTGCCGCCGGCGTGGTACGACGTCGCACGGGCGTTCTTCGGCTAGCGGCGCGGAACGCCCGGTGACGAACGCACTTGCCGATGTCGCCGGTAGCCGTACTCCCTAGAGTCGACGCGTGGCAATGGAGTTGCCGAGCGGCACGGTTACGTTCCTCTTCTCGGACGTCGAGAGCTCGACCAGACTGCTGCAGCAGCTCGGAGAGCGCTGGAGCGACGTGGTCGCGAGGCACAACTCCATCATGCGAGCGGCATTCGAAGAGGCGGGCGGCCGGGAGGTCGACCGCCAGGGCGACGCGTTCTTCGCGGTCTTCCCGCGAGCGCGGAACGCGCTCGCCGCCGCGGCGACGGCCCAACGCGCAATCGCAGCCGAGCGGTGGCCGGAGGGCGCGGAGTTGCGCGTCCGAATGGGCGTTCACACGGGCGAGCCGTCGCTCGGCGACGAGGGTTACCTCGGTCTCGACGTCGTCCGCGCGGCGCGCATCTGCGCACTCGCGCGCGGCGGCCAGGTGCTCGTGTCGGAGTCGACACGCGTCCTCGCCCGCGGCGACCTCGGTGACCTCGAGTTGCAAGATGTCGGCGAGCACCGGCTCAAGGACATCGCCGAGCCTGAGCGCCTTTTTCAACTCAGTGGACCGGGGCTCGTCGACGGCCTGGCCGCTCCCGATCCGACCGCGGCGGGGGTGCTTCCGGTTGCAGGCCGCGAGATCGAGCTCGCCCGCCAGGCGCTCGAGCGGGTTCGCGAGCTCGAGCTCGGCCCGCTCCAGCTGCTCGGGCCGCGGATCGAGGCACAGGTCGAGGAGGCACTCCGCCAGGCCGTCCCCGCGCAGCGCGCGCGCGGCACGCGCGAGCTCCACGAGGGTCGCGACGGGCTTGGCAGGCTGACTGTCTTCCCCGGCTGGGCGGTCGCACTCGGCGCTGGTGCCGGCATCGCCATCGCGTTCACGATCGTCGCTGTGCTCGTGTGGCTGTGACGGTCGGCTAGCTACTGGGCGAGCAGCAAGAGCGAGTCGGTCGGCGCGTAGTCGTCGGTGAGGATCGGCACGCCGTCCAGGCCGAGCGGCGATTCCCAGCGATCACGGATCGGCCTGCGGAGATCCGGAACCGTCGGAAAGCGCTCCGCTATCTCGCCCCACCGGCTGAGCAGAAAGTCCTTCCCCGGCGCGGGCTGCTCCGTCGCGACGAAGATCACGTTGCGAAAATCCGTGGCGTCCTCCTCGCCCGGCAGCGAGACCGGGTGCACGAGCACCGTGGGGAACTGCGAGCGGTATGTCCGGTAGAGCGACCGCAGCATCTCGGAGCCGACTCCGGCCATCGCGCCGATCGTGTTGGTGATGACCACGCCGCCCGGCTTCAGGCGGCTCCGCGCGAGCTCCAGAAACTCCGTCGTGTACAGGTGGAACGGGATCGAGTCCGCGAAGAACGCGTCGATCATGATCACGTCCCAGCGCTCGTCGTGGCGGTCGAGCCAGCGGCGTCCGTCGTCGACGTCGACCTTGAGCCGATCGTCGCGAGGGAGTCCGAAGTAGCGGTAGGCGACGTCGCGCACGACCGGGTCGAGCTCGACGGCCTGAATCCGCAGGTCCGGGAAGTCGCGCCAGAGCCGCTTCGGCGACGAACCGGCGCCGAGCCCGATGAACAGCGCGTCGCGGGCATCCGGGTTGTAGGCAAGCGCGAGATGGAAGAAATCCGTATAGCGCAGGCGTGTTCGGTAGGGCTGGTCGCGGTACATCGCGCTCTGGATGGACGCGTCGAAGCGCAGGTAGCGCGTGTCCTCGTCCTGCGCCACGAACAGCCGGTGATAGCGCGTCTCCCTCTGGTACAGGATGTCGAAGCTCTCGGCGATCGAGCCGATCGCACCCGCCTCGTTGCGCGCGCGGTAGATCGGCGACCAGTTGCGCGAGGCGGCCGCGGAGAGCGTCCCCGTCCGGTCCGGCGCCAGCTCGACGGCGGCAGCGCCCGCGCCAACCGCGGCGAGCAGCGCCGCGGCCAGCGCGATCGGGATCCGCTCGACGGCCGAGACGACGGCGGCCGCGACGAGGAGTGCGAGCGCCCCGAAGGCAAACAGCTGACCGGTTCCGAGCGTCGGCAGGAGCCAGAACGCCGTGCCGAGCGTGCCGGCGATGCTGCCCGCCGTCGACAGCGCGAACAGGTGGCCGGCCGTGCGGCCGACCGTGCCGACCGACTCGGCCCGCAGCCGGACGGCGATCGGGCTGACGCCCGCGATGATCACGCTCGCCGGGAGGAAGAGGATGGTGGCGGCTATGAGCGGGTTCGCGCGCGGGCCCGGATCCCAGCCGACGACCCACTCGAGCACCGGCTCGTCGAGAAGCGGAACGGCGAGCACCGCGGCCGCGCCGAGGCCCATCACGGCGACGAGCAGCTGCGGCCTGGGGTAGCGATCGACGAGCGAGCCGCCGAGCCAGTAACCGGTGGCCAGGCCGGCGAGCACGACGCCGATCAGCGAGCCCCAGACGAACAGGGAGTTGCCGAAGAACGGCGAGAGCACACGGCTCGCCGCGATCTCCACCCCCAGCAGCACGGCGCCCGAGACGACCACCGCCACGCCGACCGCCGCCACGCCTGCGGCTGCGCGCGGCGCGCGGGCGCGCGGTGCGGGCGTCGGAGCGGAATCGGGCGCAGTGGGCTGCGCCGAGGTCGTCGGCGTCGTGGTGCGCAACGCGCCGAACGTTAGCGGCGAGCCGTCAGGCCGCCGAGCCGCGCAGCCCGCCGAGCGCCGTGCCCGGCAGGATGACCGCGTCGACGCCCGCACGCTCCAGCTCGTCGAGGTCCTCGCGGCCGAGCATGCCGGCTTCCGCGACGACGAGCTTGCCGGCGGGCACGTCGGAGAGGAGCGAGAGCACCGACTCGAGCGAGGCGCCCCCGTGCGAGGACAGGACGAAGATCTCGGGGTCGAGCCGATCGAGAACCAGCTGCAGCTCCTCCTCGTCGCGTACCTCCACGGCGCACTCGAGGCCGAGCTCGGTCACCTCGGCGCGCCGCTCTTCCAGCCGGCCGGGCTCGTCGCCACCCTCCGCGACGGCGAGCACGCAGGCGTCCGCGCCAGCCATGCCCGCGTCGCTCGGCGCGCCGAGCCCGCGCCAGAGAATCGGTAGGCGCGTCGCCTCGCGAACGCCCGGCACCGCGGTCTCGATCGTGACGCCCTCGGCGCCGTCGTGCTCGGCCGCGCCGGCCGCGGCCGCGTCGGCCACCTGCGCGATCAGCGAGATTCCGTCGCCCTCGGCGATCGCCTGGCTGAACCGCCGCTCGGCTCGCATCGGCCGCGGATCGTAGCGGCGCCGCGCGCCACAGTTACGCTCGGGCGATGCGCCGCCTCGCGCCGCTCTGCGCCGCAGTGCTCGTATTCGCGACGGCGGCGACGGCGGCGACGATCCGCGGCGGCGCCCGCGGCGACCGCCTCGTGGGCACGGCTGCCGCCGACACGTTGTTCGGTCGCGGCGGCAGCGACGCGCTCCACGGGCTGGAAGGCGCCGATTTCATGGACGGCGGCGCGGGCCGCGACGTCCTTCGCGGCGGCGACGGGGCCGACCGAATCTCGGTCGAGACCGACGGAGCGCCCGACCGCGTCTTCTGCGGCCGGGGTCGCGACATCGTCACGGCGGACGAGGTCGACGCCGCGC
>JACVRM010000039.1 GCA_014534415.1 Thermoleophilia bacterium | reverse complement strand
GGCTACCCGCGCGGCCAGCTCGCGTACACGAACGGAAAGGTGATCGTGGCGCGATCCTTCGCCCCGGCCGGCACACGCTGGAGGTACGCCCGGCGGCCGTTCGACCCCACGGGCTCCGACCACGGGACGCACGTTGCGGGAATCGCGGCCGGAAACCACGGCACCCGGGCCTCCGCGGGCGCCGCGCTCGCCGGCGTGGCGCCGCGCGCGTACATCGGCAACTACAAGGCGCTGAGCGTCCCGGCGCCCGGCGGGAGCCTCAACGGCAACTCGCCCGAGCTCGTCGCCGCCATCGAGGCTGCCGTGGCGGACGGCATGGACGTCCTCAACCTGTCGCTCGGCGAGCCGGAGGTCGAGCCGGCGCGGGACGTCGTGGCCCGCGCCATCGACGCCGCAGCGGACGCGGGCGTCCCGTCGGCCGTCGCGGCCGGGAACGACTACGACGACCTCGGCCGGGGTTCGCTCGCGTCGCCCGGCTCGGCGGCGAAGGCGATCACGGCCGGAGCTGTCGAGTTCCGCGACGGCCGCGCGCTGATCGCGCACTTCTCGGCCGCCGGCCCGACGCCGCTCTCACTGCGCCTGAAGCCCGACGTCGCCGCACCCGGGTCGGAGGTGCTCTCGTCCGTGCCCGGCCGGCGCTTTGCGGCGTTCAGCGGGACGAGCATGGCCGCGCCCCACGTCGCCGGCGCGGCGGCGCTGCTTCGGCAGCGCCATCCCACGTGGACCGTGGAACAGATCAAGTCCGCGCTCGTGACGACGGGTGTCGCCGTGCGGAGCGAGCGTACGCCGGCTGTCGAGGTACCGGTCACCCGGGAGGGGGGCGGTCTCATCGACCTGGCCCGCGCCGACGAACCGCTCGTTTTCGCCTCGCCGACGAGCGCCTCGTTCGGCCTCGTCCGGCCGGGCTCGACCCTCACGAGGACGATCACGCTCGCCGACGCCGGCGGCGGAGCCGGCCCGTGGACGGCGTCGCTCGAGCGCCAGACCCCGAGCGCGGGAGCGACGGTGGAGGTGCCCGCGGCGGCCGCGGTGCCAGGTGGTATTCCGGTGACTCTTCGCGTGAGACCGGACGCGCTCCAGCGCGAGGAAGGCGGCTTCGTCGTCCTCACGCGCGGCACCGCGCGCCGTCGTATCCCCTACTGGTTTCGCGTGTCGCGTCCACGGCTTGCGGCGGCGCGTCCGTTCCCGCTGCGCCGGACGGGCACGTACGGGGGCAACACTGCCGGCCGAGCGGCCCGGGTCACGACGTACCGGTATCCGGACGACCCATCGCCGCTGGGCGTCACGCGCGTGCTGCGCGGCCCGGAACAGGTCTTTCGGATTCGGGTGCGCAGGCGCGTGGCGAACTTCGGCGCCGCGATTGTCACACGTGCGCGCGGCGTGCAGGTCGAGCCGCGGATCGTGCGCGCAGGTGACGAGAACCGGCTGACCGGCTCGGTCGGCCTCCCGCTGGTGGTCAACGCCTACCTCGCACGCTACTCGCAGACGGCGCCCGTCGCCGGCGCGATCCTGCCCGCGCCGGGCGCGTACGACGTCGTCTTCGACAGCCGGACGCGGAAGGGAGCCGGCCGCTTCACGTTCCGCTTCTGGGTGGACGACGTGCGCCCACCGAGCCTGCGCCTGCTAACACGAACCGTCAAGAACTACTCGTTCCTCCGCGTGGCCGCGCGCGACAGCGGCTCGGGGATCGACCCCGCATCCGTCGTCGCGCGCATCGACGGGCGCGCTGCGCCGGCCGCCTACGATCGGCGGTCGCAACGCGTGCTCGTCTTGGTGGCCGGAGCGCGCCGCGGCCGGCACCGCCTAGTGCTCCAGGTCTCGGACCACCAGGAGACGAAGAACGTGGAGAACGTCGCACGCATCCTGCCGAACACGGCGACACTGCGGGGGACGTTCGGCGTCCGCTAGGAGCTAGCGGTTGCGGTCGCGTTCCTGAGTCGTCGGCAACTGGGCGAGGTCGCGCTCCACGCTTGCAGCGAAGTCGTCGGAGTCGTCCGCGGGCGGTGTCACCACGTGCAGATCCGCACGCCTCCGCCGGCGCCGGCGCTCATCGCGGCGGTCGAGCGGCAGGCCGGCGACGAGACGCGGCCACTCCGCCAAGACGAGAACCGCGAGTGCCAGACCGAGGAGGCCGATCCAGAGCCAGCCCACGGTCGGAGTCTACCGACGCCGACGACGCATACTTCTCGATTGCGCGCTAGAACGGCACCAGCGGCACGTCGACAAGCAGCGCGGCTGCGAGCAGCGCGGCGACGCCGAGCACCGTGAACACCAGGCCGACCGCCTTGTGGAACGGCGACGCGCGCGCGGCTCGCTCGCTGGCTCGATCGAGCCGGCCGACTGCTCGTTCGAGCGACCGCTCGGCCCAGGTGAACTCCAGCGCGAGCATCGCAAGCCCCAGGACGATCAATGGCAAACCGGGGCCCGGCAGAACGAGCAGTGCAATTCCGAGCACGATGAGCACGAACCCGACCACTGCGACCGGCACTCGGAAGACGCGGCTCCGTGTCCGGTGCCGCTCCTGCTGGGCACGTATGCGCTCGACGAGCGAGGGCTTGCCGGCCACCGCCGGAACCCTAGTCAGCTCACATGTCCTCGATCGTCAGCGCGATGAGCTCGCCATTTCGGCGCTCGACGTCACAGCGCACGGGCGCGCCGTCGGCACGGTGCTGTCGGAGATGGTCGAGGTCGAAACCGTACGAGACGTCGCCGTCGACGAAGAGCTCGTGGGTCTCGCCGCCCCCGTCACGAACCGTGAAGCTCCGCAGCAGCCCGCCCTCGTACTCGAGCGAAACGATTGTGCCCGCCACCGTCTCGGGAACATCTGAGCCGTCGCTGCCACAGGCGGCCAGCGTCGCCAGCGCGGCCGCGAGAGCGGCCGCTCGACGCACGGTCGATCGCCTCACGGCGGCGAGCGTAGCGTGGCGCCCGCGAGCGCGTCAGCCGAGCGCCGGCTGCAGGCGCACGGCGTCGGCTGTCACGAGCCGGCCGCGGCCGGCCCTCTTGGCGGCGTAGAGAGCCGCGTCGGCACGGGCCAGCAGGGCATCCTCGGTCTCGCCCGGCCGCCATTCAGCGACGCCGACGGAGCATGTGGTGCCGGGCGTGGCGGCATGCAGCCGCTCGACGACGCGGGTCGCGCTTTCTAGCGTGCAGCCGGGCAGGATGAGGCCGAATTCGTCACCGCCGTAGCGCGCGAGCAGATCCTCGGTACGAGTCTCGCGACTCCACGCGCGCGCCGAGTCCTGCAGGAGCGCGTCACCGGCGAGGTGGCCGAACCGGTCGTTGAACGCCTTGAGTCCGTCGAGATCGAGCAGCGCGACGGCGAGCGGCGCACCCGTGCGGCGAGAGCGGGCAGTTTCGCGCGCCAGCTCCTCGTCCCACCGGCGGCGGTTCGCCAGCAGGGTGAGCGGGTCCGTACGCGCGAGCTCGGCGAGACGCGCCGTCAGCTTCTTGCTCCGCGCGACCAGCATGAAGACCGTGTAACCAGCGACCGCAGCGACGGTGACCGTGACGCCCGTCCAGCGCCATTCGCTGGAGGGATAGCGCGGGTCCCCGACCAGCACCAGCGGCGCGATCAGCGCGGCCGCCACGCCGGCCACGGAGATTGCGACTGCCCCGCCCGTGCCGTACAGAGCAAGCCAGAGCACGGGCAGCACGACGAGCGGCGCGTATCCCGACGGCGGTCCTCCCTCGATGTCGCGCAGCAACGCGATCGCGGGCAGGTACCCCATCGCCGGCAGCACCTGGACGATGCGCGGCAGCCGGTCCCACGGCACGAGCACAGCAGCGGTCGTCACGAGCGCGCTGATCCCGAAGACAGCGCCGAGGTGCGCCGTCCGCTCGCTGTCGGGCGGCAGAGCGACGAACGCAAACGCGGCGAACATGGCGACGAGAAACGGGACCATGCGAAAGATGCGCCGGCGCACGATGACCCAGTGCGAGATCACAGGTCTTGTATCGGCGCGGCGGCCGTTCGACGTTAGACCTGGTCCCGCGCCGCCAGAACTGCGCGGCCCGGGCAGGTAGCGGTCGCTCACGCACGATGAGCCTCATAGAATCGCGACGGAGTCGCGACGACCGAAAGGAGGAACACGGATGCCGCTGTTCATGGACATCCACACCATCGAGGGCGGGGTATCCGTCGACGACGTCCTCGAGGCACACAGGAAGGATCTGGAGGTGCAGGGCCAGCACGGCGTCAACTACCGGTCGTATTGGGTGGATCCGAGCGCAGGCAAGATCTTCTGCCTGGTGGAGGCGCCGAACGCAGACGCGGCGCACACCGTTCACCGCGAAGCCCACGGGCTCGTTGCAGAAGAAATCTACGAAGTCACAGAAGGCGAGTGACTGCGGAACGGTAGGAACGCGGCCTCCCCCGGAGGGCGGCCGGGCGGCGACGTCTACAGAAATCAAAGGCCCGCTCGAGAGCGGGCCTTCCTTCTCGATCGGCGACTCGTGGGCGGTGCTGTTCTAGCACCCGAAGGATTTCAGGCCGGTCTGCACGACCGAGCTCGGCTACATGGCCAAGATCACCCCTGAGTTCGATCGCCGCGGCGTGAAGATCATTGGGTCTTTCCGTAGACCGGACGGACGACCACGCGAGGGGGGGCGAAGGACATCGAAGAGACGGAGGGATACGCGCCGAACTATCCGATCATCAGCGACGGTCGCTTCACGGTCTCCAAGCTGTACGGGATGCTGCCCGCGAGCACGTCGGGTGATCCGTCGGCGCGGACGCCTGCCGACAACCAGCGTGGAATAGAACCTCGAGCCCGTCGATCGCCACGACCCCCCGATGCTTCGAGCTCGCCGACGGCCTAGAAGATCGTCGAGACGATCATGTACGTCGCGAACCAGACGACGACGATCGCGCCGAGCACCAAACCGATCGTCGCAAGCGTCCGCTCCGAACCGCTACTCCGTTGACGCCCCAGCCAGCCGGCCACAACCGCGGCGGCGCCAAGCACAAGGCCGACGACGAACCACCAGTCCTCAAAGATGAAACCAAGCGCGAAGAACGCAAGCGCCGCGAGCACACCAGCGGCAAACGCAACCTTCGGGAGCCGGCCGGCCTCTCGATCAACAGCCATCGAGCTCGACACGCGACAACCTCCTCGTTAGCGACGCGGCGAGCATTACAGATCCCGGTGGGCTCCGTGGTCGCCCGCCAGCACCGTCGCCGACCTAGCTCGCCCTCGACTTCGCCCGCCTGCTGTGCTCACGCAGCGCACGCACGTGCTCACGCCGCTGAACCGCCAACGCCACCGCAACGAGCCTCGCGCTGCCTGTCACGCCACCGCTGGGACGCCTCGTTACGGCACTTGGCGCACCAAGACGACAGACCATCCCGCATCCGGTCGTTCCGGCGAAACTCGGCGGCACGCTTCATCTCGCCGCAGTGCCGGCACTTTTTCGCTACGGCCCCGAGTTTTTCCGTCTTTCTCGCGGAATGCCGGAATGGGGGCTTCGGGGCCGCGCTCTAGAAAAAACGCCGGATCTTAGAGGGCAGCCAGATCGGCGTAGCGCGCACTGCTCTTACGCGGTCCGGGCCGCGGTGCGCGTCAAATCCGCCGATTCCACCGGATCCTCGTGACATGGAACCACGCGACCAGGAACGCCAGGTAGACAAGTCCGAGCATCATCCCTATCTGCAAGAGCAGTCGCGTTCCGTCGTCCGACCCGTAGCCGTCGTACCTGGGGTCGGCATTCCGCAGGAGCGTCTCCCTGGCCGTGCCCAGAAGCTCCCTGCCGGTACGCACGAGCGAGGAGACCACCGGCCGACCGCCTTGGCGGCCGACCGCGGACGAGCGGACGCGGGCCGTGCCCGACACCGCCGTCGCTCTCGCTCTGGTATCGCTTGCGGCGGCAATCAGTGGAGCCTTGCCCGATCGTTCGGGCGATCGCTGCGACGTACGCGTTCTTCCAGTCGGCGGCGTCGGCCGCTGGAGTGGGACTCGTGTCGGCTGCTCGGTGACGGTCTCGCCCGCCGCGGCCGGGCTCTCCTCTACAGGCGTTGGAGCGGAAGCCGTCGCGTCGCTAATCTCCCCGGCTGCCGGTCCGCTCGGCGTCGTCGTGTCGTGCGCCGGCTGCGTGCCGGCGCCGGACGTCGAGACGATCGCCGACGCCGCAACGCCGGTGCCCGAGACGGTGACGCTCGCCGACGAGCCCGTTGCCGTTGCGGACGCCGAGACGGTCGGTGACGAACCCGTTGTCGATGCTGTCACGCTCGTGGACGCACTCGTCGTGGAGGCAGCCGTGGCAACCGACGACCCCGACACGGTCACCGCCGTTACCGAGACGGTCGACGTGACCGAGCCGTTCACGGACACCGTCACTTGCCCAACGGAGGTCACTTGCCCAACCGAGGCCGTCACGGAGGTAACAACCACCCCATCGTCAGCGGCCGCGGCCGGCCGCGGCAAAGGCGCCCAGAAAGCCACCGCGCCGATCGCTAGAACGACGCTGATGCGGAGCCGCAGCGACGATATGAGAGAGGGATGCGACACGTCCACTCCACCGTCGTGACTCTCGCTTCTGCCGGTTCCCGAGGCTACTCCTGCCGCTCTAACGTGTCAATGACTCACGTTCCACCGTCCACACCAGGAGTGCTTCCGTGACGAACGAAACGCAAGCGCCGGTATATCCACGCCGCCCAGGTGCTCTTCCTGGTGCCGCCGCGAAGGGCGAGGCGCCCGTTGACGCGGACGACGGGCGGGCCGGGCAAAAGACGCGGCGGCGCCTTTTCAGACGCAGGCTGTCACTTGCTCTCCGCGGGGCGGCAGAGGTCCGGGACGTAGGAGAGGTGCGAGTACGTCTTCCCGCCGTGGCGGTCGTGCTTCATCGAGGCGGCCGCCGCCAGCCGGAGGTCAGCGGTCGCGAGCGCGAGCACGCTGCCGCTGACGTAGTCTGTCTTGTACCAAATCGGGTGCACGGCCACCTCGATCTCGTCCGGGAGCGAGCAGACGAGGCTCGCCCGCGCGGTGACAGGGCCCCGGAGGCGCGCGTCGTCGTAGCGCTTGGGAGCGTCGAGCTCAACCGTGTGCCGGCGCGCCTCGCCGCAGCGGAGAGCAATCGTCTTGAGCGAAGCCGAGGCGAGCGTCCCGCCTCCGCCCTTTAGCTCGATCGCCGCGCCGGGACGGAACTCGAGACGGACCGCGCCGCCCGCGCAGCGCGCCCGAAGCTCCCAGAACTCGCCGCCCCACCGCTCGGCCGCGAGGTCGATCCCGGGGGCGGCTGTGCGCAACGGCTCCGCGCGCTCCTCGGCGCCTCCGCAGCCGGCGGCAAGAGCGAGCGCGGCGAGCGCGAACACGCGATGCATGGAGCCTCCGACGGAGACCTTATACGGACCCGGCGCCCCAAATCCCGCGCCCGGCGCCCGATTTCGGTCACGCAACCCGAGGGGTGCCGCTTCAAACCGCATGGTTACGCGGAATCTGACCGCCGTGTCCCCTACCGTCTCCCCGTAGATGCCGAACCCTGACGGTCATCCTCAGACGCTTGTGGCCGCGCATTTGGCAACCGGAGCCGTTTCACACACGGCCTCTAAGCCTCGAAACGGACGCTGACGCCCGAGGCCGAGGCGCTCGCCGAGGCGCTCATGGACGCGCCCTACACCGTCCCGCTAGCTTGCGTGGCCGCGCTCGAAATCGCCTTGCTCGTGACCACCATCGAGCGCGTCGATGCCGCCCTCGCCGATGGCAGGGTCGAGAATCGCAAGGGCCAGGCGCGGACGCTCATCGACCTCCGCAAGCGCCTCTCGTGGGAGCTGCGTGCGTGGCTTCGAGAGTTTGGCGCGAGCCCGGCGAGCCGCGCGGAATGGACTGCCCGTCTGGCGGGCGGCGGCCTCGGCGACGAAATCGCCCGGCGCCTGGCGGAAGTGCGAGCGGCGCGAAATCCCGCGGGCGGAGGTCGCGTCGCTAGTGCGGGCGACCCTTGGGACCTATTTGGGACATGGAGCCTCTCGGCGTCGCCGCTTCGGGCAACAAAAGACCCGCTGTGCGGGCCTTTTCTTACTCCCCGGGTTGGACTCGAACCAACAACCCTCCGGTTAACAGCCGGATGCTCTGCCAATTGAGCTACCGGGGACCGGTGCGGCTGCGAGCGATTGTAGCCTCGCTTACGCCAGGTCGGTAACGGCCTCGCGGATCTTGCTGTGCAGCTGGACGAGCTCTGCGTGGCGGCGCTCGTCCTCGCGGGACATGGACTCGCCTTCCAGCGCGCTGATCTGCCGCTCGACCCAGCGCTCCTGAAGCTCGAGCGCGAGCCCGCGCGCACGTTCCGGCGTGATGCCCTCCTTCTCGGCCGTCGCCCAGAGCTCGGCTCGCAGCGCGGCCGTGTCGCCGCCCTCGCTCTCGCCGGTCAGATACGCGCGCAGGCGCCGGTGTTCCTCGCGTGCGAAGTGGTCGTCGTTCAGCTCGCGGACGAGTGGCCGCGCCGCCTCCGGGTCGAGGAGGCAGGCGGCCAGGAACATGCGCTCGAGCCGTTCGCCCGCCTCCAAGAGCTTCGGTGAGAAGCCTGCCGACGCCGCGGCACGCCGGTACGGCGCCAGACCGGCCTGGAGCTCGCGAGGGAGATCGAGCCGGTCGGCGGCGAGCCGGATCGCATCCTGCCTCTGTGGGGAATCCTGGAAGCGGCCGAGCAGCTCGCGCACGCGCTCGAAGCCGGCCTGCCGGTCGGGGGCGCGCTCGATCTCGAGCCGCACGCGGTACCGGAGGTACGGCTCCGCCGCGCGCAGGCGCTCCTCGAAGCCGTCGGCCGCCTCGGCGGGGTCCGAGCCCGGCGGCAGTGCGACGACCCGCACATCGAGGCCCTCGGCGGCGGCGAGCTCCATGCCGCGGAGAGTGGCCGCTTCCCCAGCGGCATCCGCATCGAAGCAGAGGTAGACGACCCGAGCGAGTCGCGCCAACTCCTTGAGCTGCCGTTCGGTGAGCGCGGTGCCCATCGATGCGACGACGGGCGCAATGCCGGCTTGGCGCAGCGCCAGCACGTCGGTGTAGCCCTCCACGACGCAGGCGCGGTTCTCGCGCGCGAGCGCGGCGCGCGCCCTGTCGAGTCCGTAGACGGTCGAGCCCTTGCGGAAGAGCTCACCCTCGGGAGAGTTGACGTACTTCGCTGGCACGGGGTCGTCCTCGTGGAGGCGGCGCGCGCCGAACCCGACCACACGGCCGCGCGGGTCGGCGAGCGCAAAGAGCAGCCGGCGCGCGAAGTAGTCCCTGCCGCGCCTGTTGGCCAGGCCGACGGCCGCGAGCTCGTCGCGGCCGAATCCCTTCTCGAGCGCCTTGCGGACGAGGATGTCGCCGCCCGGCGCGAGCCCGAGGCGGTATTCGCGGCAAACGCCCTCCCCGAGGCCGCGCTCCGCGAGGTACGCACGCACCGGCTCGCCGGCCTTGCTCTCCCAGAGGTGGCGCTCGTAGAACGCGCAGGCCTGCTCGAGGAGGTCGTAGAGACGCTGCCGACGGCGGCGGTCGGCGTCGAGCTGCGGTGACAGCTCCTCGTACTCGAGCGTCACGCCGTACCGGCCGGCGAGCCATTCGACGGCTCCGGCGAAGTCGAGCTGCTCCGTCTCGCGGACGAAGTCGATGAGGTCGCCGCCCCGCCCGCAGCCGAAGCAGTAATACAGCTTGTCCTGCGCGTTGACTGAGAAGCTCGGCGTCCGCTCGTCGTGAAAGGGACAGAGGCCCGAGTAGCGCGCGCCGATTCGGCGCAGCCGGACCCGCCCCGAGACGAGGTCGACCATGTCCGCCGCCGCCACGGCTTCGCGGACGGACTGCTCCTTGATCCGCGCCACTCCTAGAGCTCCGCCGCGTAGGCGAGCGCGTAGCGGTCGGTCATGCCCGCAATGAAGTCGGTGATGCGCTGCGGCAGGTCGGCTTCCCCGGGCGGAACCTTGCCGGGGTTCGTGGCCAGGTGGTCGAAGATGCGCCTCACGACCTCCTTCGCACGCCGGTGCTCCTCGCGGGAGCCTTCGGCGAGGTAGACGCGATCGAACATGAATCGCCGCAGCGCCAGCATCGCCTCCCCGATCTCGCCGCTCTGGCGGATCTCACCACGGTTCGCGGAGGTCTCGACAAGGTCGTGCACGAGCGTGTCGATGCGGCGCGACCCCGTGTCGCCGAGCAGGGCGATCTCATCGCGTGGTAGGTCGCCCGGCGAGAGAACACCGGCCCGCACGGCGTCGTCGATGTCATGGTTGATGTAGGCAACGCGGTCGACGATGCGGACGATCCGGCCCTCCTGCGTCTCGGGCTCCCGGTCGCCGGTGTGACCCAGGATGCCGTCACGAACCTCGCCGGTCAGATTGAGGCCTCGGCCGTCCCGCTCGAGCACGTCGACGACGCGCAGCGAGTGCTCGTTGTGACGGAAGCCGCGGGAGAAGCGCTCCCGCAGCAGGCGGTCGAGCGCCTCCTCGCCGGCGTGACCGAACGGCGGGTGGCCGAGGTCGTGCCCGAGCCCGATCGCCTCGACGAGATCCTCGTTGAGCCGCAGCGCCCGGGCGACGCCGCGGGCGATGCCGGTGGTCTCGAGCGTGTGGGTGAGGCGGGTGCGGACGTGGTCGCCCGCCGGCGAGACGAAAACCTGGGTCTTGTGCTTCAGGCGGCGAAACGCCTTCGAGTGGACGATGCGATCGCGGTCCCGCTGGAACGGCGTCCGCAGGCGGCACTCGTTCTCCCGGTACAGCCGCCCGCGGGTCTCGTACGAGCGGATCGCGAGCGGCGACAGCGACGTCTCTTCGTACTCGCGGACACGCTCGGCGAACGCGTCAGCGACGCTCCCGGCCAGCTCGGGCATCGGCGCCTAGCGTAGTCGCTCGCCCTGATCGCACCGGCCGCCGCGGCGTACAGAAGCCGGCCGGCGCGACGTGCCGCAATGTTCTCCATTCGACCCTCGGTCGACCATCCCCAACCCCACCCACCCCGGGGCTCAGCCTGGGATTCTCACGGTATCGAGAAACGCGTCACGCGTCCCGCACGCGAGCGTGCCGAGCGAGTGACGATTCGTCCCTACGCGCTCAGACGATGATGGGCACCGTGCCGCCGTCGACGCTCCATGCGGCTCCGGTGACGTAGCCCGCGCGGTCGGAGCATAGAAACGTGACCACCGCGGCGATCTCGGCCGGCTCGGCGAGCCGGCCCAATGGACGTCCGCTCGCAACGGCGGCGAGCACCTCAGCGCGCGTCTTGCCGGTCCGAGCCGCCTGCTGGTCGGCCAGACCGCCTTCGCCCAGCCAGGCCTCGGTGCCCGTCGGGCCCGGCGCGACGGCGTTGCAGCGGATCCGGTCACGCGCGTACAGGTCGGCAACGAGGCGCGACAGCGACAGCACGGCCGCTTTCGTCACCGAGTAGTTCGGCATGCCGGTCGACGGGCGTTTGCCCGCCGTCGAAGCGACGTTGACGATGGCTCCGCCGCCGCGCTCCCGCATGCCCGGGACGACGGCCCTGATCGCGCGCACGTAGCTCATCACGTTGAGCTGCCACATCGACTCCCATTCGCCGTCGCCGAGCTCGTCGAACGCCGCCTGGTACGCGACGCCGACGTTGTTGACGAGCGCCTCCACCGGTCCGAGCTTCGCCGCCTCTCCGATGAGCCTGTCCGGCGCACCCGGCTCGGCGAGGTCGCAGACGTGTCCGAGCGCCGCGCCCGACTCGGAGACGGCCTGCTCGACGCGCGCGGCATCACGCCCGCAGACGACGACGCGGGCTCCCTCGGCCGCGAGCAGCCGGGCGGTCTCGAATCCGATCCCGCTCGTCGAGCCGGTCACCACGCAGACGCGCCCCCGGAGCCCGAGATCCACCCGGCTACCGTACCGTCCATGGCGCCGACGACCGTTCTGCTGGTCCGGCACGGCGAGACCGACTGGAACCGGGATCGCCGCATCCAGGGCCAGTCGGACCCGCCTCTGAACGCGGCCGGCCGCGAGCAGGCGCGCGACCTGGCCGAGCGCCTGGCTGGGACGCGCCTGGACGCCGTCTACGCAAGCGATCTGCGGCGCGCTCGTGAGACCGCCGAGATTCTCGCGGCCCGACTCGCGATGCCGGTCGTCGTCGATCCGCAGCTGCGCGAACTCGACTTCGGCTCGTGGGAGGGTTGGACCGTCGAGGAGCTCCAGGAGCGCGACCCGGAGAACGTCGCCCGCTGGCTCGAGACCGGCGAGGCGGTCTGGGAGCGCGGCGAGACGCACGCCGATCTCGCTCGCCGAGTGCGGACGGCGGTCGCGCGGCTCGCGGAGATCCACGCCGGAGGTCAGATCCTGCTTGTCGCGCACGGGGGCCCCGTGCGTGCACTGCTGATGGAGGCCGAAGGATTGGACTTCGTGACGAGGCGGCGGGAGTTCCCGCGGATCGAGAACTGCGCACTATCCCGAATCGCCGTCGAGGACGGAAGACTGCGGCGGGTGGACTGAGCCGCGCGTGGACGACTCCACCTTCCGGGTTTCCGCCGCCTTCTCGAGCGAGGAGACGAATCCGAGACCGCCCTCGAGTGAGACTGCGTTTCGTTCGCGAAACGGGGAAGAATGCAGCATCCACGACTTCGAACTGATCGCCCAGGAGCTGAGTACCCTCGCTCACAAGGTCAACGACCTCACAGAGCGCATGGCGGAGGTCGAGAAGGTGAACGCGCGGCTGGAAGAGGCTGCACTGACGACGGCGCGCGCGCTCGAGGACATTTCAAGTCACTGGGACGCGGTATACGAGGCGATGCGTCGCAAAGAGGGATCTGATCGACGCGGGCGGTAGGCCATGCTTCGCACGCTGAGCGTCCGCATGGCACCGCTCACGAATCGGGCTGCCGAATACGCCCCGATAGCCCCTGCCTGCTGCAACGTGTGCCGCACTTGCACTACGACAAACGTCGTCGGGCTTGTCGTCGGCGGGATCGCCGTCGCTGGCTACGCCATCAGCCGAGCGGCGATGCGTTTTCGTCAGACTTTGTAGCCGCCGAGTAGTGCACGAGAGCGCGCCGGCCGAATGCTCGTCGGACGGCATGACGCGCGAGGGTCAAGCATCGGCCTGTGCGCACATGACCGCGAGCATCCGGCGTTCGGCGACAAGCTGATCTGGACGCCACCCGTGCCGCCCGCGAGTAGCAGAACCAATCCGTGTGCCGGGGAGCGCCCGTACGCGGGGCTCCCCTTTCCCGCGTTACGGCCGCAGATCGCGGACGACCGCTCATTTGAGGGGAAACGGCTACGCTGCGCCCGGTGGAGGACTACACCGGCAAGTACAAGGGTGAGCAGGTCGAGGTCGCTCTCTTCGGCGGCGACTACCAGGACGGCGTGCTGACGGCTTACTGCTCCGTCGACGAGGTGCCGCACATCGAGCTCAACGGCCACATCCTGATTCCGCTCCAGAACATCGCCTCTCTGCACTGCACCAGCCGCTGCGACGCGCCCGAGCCCGACTGGCCGCCGCGCGGGTTCGTCGAGGACGAGCGCGAAGACGACAACTAGCGTCATGCCCGGCCGCCTCGCACGCGCGAGGAACGTGGTCAAGGCATGGCTGCTCGTGGCCGGCGCGGGAGCGCTGCTCGGAGCGCTCGGCTGGGCATTGGGCGGCTACCGCCTCGCCGCGATCTTCGTCTTCTGCGTGCTGCTCACTGCGACGGCGACCTACTGGTACGGGGAGCGGATCGTCGCCGGCCTCGTCGGTGCCGAGGAGCTGCCCGCAGCAGAAGCGCCGGCTCTTCGCTCGACGGTCGAGAGGCTTGCAGCGCGTGCCCACGTCGCCATGCCGCGGCTCTACATTGCACGGGACGGTTTTCCACTCTCGTTCTCCGCCGGTCGCGGGCCTCGAGGCGCGGCGATCGGCGTCAGCACAGGCCTGCTCCAGGCACTCCCGCCGGCGGAGCTGGAGGGTCTGCTCGCCCACGAGTTGGCGCACGTGCGCAGCCGGGACGTGCTCACGCAGACGGCCGCGGTGGTACTCGCGGCGGCAATCGTCGAGGTCAGCCGCCTCGGCGGCTTTGCGGCGCGCGCGCTGCTCTTCGTGCTCGGCCCCATCGCAGCGGCGCTCGTACACGCAGTGCTCTCGCCGAAGCGAGAGCTTGCCGCCGACCTCGCGGCCGCGGCACTCTGCGAGACGCCGCACGGTCTCGCGAACGCCCTCATTCGGTTGGAGCAGGCGAGCGACCTGATCGACCTGCGGGCCAACCCCGCGACGGAGCCCGTCTATCCGCTCAACCCGTTTCCGGAACGCGGCCTCGCTGGTCTCTTCGCAACGCATCCGAGCGTAGGCGAGCGCGTGGCCCGGCTGCGCGCGCTGGACCCGGACTGGCGCGAGCGCCTTCGCGCCGCTTAGCGACGAACGCCGAAATCCGCAGTCACGACGACGACGTCGCCGCCGCCAAAGACGCCCGGAGCACCGACGGCCTCGACGACGCCGAGGCCGATGTCGCGCCATTCACCGTAGAGGACGATGCGGCGGTGGCCCGGGCTCGCGAGCCACCTGTCCACGATGTCGTCGGGGTTGAGCCCTCCGTCGTGGTACGCGAGCGTCTCGCCCACCGCGCCGGCACCGGGCCGGTAGAAGCGTTCGATCCGCCGCCAGAACGGCGAACCGTCGATCGACCTGTGTCCAAGGAAGCCGAATGCCGCCATCTGCCGCGAGTGAGCTACCGCGGCGGCAGTCAGGCCACGCACGCGACGCAGAGGCCGGAGTCCGCGCTCCTGGCGACGCCTGTTGATCGCGGCGGTGAACGCGCGCGCTTGGGCAGACGGTGCGAGCGCTGCTTTCGCCGCCGCGACGCGCCGGGGCCTGTCGGCGCCGCCGCCGGTCGACACCGTGGGTCCTGCGGCTACCGCCGTCGTAAGCACGATCGCTACCGCGCACGTTCGCGTACGTGTCCGTCTCTGCACAGGCCTCTCCCTTGCCGGCGCGACGCGGGATCCTCTGCGAACGTGCAGCCATTCGTCAAGTCGCAACCGTCGCGGAGCGGTTTGTGGGCGGCCGCGGCTGGGCACAACGGCGCGGTGGCATGTCGTTGTACGTACGTCGAGGAGCTGTACGGCGACGAGGCAGAGGCGTACGCTCGCGGCCATCTGCGCTCAGACGAGCTCGACGAAGACGCCTTGCACGAACGCCTCAGCTGCCCCGACACGGGCCGGCGCTGGGTCCTCGAGTATCCGGAGCGGACCGGGCAAGACGCCGGCCAGGCCCGGCTGCGACTCGAGCCGACGTAGCGATGAAAACGGGCCGCTCGCGCGGCCCTCTTAGCTAATTCGGCGGCGACCTACTCTCCCGGTCCACGCACCGGCAGTGAAGCACGCGTGTCGCGAGCGACCGGGACGGACTTCAGTCGAGCGCGCCGCCTGCCGGCCGCCTCCGAGCACGCCTTCGACAGCGGCCAGCACGGCGAGCGTGCTCACGCCCGTCG
>JACVRM010000091.1 GCA_014534415.1 Thermoleophilia bacterium | reverse complement strand
GCACCGACCGTCCGGGCGATGACTGGCAGGAGCTCCTCGCATCCATCCGGCTCCTCGCCGAGCGGTTCCCGCCCGAGACGGTCGTCTACCCCGGCCATGGACCGGCGACGACGCTCGGTCGCGAGCTCGAGACGAACCCCTTCCTCGGCGAGCTTCGCGCCGTGCGCCAGTGAAGATCGAGGCGCCGCGCGGCACCCACGACATCCTCCCGGCCGAGCAGCCGCTCAGGCAGTGGGTGCGCGGCGAGATGGAGGCCGTCTGCGCGCTCTACGGCTACCGGCGCATCGACACGCCGGGCATCGAGGACACCAGTCTGATCGTCCGCACGTCGGGAGAGGGCTCCGACGTCGTCCAGAAGGAGACGTACACGTTCCAGGACCGGGGCGGCCGCTCGCTCACACTCCGCCCCGAGGCGACGGCGCCGATCTGCCGCGCCTACCTCGAGCACGGTCTGCACCGCGAGCCGCAGCCGCAGAAGCTGTACACGATCGGCCCGATGTGGCGCTACGACCGGCCCCAGCGTGGTCGCTACCGCGAGCACTGGCAGCTGTCGGTCGAGGCGATCGGGAGCGCGGACCCCGCCGTCGATGCGGAGCTCATCCAGCTCTACGCCGAGCTGCTGCGCCGCCTCGGGCTCACCGACTACGTCCTGGAGCTCAATTCGATCGGTGACGCGAACTGCCGTCCGGCGTACCTCGAGCGGCTCTCGGCGTGGCTCGACGAGCACGAGGAGGAACTCGACCCCGAGGCGCGCGCGAAGCGCGCGACGAGCCCGCTTCGCGTCTTCGACGTCAAGAGCGAGCGCACGCAGAAGGTGCTCGAGGACGCTCCGAGGATCGGCGAGTCGCTCTGCGACGCCTGCCGCGAGCACTTCGAGCGCGTCCGCGCCTATCTCGACGAGCTCCGCGTGGGCTACGAGCTCGTCCCGACGCTCGTCCGCGGTCTCGACTACTACACGCGCACGACGTTCGAGTTCAAGGATCAGGCGATCGGCACCAAGGATTCGATCTGCGGAGGCGGCCGCTACGACGGCTTGATCGAGACGATCGGCGGCCCGCCGACGGCCGGCATCGGCTTCGGTGCGGGCATCGAGCGCCTGCTGCTGTCGATGGGCGAGCGCTCGCTGGAGACCGGCGGCCTCGACGTCTTCTTCGTCGTCGCGGACGGCGCCGACCGCGCACGCGTCGTGTCGACGCTCGCCGAGCTGCGCGCGCTGGGTGTCTCGTGCGACACCGACTACGCCGCGCGCTCCGAGAAGGGCCAGTTCACGCAGGCCGCCCGGCTGGGCGCGCGCACGACCGTGGTGATCACCGCCGACGGCGCACGTATCCGGCGAGCAGGCGGTGAGGAGCGGGTCTCCCTCGACGACATCGTCGCTACCCTCGCGAGATGAGCGCCTGGCGGGACCTCGGTTGCGGCGAGCCACGCGCCGGGCACGAAGGCCGGACGGTCACGCTGGCCGGCTGGGCGGCGCGCCGCCGCGACCACGGCGGGCTCGTCTTCATCGATCTCCGCGACGAGACAGGCGTCACCCAGCTGGTCGTCAACCCCGAGCGTGCCGCCGCCGCCGCCGCCGTCGCGCACGGCGTCCGCAACGAGTACGTGCTGCAGGCGACGGGGACGGTCGTGCGCCGCTCCCCCGAGACGGTCAACCCGAGGATGGCAACGGGCGACGTCGAGCTGCAGGTCGACGACCTGCTGGTCCTCAGTACGTGCACGCCGCTGCCGTTCCAGCTCGACGAGGAGAACGTCGACGAAGCGCTCCGTCAGCGCTATCGCTGGATCGACCTGCGTCGCGACTACATGCAGCGCAACATCCGCGTCCGCGCGCAGCTCGTGCGGATCATCCGCGAGGAGATGGAGCGCGAGCGATTCGTCGACATCGAGACCCCGATCCTCTGGAAGCCGACGCCCGAGGGGGCGCGCGACTTCGTCGTGCCCGCGCGTCTCCAGAGGGGGAAGTTCTACGCGCTGCCGCAGTCGCCGCAGATCGCGAAGCAGCTGCTCGTCACGTCGGGCTTCGAGCGCTACTACCAGATCGCCCGCTGCTTCCGCGACGAGGATCCCCGCGCCGACCGGCTCCAGGAACTGACGCAGCTCGACGTGGAGATGGCGTTCCCCGACCGCGAGTACCTCTTCGAGCTGATGGAGCGGATCGTGCAGCGCATCTGGCGCGAGTGCATCGGCGTCGAGCTCGAGCCGCCGTTCCAGCGCATGTCGTACGACGAGGCGATGCTGCGCTTCGGGATCGACCGGCCCGACCTGCGCTTCGGCATGGAGATCCAGGAGGCAACGGCGGTGACGCGCGGCGCCGAGTTCGGCGTGTTCGCGAATGCGCCCTGCGTCCGCTACATCGCCGTGCCGAAGGAGCTCTCGCGCGCCGAGCTCGAGGCACTCACGACGCAGGCGCGCTCCTGGGGCGCGAAGGGGCTCGCCTACGTCGTGTTCCGCTCGGACGGCGAGCTCTCGTCGTCGTTCCAGCGGTTCCTGAGCGACGAGTGGCAGCAGCGCTGGCGCGAGCCCGGCCACACGCTGCTCTTCGTCGCCGACGAGCCGCGCGTCGTGGCGAAGGTGCTCGGCCTCCTCCGCCTCCGGCTCGGGCGGGAACTCAGCCTCATCGACGAATCGCGCTGGGAATTCCTCTGGGTGGTCGACATGGCCGCGGCGGAGTACGACGACGAGACGGGCACGTGGCACGCCGCACACCATCCCTTCACGCGGCCGACCGACGAGACGCTCGAGCTCTTCGGCACCGACCCGGGCGCGGCGCGCGCAGTCGCCTACGACCTCGTCGGCAACGGGCTCGAGCTCGCGGGCGGGTCGTTCCGGATCCACGAGCCGGAGCTGCAGCAGAAGGTCTTCGAGTACCTGGGCATCGGCCCGGAGGAGCAAGAGGAGAAGTTCGGGTTCCTGCTCGAGGCGCTGCGGATGGGCGCGCCGCCCCACGGCGGCATCGCCTCCGGCATCGACCGGCTCCTCATGGCGCTGCTCGGCGAAGCGCGCATCCGCGACACGCAGGCGTTCCCCAAGAACCAGGTCGGCCTCGACTACATGACGGGAGCCCCGATCGAGCTGCCGCCGGAGCAGCTCGCCGAGCTCGGCATCCTCGTTGCCGACCAGGAGGGCGACGGGGCTCGCCGTCGACCCATCGACGCGTCATACTTGGCTGGGAGCGGCGACCGGCCGCTCGCATTGGAGGAGGAGAGCGATGGCTGAGGATCCGGCCCGCCGGGCGCCCACGCCGGCAATCACGTCGCTGCCGCGACTCGAGGACCTGCCGACCGCCGAACGCGGCTACGACGTGGACAGCGTGCGCGAGGCGTTCGATGCGTACCGTCGCCACGTCGTCCAGCTGCAGGCGCAGCTGCGCGTGCTCAAGGCGGCCGGCCGCACGGCGGACGTGGAGCCGACCGGCCACGCGATGCGCATGGATGCGCTCCACCTCATCCGCGAGGCAGCGGAGTTCGCCGACGTGCTCGAGCGCGACGCGCAGCGTGCGTCCGCCGCGCAGCTGCGCCGTACGGAGGCCGAGCTTCGCCGGCGGCAGCAGGAGATGCAGCAGCAGGAGGCGGACGTCGAGCGCTTCCGCCAGGAGAGCGAGCGCCTGCGCGCGGAGACGCTGAACGCCGCGCGTAACGAGGCACGGCAGCTGCTCGCCGACGCGAACCGCGAAGCGAGCCAGGAGGTCCGCGAGGCCGAGGCGCGCGCGGCGCGCCTGCTCGAGCAGGCGCGCCACCAGGCAACCGAACTGACGAACGCGGCTCGGGCCGAGGTCGAGCAGACACTCGAGTGGGCGCGCGCGCAGGCTGCGACGATCATGTCGCGCGCCCAGCAGGGCGCCGAGCAGCTCCTGTCCGCGGCCGGACTCGGCGAGCCGGCCATCAGTCGTGTCGTCGACGCGCTGCTCGCCCAGGCGAAGAGCGAGGCGGATGCGACAGGCTCGGCGGCGCCGCTACCGCGGCCCGTCGCGCAGGCGCCCGCCGAAGGCCTCGAGCGGCCGGGCAGCGCGAGCTCCAGCGGGGACGCGGGCTAACGTCCGTCCCGCACGATGGCGGGATCTGGGCGGAGATTCGCTCTCGAGGCGCTGTTCCTCGTGGCGCTCGCGGTGGCGGCGGGGCTGGCCGACCTGTCGGCTGCACAGATCATCGGAGTGATGGCGCTCGGCTGGCTTCTGACGGCGCTCGTGGAGCTCGCGTCATGGCGGCTCGCCGTCCGCCAACCGGCTCCGGTCGCCGTGTCGGCGGCGAGTGTGGAGACGGAGGCCGCCGGCGCGCCGCACGCGGTCGCCGGTGAGGCCGAGGAGGAAGCGCCAGTGCCCGAGCACGTGCCGGACGTTGCCGAGCGCAGCGAAGCGCGGGGGGACTCGCAGCC
The DNA here is from genome assembly GCA_014534415.1 of Thermoleophilia bacterium. GTDB lineage: Bacteria > Actinomycetota > Thermoleophilia > Gaiellales > Gaiellaceae > JACVRM01. The sequence goes on along the minus strand of JACVRM010000091.1, from coordinate 4,044 downwards.
CGCCGTCGCTGAGGCCGGCGACGAACCTCCTGCGGAGCAGTACCCCGGCGAGACCGTCACCGAGGCGGAGCCCGAGCCGGTCGCCGGGGAGCCCGTCTTCGAGGCCGTCGCCGAAAGTGATGCGCCGGTCCCGGAGCCCGTGGCGGAGGCGGGTGAACCTACCGCGGGCGCTGGGGAACTCGACGAAGAACCTGGGCCGCCCCCCGAGCCGCTACAGCCGAGGCCGCGCAGGCGGCCCTTCTGGCGACGGGCGCGCGACGAACCGGAGGACGTCGACGTCGTCCCGCAAGAGCGGCCGTCGCGCCGCCACGTCCGGCTGATCTCCAGGCCGGCCGACCCGGACGATGAGGACACCGCCGAGCGTCGCGTCGAGGAGCGCTAGGCGGTGGCGTCGGCGCGGCTGCGCTTCGCGGTCGAGGGTGCCGCGCTCGTCGCGCTCGGCATCGCGCTCGCCGTGGCCGGCGTGGACGTCGCGCCGTTCGCGATCGTCATGGCTGTCGCGTGGGTGCTCGTCGCCGTGCTGGAGCGCACGATGCTCCAGCCGCGCGCGCACGGGGTCGACGGCGACCTCGAAACTCCCCGGGAGACGGACGAGGAGGCGGCCGCGCCGCTCGTCGTCGCGGAGCGCGAGGAGGAGGCTGTCGAGCCGGCTGCCGTTGAGCGTGCCGGTGCGCGGGGCGATCGCATCGTCGTACCGGTCGACGAACAGCCGGGCGTCGCCGGCCCCGTCGAGCCGGAGCCGCGGCCGGAGACGATGCCGCAACCGCGGCCGGCGCCGCCGGTTGAAGTGCCACGCGAGCCGGAGCCGGAGCCGGTCGCTTCGCCTGCGCCGCCGGCGGTCGTCGAGCTTCCGTTGCGGCGCGGGGCCGGATGGAACCTGTGGGAGCTCGAGCGGCGCGCGCGCGAACGCGCGGGCGGCGACGTGCAACGTGACGAGGAGTGGGCGGCGCTGCTCGTCTACCTCCGCGAATACGCGAGCCCGGACGGGATGCTGCCGGCGGAATTCGACGAGCTCGTGCGCGAGTCGTTCGCCGAGCTGACAGGCCGGGCATGACCGTGCTTGCGCTCGTTCAGCGGAGCTTCGGGCTCGGCGCGGTCGCACTGCTATGCGCGGTCGGCGCGCTGGCGATCGTCGAGCAGCGCACAGACGAGCCCGACCCGCCGGTGCTCCCCGAGTCGGTTCCGGCGCCCGGCGGCGGGTGGTACGAGGGGCCGGCGGCGCCGCGCCTGGCCGAGACTGCCGGCGAGCGAACGGCGTGCGGTTTCGTCGTCCGCGCGCGCACCGCCGGCGTGGCGCACCCCGTGCTGCCCTGCGGCGCGAAGATCTTCGTCGCGTTCGGCTCGCGCGAGGTGCTGACGCAGGTGATCGCGCGGCGAACGCCGGCGGGCACGCAGTTCGCCGTGTCGGCGGCGCTCGCGAAGCTGCTCGGCCTGCGCAGTACGGACATCGTGCGCTGGCGCTTCGCGAGCACCGGGTAGGCCGCCCGGCGAGCCGCCCGTGCGACGCGCCGCCCGCAGGCGGTAACGAAGTCGCTCGCGGGGGAGCGCTCGGCTCCCCCGCGGTGAACCTCGCCGATGTTTCCGCGCCCCGGAGAACCTGGCCATGCCAGGTGGGTGCCCTGCCGGCGTCCGCCGGACGCAGGCTCCCTCTTCTCTGGTGTTGGTTCCAATCGGGAAACGCGGAACCACGCACGAGGTCGAGCGGGGTCACTGTACCTCGCGAGCCGCGCCGCGCGATCCTGTGAACGATCCGCCACGCTTTCGTGGCGAACGACGCGTCCCCGCGGGCCGATCTCGAGGGACAGTCCCCGCCGTTGCGCGCCGCGGCTGCCCCGCCGAGCAGGGCCCGCCGACCGGCAGCCGCTACGCTCGGCGTGTGCGGGAGATCGTCGGAGATGCGTCGCGCGACGGCGAGTGGGCGCTCGTCCGCCTCGGCGTGGAGGGGGACCGCATCGTCAGCGCGGATGCCGCGGGACTCGAGCGGCCGCTCGAGGGCCTGAGCCTGCTCGAGGCCGCCGCCGTGCGCGGCGAGCCGCTCGCCGTGGACGCGCTGGCCGCCGCGCTCGGGCGCGCGTTCCGCGCCGCACCGCATCCCGAGCGCGTCGCCGTGGCCATGAGCGGCGGCGTGGACAGCGCCGTGGCGCTGCTCCGCGCAGGCCCGAAGGCGATCGGAGTGACGCTCCGCCTCTGGCTCGATCCGGAAGGTCCGGACGCCTCGCGCGCGTGCTGCTCGCCTGCGGCCGTGGTCACGGCGCGCGAGACGTGCCACGCCCTAGGCCTGCCCCACGTGACGCTGGACGCACGCGAGGACTTCCGCGACGCGATCGTCGAGCCGTTCGTCCGCTCCTACGCGCGCGGCGAGACGCCGAATCCCTGCACCCGCTGCAACGGCCGCTTCCGCTTCGGCGAGCTGCTCGCCTTCGCGCGCCGTGCCGGCGCCGCACGGCTCGCCACCGGCCACTACGCGCGCCTCGTCGAGCGCGACGGGCGCTTGCTCGTCGCCCGCGCGCTCGACGAGGCGAAGGACCAGTCGTACATGCTCGCCACGCTCGACCCGTCCGCGCTCGAGCGGCTGTGGTTCCCCCTCGGCGACCAGACGAAGGATGAGACGCGCGCCGAGGCGGAGCGCGCCCGCCTCGCCGTCGCGCGCCGCGCCGACAGCCAGGAGGCGTGCTTCCTCGCGGGCGGCGACTATCGCGCGTTCCTGGAGCGCCAGGGCCTGCCGATTGCCTCGGGGCCGATCGTCGACGAGTCGGGCCGGGAGCTCGGCCGCCACGACGGCTACTGGCGGTTCACTCCGGGCCAGCGTCGCGGCCTCGGCGTCACGGCCGCCGAGCCGTTCTACGCGCTTCGCACCGAGCCGCGCCGCAACGCGGTGGTCGTCGGCCCCCGCGAGTCGCTCGCGGCCGCGACCGTCACCGTCGCCGGCCGTCTCTACGTCACAGTGGAGCGGTGCACGGCGAAGCTCCGTGCACGCTCCGAGCCGGTGCCGGCGCGCGTGAGGCCGACGCCGCGCGGTTTCCGCCTCGAGCTCGACCGACCGGTGCACGGCGTCGCGCGCGGGCAGACCGCCGTGCTCTACGACGAGGGAGCGGTCGTCGGCGCGGGGACGATACGGTCGGTCGGCGCCGCGTGATCCCGCTCGCGCGACGCGTGCGTCAAGATGCGCTTGTGGGGATGGGGACCGCCACGTGACCGACCGCGTCAGCCTGACCGTGCCGCGCCAGCGGCCCTACTTCGCCGTGGCCCATCTCGTGCTCGGCGGCGTCGCCCTACGCCAGAACGTCACGCTGGAGGCGCTCGAGGACCTCCAGGTCGCGCTCGACGAGGTGCTCGGGCGCGAGGGTGGTCCCGGCGACGTGACGATCGAGGTGCGCGTCGACGTCGGGACGCTCGAGGCCAGGCTCGGACCGTTCGAGCCCGAGACGCTCCGCGCCGATCTCCAGCCGTCGCCCGCGCAGGAGCTCGGGCTGCGGCGGGTCCTCGACTCCACCGTCGACGGTGTGGAGCTCGAGTCGACCCCGGACGGCGACTGGGTGCACCTCAAGAAAGCGGTCGGCTAGTGGCCGGCGCCGACGACAAGCTCTTACTCCGCCGTTACCACGAGCACGGCGACCTGGCCGCGCGCGAGCAGCTCATCGAGCAGTACATGTCCCTCGTGCGCTCGCTCGCACGGCGCTACTCGTATCGCGGCGAGCAGCTCGAGGACCTCGTGCAAATCGGCGCGATCGGGCTCATCAAGGCAATCGACCGGTTCGACTTGAGCCGCGGCGTCGAGCTGACGACCTACGCGACGCCGAACATCATCGGCGAGATCAAGCGCCACTTCCGGGACAAGGGCTGGTCGGTCCGCGTGCCACGCGGCCTCCAGGAGCTCTCCGTGCAGCTCTCGCGGATCGTCGAGCAGCTGACCGTACAGCTCGGCCGTTCGCCGACGATCGCGGAGCTGGCGAAGGAGGCCGGCGTCGACGAGGAGGCCGTGCTGGAGGCGCTCGAGAGCGGCCGCGCCTACAGCTCAGTGTCGCTCTCGGCTCCGGCTGGCGG
>JACVRM010000029.1 GCA_014534415.1 Thermoleophilia bacterium | reverse complement strand
GGCTACGCGACCGAGGCTGCCGTGGCGGCGATCGAGCACGGATTCGCGACGCTCGAGGTGCCGCGGCTCGTGAGCATCGTCCACCCGGACAACCGTGCGTCGATCGCGGTGCAGGAGCGGCTCGGCATCAGGCCGTGGCGGACGGTCCCGTGGCCCGAGGGTGGCATCGACCTGGAGGTGCGCGCCATCGAGCGCACCCGGTGGACGCGCCTACAATCGTCGGCGTGAGAACGACCGCGGAACTGCGTGAAGGCTTCCTCTCCTTCTTCGAGGAGCGCGGCCACATGCGGTTTCCGTCGTTCTCGCTGATTCCGCCGCCGGAAGATCCCTCGACGCTTTTCATCTCCGCCGGGATGCAGCCGCTCAAGCCCTACTTCTCCGGGGTGAAGCGGCCGCCCGCGCCGAGGTTCACGACCGTCCAGAAGTGCCTGCGCGCGGGCGGGAAGGACTCGGATCTCGAGAAGGTGGGTCTCAACGCGCGCAGCGCGTCGATGTTCGAGATGCTCGGCAACTTCTCGTTCGGCGACTACTTCAAGGACGGCGCCATCGACCTCGCCTGGGAGTTCGTCACCGAGCACCTGAAGCTCGAGCCGGACCGGATCTGGACGACCGTCTTCGCGGGCGATCCAGAGCGGGGGATCCCTCTGGACGACGTGGCCGTGCAGGGGTGGCTCCGCAAGGGGCTACCGCGGGAGCGGATCGTGGCGTTCGCGCTGCCGGAGAATTTCTGGGGCCCCGCCGGCGACACCGGCCCGTGCGGCCCGTGCTCCGAGCTGCACTACGACCGAGGCGAGCAGCACGGGTGCGGCGGCGACACCTGCGGGCCGAACTGCGAGAGCTGCGACCGCTTCATCGAGTTCTGGAACCTCGTCTTCATGGAGTTCGACCTCGGCGCGGACGGCACGCTGACCCCGCTGCCCCAGCAGAACATCGACACGGGCATGGGGCTCGAGCGCACCGCCATGGTGCTCCAGGATGTCGCCTCGATCTTCGACACCGACGGCTTCCGCCTCATCATGGACTGGATCGAGCGCGAGTCGGGTTTCGGCTACGGGACGTCCCATGAAGCGGACAAGGCGCACCGCGTCATTACCGACCACATGCGCGGCGCGACGTTCCTGATCGCCGAGGGAGTTACGCCGTCGAACGAGGCGCGCGGCTACGTCCTTCGCCGTCTCATCCGCCGGGCGGTTGTTCAGGCGGGCCGCATCGGTCTTGAACGTGTCTACCGAGTCCCTGTGATCGTCGTCGACCAGGTGGGGCAGTGGTACCCGGAGGTCGTCGAGCACGCGGCCGAAATCGAACGAGTCGTCAAGGTCGAGGAACAGCGGTTCCGTGAGACGCTCGAGCGCGGCATGCGTATTTTCGAGGAGCTGGCCGGCGAACCCGCGATCGACGGTGAACAGGCGTTCGCGCTCGCTGCGACGCATGGATTCCCGATCGAGCTCACGGTCGAGCTCGCCGAAGAGCGTGGGCAATCCGTCGACGTCGACGGATACCGCGAGGCCATGGCCCGTCACCGCGAAATCTCGCGCGCGGGCGGCGCACGGGAAACCGTGCGCGCGGCGGATTTCAGCCGAGCAGCCGGCTTCACGACGGAGTTCGTCGGCTGGGAGAAGACCGAAGTGCTCACTCAGATCGGCGCGCTCGAGCCGCTCGGCGACGGCCGCTTCCTGGCGAAGCTGCGTGAGTCGCCGTTCTACCCGGAGGGGGGCGGCCAGGTCACGGACGCCGGCTTCATCGAGCTCGACGGCGCACACGGCCCGCCGCCGAACCCGCCGCGGGCCGAGCTCGAGGCCGCGTACCGGCTCGAGGACGACCAAGTCCTCGTCTTCAGCGGCGAGGGGTTCGCCGAGGGCGACCGCGTGCGTGCGGTCGTGCCGTGGGGCGTCCGCTTCCCGACGATGGCGAACCACACGGCGACGCACCTGCTTCACAGGGCCCTCCAGGAAGTGCTCGGCGACCACGCTCGCCAGGCCGGCTCGGCCGTGCGTCCCGATAAGCTGCGCTTCGACTTCACGCATGCCGAGGCGCTGACGGCCGAGCAGCGCGCCGAGGTGGAGCGGCGCGTCAACCAGAAGGTCTGGGAGAACCGGCCGGTGCGCGCGTTCATCACGCCGCTCGAGGAGGCGCGCAGGCTCGGCGCCATGATGCTCTTCGGCGAGAAATACGGCGACGAGGTACGCGTGGTCGAGATCGAAGGGTACTCGCGGGAACTGTGCGGCGGTACGCACGTGCGCTGGACGGCCGAGATCGGGCCGTTCGTGCTCCTCACGGAATCGTCGATCGGTGCGGGCACGCGGCGGATCGAGGCGGTCACGGCCGGCGAGGCGTGGGCGCTGCTCGCCGCGCGGGCGCACGAGGCCGACGAGCTGCGGGCCGAGCTCCAGCGCCTGAAGAAGCGAACCGTCAAATCGCCTCGCGCGACCGCCGTGGTTGACGCCACGCCGCCGAGGGTGCGGCCGGTCAACGGCGTACACGTCGTGACGAATCTCCTCGAGGGACTCGGTGCCGACGAGCTGCTCGAGCTCTCCGACCGGCTCAAGCAGCAGAACGCGCCGGCGGCCGTCGTGCTCGGATCACGGGAGGACGGCGCCGCGCACCTCGTCATGAACTTCGACCGCTCGCTCGAGCAGCGCGGCCTCGACGCGGGGCGGCTGATCCGCGAGGCGGCGGCCGTGATCGGCGGCGGTGGAGGCGGCCGGCCGACGATGGCGCGCGCGGGCGGCAAGCAGCCCGAGAAGCTCGCCGACGCGCTCGCGCGCGCGGAGCAGCTGATTCTCGAGGCGCTGGGCTAGCCTCGGCGCGGCCGGGGCAAGCTGAGCGACCGAAGGCGCCCGTAGAATCGCGCCTTCCCGTGAAGGTGCTCGCTCTCGACTACGGGCCGGCGCGCACCGGCGTTGCCGTGTCCGACCCGACCGGTTCGGTCGCGCGCCCGCTCGAGGTCGTCGAGCGTGCGTCGACCGAGGCGGGCCTCGCCCGGCTCGTCGAGCTCGTCCGGGCGGAGCAGCCGGCGCGAGTGGTCGTGGGCCTGCCGCTCACGCTCAGCGGCGAATTCGGCGAGCAGGCGCGCGAGACGGAGCGCTTTCTCGCCGCCCTGCGCCAGGCGGTCGACGTCCCGGTGGAGACGTACGACGAGCGGTTCACGACGAGGCTTGCCGGGCCGGGCGGCGACGACGCACGCGCGGCTGCGTACCTGCTGAGCGGCTACCTCGGCTGGCTCGAGTCGCGGGGGCGGCGCTGAGCCGGCGAACGCATCGAGCGTCGCCGCCCGGCCGGGTTGTCGGGCGCCGGCTGAGCGCCCTGCTCCTGCTCTTGGGCGGTCTCGGGCTGCTCGGCTGGCTCGGCGTCTCGTTGCTGCGCGGCGAGGCCGCGGAGCGGGACGCTGAGGTGGAGCGGTCGGCCAGCGCCACGGCGCCGACTGCGAGCCGGCGGCAGGTTCTCCGCATCGTGTTCCCGGAAGGCTTCACCCGCGAGGAGATGGCCGCGCGGATCACCGTCGTGAACGGCATCGCGCGCACCAAGCGCGATATCACGCCCAGGCTCTCGGCGAAGGAGTACCTCCGGCTCACGGCCAGCTCGCCGCTGCCGGGCCGGTTCGCCGGCGACGGCACGCGCCGGTCGCTGGAGGGCTTTCTCTTCCCCGCCACGTACGAGTTCCGCGCCCGCACGCGCACCAAACAGCTCGTCGCGCAGCAGCTGAGAGCCTTTCGCGCGAATTGGGCGCGGGTCGACCTGCGGTTCGCGCGGTCGAAGAACCTGACGCCCTACGACGTCCTGATCATCGCGTCCATGATCGAGAAGGAGGTGATCGCGCCGGAGGAACGAGCGCTCGTCGCCTCGGTCATCTACAACCGCCTGCGGCTGGGCATGACGCTCGGGATCGACGCGACGATCCGCTACGCGCTGAAGGTGCCGGCGACGGAGTCGCTGCGCGAGTCGCAGCTGCACGATCCGAACCCGTACAACACGCGTCTGCACCACGGCCTGCCGCCGGGGCCGATCGCCAATCCAGGCCTGGCGTCGATCCAGGCTGCGGCCCACCCGAGGCGCACCGCCTACCTGTACTTCGTGCGCAAGCCCGACAAGGTGCACCACTTCTTCACCGCGAGCAAGCAGGAGTTCGATCGGTACCAGCGGGAGCAGGGGTACTAGTACGGGCCTTTCCGTGCTCCTGCGAACCGGCGTGGCCAATGCTCGGCGCTGAGACACGCCTGGTCGCTCTGATCGGCGACCCCGTTGCCGGCTCGCTCTCGCCCCGGATGCAGAACGCAGCCTTCGCAGCGCTGGGCCTCGATTGGGCGTACGTCGCGCTGCGCGTCGAGGAGCGTGCGCTCGAGGCCGCCGTCGACGGGCTCGTGGCGCTCCGCTTCGCGGGCGCGAACGTGACCGCGCCGCACAAGCGGGCCGTCGCCGAGCTCGTCGACGCCGAGGCGCGCTCCGTCAACACGCTCGTCGTGGACAACGGGCTTCTGCGCGGCTGGACGACCGACACGGCGATCCTCGCCGGCCTCGTCGCCGAGCGGCCGGTGATCATCGGGGGCGGCGGCGCCGCGACCGCGTTCAGTGAAGCGCTCCCGCACGCGCGCACCTTCACGCGGCGTGCTGAATGGCCGCCCGCCACGCGCGGCGCCGACCTGGTCGTCAACGCCACGCCCGTCCGCGACGAGGTGGTCGCCCGCGTCGGAACCGGCCAGACGCTCGTCGACCTGCCGTACCCCGGCTCCGCAACCGCGGCGGCCGCCCGGGCGGCCGGCGCCCGCGTCTTCGACGGGCTCGATGTCCTCGTGGCGCAAGGCGCTGCTGCCTTCGAGCTGTGGACGGGCCTCCCGGCGCCCGTCGACGTCATGCGGGCGGCTGTTCACGCGTCGTAGCCTTCGCCGTATGACGCTCGCGCTCACGACCGCCGGCGAGTCGCACGGGCCGGCGCTCGTGGCGATCCTGACGGGCCTGCCCGCCGGCCTCGTGCTCGACCGCGCGGCCATCGACCATGATCTGCACCGGCGGCAGCAGGGCTACGGGCGCAGCGCGCGTCAGCGGATCGAGCACGACGAGGTCGAGGTCCTCGGCGGTCTACGCCACGGGCGCACGCTCGGCACGCCGCTCGGGCTGGTCGTCCGCAACAGGGACCACGACAACTGGGCGTGGGGCATGAGTCCGTGGCCGCCCGACGGCGAAGCGCACGGCAAGGGCACCGAGCCGGTGACGGTCGCGCGCCCCGGCCACGCCGACCTCGCGGGCGCGCTCAAGTACGGCCTCCGCGACACCCGCGATGCGCTCGAGCGCGCCAGCGCGCGGCACACCGCCGTGACCGTCGCCGCAGGCGCGGTGGCGAAGACGCTCCTCGCCGCGATCGGCGTGACCGTCGCCGGCACCGTGGTCGAGATCGGCGGCGAGACAGACGAGCAGGCGCAACGCGAGGCGACCGACTCCGCGCGCGCCGACCGGGACACGCTCGGCGGCATCGTCGAGGTGAGCGCGACCGGCGTGCCCCCTGGGCTCGGCTCGTACGCGACCCGCGACGACCGCCTCGACGCGCGGCTCGCAGCGGCGCTCATGGGCATTCAGGCCGTCAAAGCCGTCGAGCTCGGCGCCGGCGCCGAGCTGGCCCGTCGGCGCGGCAGCGACGCACACGACGAGATCGTCCCCGGGCTGCGCCGCACGACCAACCGCGCCGGCGGAGTGGAGGGCGGCGTGTCGAACGGCGAGCCGGTCGTCGTACGCGCTGCGATGAAGCCCTTGCCGACGCTGATGCGGCCGCTCGGGACCGTCGACCTCGCCAGCGGCGAGCGCGCCCAGGCGCTCGTCGAGCGCAGCGACGTGGCCGCCGTGGAAGCGCTGGCCGTGGTCGCCGAGGCCGCCGTCGCCTGGGAGCTCGCCCGCGCGGCGCGCGAGAAGTTCGGCGGTGACTCGCTCGACGACTTCGTCGCCGCGCATCGGGCGTACCTCGAGCGCATCCCGTGGCGCCCCCACTAGACCGGCACCTCGTGCTCGTCGGCTTCATGGGCGCCGGCAAGACAACGCTCGGAGCCCGCGTCGCCGAGCGGATCGGCCGGGAGTTCATCGACGTCGACGCAGCGGTCGAGCCGGCCACCGGCGGCGACCTGCGGGCGTTCTTCCGGGAGCACGGCGAGGCGGAGTTCCGGCGCGTCGAAGAAAATGAGACGATCCGGCGCCTCGAGACCTCCGGCCGGCCGTCCGTGCTCGCGCTCGGCGGCGGTGCGGTCTCCTCGCCCGCGGTTCGCGACGCGCTGCGGTCACGGGCCGTGACCGTCTGGCTCCCGGTGGACGCCGACCGCGCGTGGCAGCGCGTGCGCGGGACGGCTCGCCCGCTCGCCGCCGACGAAGCGCGGTTTCGGGCGCTGTTCGACGAGCGGCAGCGGCTCTACGAGCAGGTCGCCGACGCGGTGGCGCGCGATGCGGACGACGTCGTGCTCGCGGCAGGCGCCGTACGCGTCGAGACCGGCGCGCTCGGAGTGCTCGGCGAGCTCGTCCCGGGCGATGGGCCCGTCGCGCTCGTCACCGACGCCCACGTGGCGGGCGTCTACGGCGCCGAGGCGCAGCTCGCGCTGGGCGGGCGGCTCGCCTCGACGCACGAGGTGCCGCCCGGCGAGCAGGCGAAGAAGCTCGCCGTCGCCGAGGCGCTCTGGAGCGCGCTGCGGCTTCCGCGCGACGGCACGCTCATGGCGCTCGGCGGTGGCTCCGTCACGGACCTCGCCGGCTTCGTCGCGGCGACTCACCTGCGCGGCATCGACTGGGTGGCGGTCCCGACCACGCTCACCGGGCAGGTCGATGCAGCCATCGGGGGGAAAACGGGCATCGACCTCCCGGACGGGAAGAACGTGGTCGGCGCGTTCCACTGGCCGGCACGGACGATCGTCGATCCCGCGCTGCTCGAGACGCTGCCCGAGCACGAGCGGCGGGCCGGCATGGCCGAGGTCGTCAAGACGGGGCTGCTCGCCGGCGAGCGGCTCTGGGAGCTGCCCGAGCCGGAGCTGGTGCGCCGCTGTGCCGCCTTCAAGACGGCGATCTGCTTGCGCGATCCGTACGAGCGGGGCGACCGTGTCCTGCTCAACCTCGGTCACACGTTCGCGCACGCGCTCGAGACGGCGAGCGACTACGCCGTGCCGCACGGAGATGCCGTCGCGCTCGGGCTCCTGGCCGCGCTTCGCCTGTCCGGGCTGCCCACGGACGACGTGGAGCGGGTGCTCGAGCCGCGCCCGCCTCGCGTCGACCGCCGCCGCGCCCGCGAGGCGCTCGCTCGCGACAAGAAGGGCGGCCAGCTGGTGCTCCTGGAGGCGGCCGGCAAGCCGGTCGTCCGCGACGACGTCCCGCTCGACGTGATTCATCGCGAGCTCGACGCGCTCACGGCGGGGTAGATTCGCCGCGTGCGCATCGACGTCCTGAACGGCGTCAACCTCGACGTGCTGGGCCGCCGCGAGCCGGCCGTCTACGGCAGCCTCTCGCTCGGTGAGCTGGAGTCGCAGATCTACCGGTGGGCGGCCGACCTCGAGTGCAACGTCCGCTGCCGGCAGACGAACCACGAGGGCGAGTACGTGGAGATGTGCCACGACGCGGCCGACGGCGTCGACGCGCTCGTCGTCAACCCGGGCGCCTGGACGCACTACAGCTGGGCGATCCGCGACGCGCTCGAGTACGTCGGCCGGCCGCTCGCCGAGGTGCACCTCTCGAATGTCGACGATCGCGAGCAGTGGCGGCGCCACTCGGTGCTCGACGGGCTCGTCGCCTTCCGCGTGGTCGGCAAGGGCGCCGAGGGCTATCGGGAGGCCCTCGCGTTCCTGGCGCAGACGCGGTGAACGCCCGCGTCCAGCGTGTCCGCGAGACGGTCGAGGCGCCACTGCTCGTCACGAACGTGACGAACGTCCGGTACCTGACCGGCTTCCGGAGCAGCAACGCCGCCGTGCTCGTCGAGCGCGACCGGCTGCGACTGTTCGCCGATTTCCGCTACGCGGACGCCGGGCGGCTCGTGGAAGGGGTCGAGTTCGAGGTCACCAAGCGTGCGATCCCGGCCGACCTCGCAGGGCGACTCGCGGGCCGCATCGCGTTCGAGGCGGTCACGCTGCCGTACGCGGACTACGAGCTGCTGCGGGCGGGCGGTCTCGAGCTGTTTCCCACGAAGAACGTCGTGGAGGGACTGCGCGCCGTCAAGGACGAGCAGGAGATCGCGGCGATCCGCCGCGCGACCGAGTTGACGAATGCGGCGTTCGAGCGGTTCGCCGGCGAGCGGGTGATCGGCCGTACCGAGCGCGAGCTCGCCTGGCGGATGGACTCCGCCCTCCACGAGCTGGGCGCACAGGGCAACGCGTTCCCGACGATCGTCGCTACGGGACCGAACGCCGCCAATCCGCACACCACGCCGGGCGACCGCGTCGTCGAGCGCGGCCACACCGTGATCGTCGACGCCGGCGCCATGCTCGGCGGCTACTGCTCCGACTGCACGCGCACGTTCGCGGCCGGGCGGCTTCCGGACGAGCTGCGGCGTGCGTACGACGTCTGCCTGCGCGCCCAGCTGGCGGGCGTCGAGCGCGTCCGGCCTGGGATGACGGGCATCGAGGCGGACCGCACGGCGCGTGACGTCATCGACGCGGCGGGGCTCGGCGAGCACTTCGGGCACGGGCTCGGGCACGGGGTGGGGCTCGAGGTGCACGAGCTACCCCGTCTCTCCACGGAATCCGGAGAAACCATCGAGGCCGGCAACGTCACGAGTATCGAGCCGGGCGTCTACCTGCCGGGCGTCGGCGGAGTCCGGATCGAGGACCTCGTCGTCGTGCGGGAGGACGGCGTCCAGGTGCTGACCTCGTTCACCAAGGAACTCGTGACGCTCGACTAGATCTCGACCGCCAAACAGGGGACACACGCCGTTCGCACGACGCCGATCCTTCGCCTCATGCAGTACAGCATCCCCACGTCCAGACCCCGGCTGACCTGCTCGCCAGACGTTCGCGTCGCGCTACTCGCTGTTGCGCTCGCCGTCTGGGGCGTCGCGCTCCCGTTGAGCTGCTCGCTCGTGCCGCTCGGCGGCTGACGTCGTCCGATCCGCGCGGCAGGCCGGCGTAGAACGCGTCACCCGGCGCCCTGACCTTCTTCTAGGCTTCGCCAAACGCTAGATCGAAGGGGGCAGTCGCGCTTCCGTGTCCCGCGATGTCGTCAACACCAATCAGTTCCGCAACGGCATGCACATCTCGCTCGAGGGCGGTGTGTGGCGGATCGTCGAGTTTCAGCACGTCAAGCCGGGCAAGGGGGGCGCGTTCGTGCGCACGAAGGTCAAGAACATCGACTCGGGTGCGGTGGTCGACAAGACGTTTCGCGCCGGCGAGAAGTTCGAGCGCGTCCACACGGAGGTGAAGGACGCTCAGTACCTCTACGACGCGGGCGACGAGGTGGTCTTCATGGACACCGAGTCGTACGAGCAGTTCAGCCTGGGGCGCGACACGGTGCAGGACGTGCTCGACTTCATGCAGCCGTCGTCGTCAGTGCAGGTGCTGGCGGTCGACGGCAAGCCGTCCGGCGTGCAGCTGCCGACGTCCATCGAGCTCGACGTCGTCGAGACGGAGCCGGGCGTGAAGGGCGACACCGTCTCGAACGTCACGAAGCCGGCGAAGCTGGAGACCGGCGCGACCGTGCAGGTGCCGCTGTTCGTGAACGTGGGCGACCGCATCAAGGTCGACACCCGCGAGCGCCGCTACATATCGCGCGCATAGAAGCCCGCAGGGCGGTTAAGCCCCCAGTCGCTCTTCGAGCAGCGTCGCGGCGGCGTCATGCCCGCCCTCGCGCGCGAAGTCGAGCGGCCGGTGGCCGTCGGCGCTCGTCGCTTCCGCGTCCGCGCCGTGCTCCAGCAGCAGGCGTACCAGCTCTGCGTCACCCGTCTGCGCTGCTGCGTGGAGCGGCGTGAAGCCGCCTTCCGACGGCGCGCTCGGGTCGGCGCCATGGACGAGCAGCCGCTCGCAGATCGCGCGCTCACCCGCGGCCGCCGCGCTGTTGAGCGGGCGCGCTCGCAGGGCGTTCCTCGAGACCGCTTCCACGTTCGCGCCGCGCTCCAGCAGGACGGCGACGCCTGCCTCGTGCCCGAAGAAGGCCGCGAGATGCAGGGGCGTGAAGCCGTCGCTCGACCACGCGTTGGCGAGCGACGGCTCCGCGTCGAGGTGGCCGGCAAGCCGGTCGGCGGGACCGAGTGCGGCCGCGTCGAAGACGTCGAGCTCGGGGCCGGCTTCGAGCACGGCATCGACGACGTCCTGGGCGCCGCGATAGCGGGCGAGTAGGACTGCGGACACGCCCATCTCGTCGCGCGCCCGAGCCGCCGCCGGGTCGTCGGCGACGACCCGGCGCACCGTGGCGGCGTCGCCCCGGCGGATCGCTTCGAGCAGCTCGTCGTCTGGCACGGGCTTGGCGGCCACCCTAGTCGTTTGCCCGCCGCGCGAGGGACGCGGCGTGGCAGCCGTCACTCCGTGCGGCATTACAGTTAGCGCGCGTGCCCGTCCTCGTCGACACGACGATCCGCCTGCTCAGTCAGGAGCCGCTCGCGGGCCGGATGCCGGCGGCGCACCTGCTGGAGCTCGCGGAGCTGCTCGACGGCGCCGGCTTCGCCTACCTAGAGGTATCGGGCGGGGGCGTCTTCGACGCTGCCGTGCGGCGAGGTGTGGAGAGCCCCTGGGAGCGCATCCGTGCTCTCGGCACGCGGACGCAAACGCCCCTTGCGCTCGCGCTGCGCGGGCGCTTCCTCGTCGGTTCGCGCCCGCTGGGAGGAGACTTCGTCCGCCGCTTCGTCGCATCCGCCTCGGAAAGCGGCATCGGCGTCTTCCGGCTGCACGACCCCCTCAACGACGTCTCGAATCTGCGTGAGGCCGGCGAGGCGATCACCGAGGCCGGGCGCGAGTTCGATGCCGGCCTGATCTACAGCCCCGGGCCGGCAGGCGAAACCGAGGCGCTCGTCGAGCAGGCGCGCACGCTGCCCGAGCTCGGCGCGGCGCGCATCCTGCTTCACGACCCGTCCGGCGGCCTCGCGCCCCACCGCGTCCAGGAGCTCGTCGGCGCGCTCCGTGACGCGAGCGGGCTGCCCGTGGGCCTCTATTGCCAGGGGGCCGTCGGCAACGCGCTCGCCGCAGCGCTGGAAGCCGCCCGAGCGGGAGCGGACCGGATCGCGTGCGCGGTGTACCCCGTCGCGCTGACGTTGCACCGCGTTTCCGGCGAGGCGCTCGCCGAGGCGCTCGCCGGGCTCCGCCTCGATCCCGGAGTCGACGTCGACGCGCTCTGGCGCGCCTCGGACCTCGTGGACGAGCACATCGGCGACGATCCGGTCACGCCGCTCGCACCGCGCATCGCCGTTCGCGCCGCGCAGCACCGCCTCCCGGCGGGCCTGATCGCGGCGCTCGACACCCACCTGCGCGCCCACGCTGCAGCGGACCGCATCGACGACGTCCTCGAGGAGCTGACGCGCGTCCGGTCGGAGGCGGGCTGGCCGCCGCTCGCTGCACCGATCGGGCAGGTGCTCGCCTCCCAGGCGCTCCTCCACGTGCTCGGCGCCCAGCGCTACCACACGGTCGTCGACGAGTTCCGCGCGCTGATGGAGGGCGGGTTCGGCACACCGCCCGCGGAGTTCGACCCGACCGTGCGTCGCGCCGTCGCGCTGCTCGCCGAAGAGGCTCTGCCCGCGGAGCGCGTTCCGGACCTCGACGAGCTGCGCGAGCAGGCGGCCGGGCTGGCTGCGAGTGAGGAAGAGCTTCTGCTCCTCGCGTTGTTCGGCTCCGAGGCCGAGCCGCTGCTTCAGGCGATCCGGGCACGAGCGACCGGTGACGACTCGCTCGTCGGGGGGTCCGTCGACCAGTCGCGCGCCGAGCGAATTCGCGAGATCGTGCGGGTCGTGCAGGAGACGGGCGTGGCCGAGGTGACGGTCGAGGAGAGCGGCGTACGCGTGACGGTGCGCCGCAGCGAGGAGGTGCCCGAGTCGTCGCTCGCCGTGCCGGCCGCTGCCACGGCCGAGCCGCTGGCGGAGCCGTTCGCGCCGGCCAGCGACGGCTTCATCCGCGTCGAGTCGCCGATGGTCGGGACGTTCTACCGGGCGCCAGAGCCGGGCGCACGGCCGTTCGTCGAGGAGGGCGACGCCGTCGCGCCCGGGCAGACGCTCTGCATCCTCGAGGCGATGAAGCTGATGAACCATGTGAAGGCCGAGGTGGAAGGTGTGGTTCGGCGAATCCACGTCGCGAACGGCGAGGCAGTCGAGTTCGGCCAGTTGCTCTTCGAACTCGAGCCGCTCGCCGCGCGCCCGCTCGACGCGCTCTAGCTCGCCGGCGTGTTCTCTCGTGTCCTGATTGCGAACCGCGGCGAGGTCGCCGTGCGCGTCATCCGCGCGCTGCACGAGCTCGGGGTCGAGGCCGTCGCCGTCTACTCGACTGCCGACGCCGGCGCATTGCACGTGCGTCTGGCCGACCGCGCGGTCTGCGTTGGACCGGCGCCCGCCGCGCGCAGCTACCTGAACATCCCGTCGCTCGTGGCCGCGGGGGTGACGACCGGCTGCGAGGCCGTGCATCCCGGCTGGGGCTTCCTCGCCGAGAACCCGGCGTTCGCAGAGGCGTGCGCGGACAACGAGCTCGTCTTCGTCGGCCCCGAGCCGGACACGATGGCGCGCATGGGCGACAAGGTGGTCGCCAAGCAGGAGATGCAGGCGGCCGGCGTGCCGCTCGTGCCGGGGAGCCTCGGCGCCGTGGGCGAAGCGGAGGCTCGGGCGAGTGCGGCGGAGGTCGGCTACCCGGTGCTGCTCAAGGCGGTCGCGGGCGGCGGAGGGCGCGGCATGCGCCGGGTCGACTCACTCGACGAGCTGCCAAACGCGTACGCGCTCGCGAGCGGGGAGGCGGAGGCGGCGTTCGGCGACGGCAACGTCTACGTCGAGAAGCTCGTCGCGCCGGCGCGCCACGTCGAGATCCAGGTGCTCGGCGACTCCCACGGCAGCGTCCTCACCCTCGGCGAACGCGAATGCTCCATCCAGCGCCGCCACCAGAAGCTGATCGAGGAGTCACCGTCGCCGGCGCTCACCCCCGCGCTACGCGAGGAGATGGAGGCGGCGGCCGAACGCGCGTGCCTGCGGCTCGGCTACCGCAACGCCGGCACGTTCGAGTTCCTGCTCGACCCGGACGGGTCGTTCTACTTCATCGAGCTGAACGCGCGCCTGCAGGTCGAGCACCCCGTCTCCGAGCTCGTGACCGGGATCGACATCGTGCGCGAGCAGCTGCGCGTGGCCGCCGGGGAGCGGCTCGTCACGACAGGCCGCGCCCGGCGATACGGGCACGCGCTCGAGGTGCGCATCAACGCCGAGGATCCGGCTCGTGACTTCCTGCCGACGCCCGGGCGGATCGAGCGTTTCCGGCCGCCGCTCGGGCCGGGCGTGCGCGTCGACACCCACGTGGAGGCGGGGTCGGTCGTGCCGCCGTACTACGACTCGCTGCTCGCAAAGGTGATCGTGTGGGACGCCGACCGTCCGAGCGCCATCGCTCGCTGCCTGCGGGCACTCGGAGAGCTCGACGTCGAGGGCGTCTCCACGACGGCGGCTGCGGCCAGGGACGTCCTGCGCAGCGAGGAGTTCTCGACCGGCCGCTATTCGACGGCGTACCTCGAGGAGGCGGCCGGCCGGCTGCCTGCGCTGGCGGGCCGCTGATGGGGAGCAGGCGCCAGGCGCGGCGCACGGCGCTTGTCCTGCTGTATCAGTGGGACGTGACGGGGCGGCCGCTTGGGTCGCTGTACCTCGGCGAGATCGACGCCTTCGCTCGCGAGCTCGCGGGGGCGGTCGCCGAGCGCACGGAAACGCTCGACCAGCGGATCACGGCGGCGGCCGAGGGCTGGACGGCCGACCGGCTGGGCGCGGTAGAGCGGAACGTCCTACGCATGGCGATCCACGAGCTCGACGAGGGCAGCGTGCCGCGCGAGGTCGCGATCGCCGAGGCGGTCGCGCTCGCCAAGCGCTACGCGACGGCCGACGCGGCGAAGCTCGTGAACGGCATCCTGGGCCGGATCGCACGCGAGGAGGAGGCAGCGTGACCTGTGGACGAACCGTCACGCTTTCGGCACACCGTCGGGGACAGTCCCCGAGAAATGGCCCGCACGGCGAGGGTGGCC
The DNA here is from genome assembly GCA_014534415.1 of Thermoleophilia bacterium. Lineage (GTDB taxonomy): Bacteria > Actinomycetota > Thermoleophilia > Gaiellales > Gaiellaceae > JACVRM01. The sequence continues at coordinate 4,537 of JACVRM010000029.1, read as the reverse complement.
CGCCTGACGGAGCCCTGTCCTTCGTACCGACTGTGTGCCGAGCGCTCCACCGTCCGGGCGCGGGCGACGGCGCGGGAGGTGAGCGGTGAGCGCAGCCGAGGAGTCGCTCGCCCGGGTCGAGCAGCTGCTCGAGCGTCTCGAGGCGGCGCGCGCGCGCCTCGAAGCAACCGATGATCCCGAGGCCGCCATCGAGACGCTCACAGAGCTGCAGGAGATCGCGAGGGACGTCGAGGCGGAGCTGACGCGTGCCAGGAGGGCGGCCGATGCAGGCGCCTGACGAGCTGCGCGAGCTGTTCGAGGAATACCTCGCGCGGCTGCCCCTGCACGCGACGCCCGAGGCGCCCGGGCTCGACGACGCGATGCGCTACCCGGTCGCAGCGGGCGGGAAGCGGCTGCGGCCCGTCCTGTGCCTGGCCGTCGGCGAGGCCGTCGGCGTCGAGCCGCGTGAGCTCCTCCCCGCGGCGGCCGCCGTCGAGCTGGTGCACACGTTCTCGCTCGTCCACGACGATCTGCCGGCACTCGACGACGACGCGACCCGACGTGGCAGCCCGAGCGCGCACGTCCGCTTCGGCGAGGCGGTCGCGATCCTCGCGGGCGACGCCCTGCTCGCCCAGGCATTCGAGCTGACCGCGTCGTACGAGAGCGCCGCCCCGACCCGCGAGCTCGCCCGCGCGACGCTCGAGATGATCGGCGGCCAGTACCTCGACGTGACACGTGCGGATGTCGACCTGCTCGACCTGCACCGGCTCAAGTCGGCGCGCCTGTACGGCGCCGCGATCGGCTGCGCGCTCTCGCTGGCGGACGTCGACCCCGCCGAGCAGGTCTCGTGGCGGGACTTCGCCGACGCGTTCGGGCGCCTCTTCCAGCTCGTCGACGACCTGCACGACGGCGACGGCGCGGTGCTCGAGCACGGCGAGGAGGCCGCGCGCGAGCTGGCCCGAGGGCAGGCGCACCAGGCCCGCGAGGCGCTGTCCCGCGTACACGCCGAGACGGCCGTCGTCGCGACGCTGCTCGAGGACCTCGCTCGGCAGGCCGGATGAGCCGAAAGTGCGTCGACGGGCCACGCGAGCGGCAGGCGCGCCGCCGCGCGACCTAACCTTCCGGCCGTGAAGAAGCGGCTCGATGTGCTCCTGGTGGAGCGGGGACTCGCCGACTCCCGTGCGCAGGCGCAGGCGCTCGTGATGGCCGGACGGGTGCCGGGCTTCTCGAAGGCCGGCCAGCAGGTCGACGAGACGGCACGCCTGGCGGTCGAGTCGCCGCCGCCCTTCGTCTCGCGAGCGGGCGAGAAGCTCGCGAACGCGCTCGAGCGCCTCCGTGTGGATCCGCGCGGCCTCGACTGCCTCGACGTGGGCGCGTCGACGGGTGGCTTCACCGACGCGCTGCTCCAGCGGGGCGCCGCGCGCGTCATCGCGCTCGACGTCGGTCACGGGCAGCTGCACGCCAGGCTCCGCGAGGATCCGCGCGTGACCGTGCTGGACCGCGTCAACGTACGGCTGCTCAGAGAGCTTCCCTTCGCGCCCGCGCTCGTCACGTGCGACGTCTCCTTCATCAGCGTTCGACTCGCGCTGCCGCCGGCGCTCGCGCTGGCGGCACCCGGCTGGCAGGCGCTCGTCCTGGTCAAGCCGCAATTCGAGGCGGGCCGGGAGGACGTGGGCAGGGGCGGCGTCGTGCGCGACCCCGCCGTGCGGCGCCGCGTCGTCCGCGAGCTCGCCGAGGCCGCCCTCGCGTGGGACGCGGAGACCGCGGGCGTGGCCGACTCCGGCGTGCCTGGGCCCAAGGGCAACCGTGAGATCTTCCTGCATCTCGTCCACCGGCGCAGCCCGCGCCTTCCCCATGAGCTCGACCACTGGATCGACGCCGCAGTCGAGTAGCGCCGTGAGGCGCGCGGCGGTCGTCCGGCACGGCAAAGCCGAGACGATCCCCGGTGCGGCCGAGCGCCTCCAGGCGGTTGCGCGGTCAGCCGGCGTCGAGCTCGTGGACGACGACCACGCGTCCGTCGATCTCGCCGTCGTGCTGGGCGGCGACGGGACGATGCTGCGGGCGCTCGCGCAGTTCCTCGGCACGGGCGTGCCGGTGATCGGGGTGAACTTCGGCCGCGTCGGGTTCCTCGCGTCGGTCGCCGCCGAGGAGCTCGAGGCGGGCCTGGCGCGCGCGTTCGCCGGCGAGTTCCGCGTCTTCGAGCTGCCGACGCTCGAGGCCGACGTGTCGGGAGGCCCCTGCACCGCCGTCAACGACGTGGTTGCTCACTCCGCGACGCTCGGCAGGATGGTCGAGCTGGGCTGGGAGGTGGGCGGCGAGGACTTCGGCACGCTCGCCTGCGACGGCGTGATCTGCTCGACGCCGTCGGGCTCCACGGCGTACAACCTCTCGAACGGGGGGCCGGTGCTCGCCTGGGGGCTGGACGCCATGGCGGTCACCTTCATCGCACCGCACTCGCTGCACGCCAGGCCGCTCGTGGTCGGCCGCGGTACCGCCGTCGTGATCCGCAACCGGACGTCCGACGTGCCCGCCACGGTGCTCGTCGACGGGCATGCGGTCGGGGAGGTCGACGCCGGCGGGGCGCTGCGCGTCCGTCTCGGCGACCAGCGCAGCCGGCTCGCCACGCTGCCCGAATCGATGTTCTTCCGACGCTATCGAGAGACGTTTGCTTCGTAGCCTGCGCATCGAGAACCTCGTGCTCGTCCAGGAGGCAGAGCTTTCCTTCGCGCCGGGTCTGAACGCCATTACGGGCGAGACCGGCGCCGGCAAGACGATCCTCGCCCAGGCGCTCGGGCTGCTGCTCGGCGCGCGGGCCGAGGCCGGTGTGGTCGGCGCGGCGGGCGAGGAGGCGTACGTCGAGGCGGAGCTCGACCTCGCGGACGCGGCCCTGGACGAGCTCGACGCGCTGAACGAGCTGCGGCCGGCGGGCGAAGACACGCTGGTGCTCGCGCGGCGCGTCTTCTCGGACGGCCGCACGCGTGCGTACGCCTGGGGGCGCAGCCTGCCCCGCGAGGACGTCGCCGCCGCGGCCGAGCGTCTCGTGGCGATGTCCGGTCAGTTCGAGCAGCGGCGGCTCGCGCGCCCGTCGTACCAGCTCGACGTGCTCGACGCGTTCGCCGGCGCGACGGCGCTGCGTGCTGCGCTGCGCACGGCGTGGCGCGACCTGACGGCGGCGCGACGTCGCTCGGACGAGGCAGAGCGCGAGTCGGCGCGCGCCGAGGAGCGCCTAGCCGAGCTCCGCGCGCTCGTCGAGGACGCCGCTGACCTGGAGCGGGGTGCGGAGGACGCGCTGCGCGCCGAGCGCGAGCGGCTCCGCCACGTGGCCGAGCTGGGGCACGGCGCGGCTGCCGCCGCCGAGGCGCTCGCGCCGGAGGACGGCGAAGGAGCCGGCGCCCTGCTCGGGCAGGCCGAGAGCGCACTCGCACCGCTCGAGCGCTTGGCACCCGAACTCGGACGCGTCGCCGAGGAGCTCCGGGACGCCGACGTCCGCGTACGCGAGGCGGCGCTCGAGCTGCGCGCCTTCATCGCGACGCTCGACGCGGAACCGGGCCGTCTTGACGAGGTCGAAGCACGCCTCGACGCGATCGCCGCCGCGAAACGGCGCTACGGCTATGCGACGTACGACGAGCTCGTCGAGCGCGCCGCCGCCGCACGCGCGGAGCTCGGCGCGCTCGAGGCCGGCGACGATCCGGACGCGGCCGCGCAACGTGCGCTCGCGGAGGCGCAGGCTCGCGTCGACGCGCTCCTTGCCGAGCTGCGGGGCACGCGCCGCGCCGCCGCCGACGCGTTCGCCGCCGCGGTCTCCGAGCGGCTCGCCTCGCTCGGCCTCGGCGCGGGCGAGTTCGCCGCCGAGCTACGCGAGGCGGAACCCGGGCCGGCCGGCGCCGACGCCGTCTCGTTCCTGATCCGCCCGAACGCGGGCCTGCCGCGGGCGCCGGTCGCCGAGACGGCGTCGGGCGGCGAGCTCTCGCGCATCGCGCTCGCCATCGCGGCGGTCGCGGGCGGCGAGACGATGGTCTTCGACGAGATCGATGCCGGGATCGGCGGCCGCACAGCGCACGCGGTCGCCGCGCTGCTCGAGGAGCTTGCCGGCCACGGGCAGGTGATCACGATCACCCACCTCCCGCAGATCGCGAGCCGCGCCGAGCGCCACTTCCGCGTCGAGAAGGTGCCGGGCGACCCGACGCACACGCGCATCCAGCCGCTCGCGGCCGACGAGCGGCGCGGCGAGATTGAGCGTATGCTCGGAGGCCGCGAGTTTCTCGAGCTCGTCTCGCAGGCAAGCGCCGGCTAGCCAATGCGATCAATCCGCACCGAGCGGCGTCCCACCCGCGCATTCGGGCGCCGCAGCGACGGGCGAGGCGACTTCGTGGAGCACACCGCGCCGGCTCGCCTCGACCGCCGCACGAAGCACCTGGTCCGCCGCCTCCAGCCTGGCGACATCGCGATCGTCGACCACGCCGACCTCGACCGTGTCTCGGCCGAGGAGCTCCTGGAGGCGGGGGTGCGAGTGGTCGTGAACGTCGCCGAGTCGCAGAGCGGGCGCTTTCCGAACCCG
>JACVRM010000051.1 GCA_014534415.1 Thermoleophilia bacterium | reverse complement strand
GCAACAATGGGGCCGTGCAGGAGGTGTCACACCGTCAAGCGGAGCGTCCGGCGCCGACCCGGGCAACCGATCGGAACGATGTGCGCCCCGAGCGGCTCGCCAGGCGCCCACGCGTAGGCCCGCCGACGCTCGAGACATACGTCGCCGCGTCCGGCGGTCCGCTCGCCTACATGGTGCGCCTGCGCGCGATCGAGGACCTGACCGCCGACCACCTCGCCAAGCTCGCCGTCATCTGGCACGCCCTCGCGGACCTCGCTCGCGGCGACGCCGACCGCTTCGCGCGCGCGTGGCGCGCCGCGGCAACTGCATGGGACTTCGGACAGACCAACGCGCTGATCGTCAGGCACAACCGTTACTTCCCAATCGAGGCGCGGCTGCCCATGGACCCCCGCACGGGCGACTTCGCGCTCGTCGACGGGCGGCCGTACACACGCGAGCCGCTCGATGCGGAATGGGTGCTCGAGCGCTTCCCGCCCGTGCTCGACGGGCCTCCGAGCGCGGCTCGCGACTCATTGGTTCCATTTCGGTCATGAGCCGTTCGCGGATGGCTGCCCTGCTGGCGCGAACGAGGCAAGCGCCGCAGTCGAAAGCGAGGACACGATTGAACGCGGCGCTTACCTGGCGGGTGAAGCAGCACCGGCGCGATCGCGACGAGTGTCAAACAGCCTGAGAAGACGCCCCCGACGAGTACATGACGGAGGCAAACCGCTTGGTTATGCGGTTCCCGTCATTGGTTCCACTTGTCGGCGGTGACCTTCCCGTGCGTCTGGCTCTTTGCGCGCACGCTCGAGACCTCCTGCGGCGTGCCGGAGTCGTCGAGCGAGCGTGATGTGTTGGCCATCTCGCCCTGCGAGCGGCGCGCGGAGTAGCTCTTGCCGAACTGCTGGAGCCTGCGGAAGAAACGGTTCACGAGACCTCCTCTTGGTTTGGCGTTTCCGATTCCCGGGCAACGCGCTCGTCAACCGTACGGCGCCTGTTCGGAGTTCGTAAATCCGGGCCGCCGCACGACAACATCGCCCCAGCTCGCCCGTCTGAACCGTCTGAACCGCCTTTCCGAGGAGCCATGAAGAGGGTCGCCGTCCTGATCTCACTGCTCGCCGTGCTCGTCGCGCCGACCGGCGCCGACGGCGCGCGGAAGATGCTCGTCGGCATCTTCGACGAGGCGGAGACGCTCGGCTATCCGGATCGCTCGTTCCCGATGCTCAAGACGCTGCGCGTGCAGGCGATCCGCACGAGCCTGTACTGGGGCGGTCCGATCGGCGTCGCGACGAGGCGTCCGCAGAAGCCCACCGATCCCGCCGACCCGGCGTACGACTGGACGCCGTACGACCGCATGGTGCGGCAGGCGGCGAAGTACAGGATCAAGGTCGTCTTCTCGATCTACCGCACGCCGCGCTGGGCAGGAGGCCGATCGCTCGGGAACCGCGCGCCGAAGCGAGCTCGCGACCTCCGGAACTTCGCCTACGCGGCCGCGAAGCGCTACAGCGGCTCTTTCCGACCGGACGACGCCGATCCCGAGACGATCGACGAGCCCTTGCCCGCCGTACGCCACTGGCTCGCGTGGAACGAGCCGAACAACCCGCTCTTCCTCTCGCCTCAGTTCAAGCGCGTCGGGAAGGGCAAGAAACGCCGTTGGATCGCGCAGAGTCCGCGCGCCTACGCGAAGATCTGCGCGGCCGTCTACGCCGGCGTGCGTGGGACGATGATCCGGGGCGAGAAGGTCGGCTGCGGAGTCACCGCCCCGCGCGGCAACAACGTCCCCGGCCGCCGCCGAGGCTCGATGGGTCCGATCCCGTTCTTGCGCGCGCTGAAGGCGGCGGGCCTGCGCAAGTTCGATGCCTACGCGCACCACCCGTACTACGGCCGGCCGAGCGAGACTCCGAGCTCGAAGCCGGCGACGAACCGCGGCGCACGCGGACGCATCGCGCCGCCGGTCGTGCTCGGCAACATCGACGACCTCGTCAAGGAGCTGACGCGCCTCTACGGACGCAAGCGCGTGTGGATCACGGAATACGGCTACCAGACGCGCCCGCAAGACCGTCTCTTTGGCGTCTCCTACGCGAAGCAGGCGCTCTTCCTGCGCCAGGCGTTCCGGATCGCGCGCCGGCATCCCCGCATCGACATGATGCTCTGGTTCCTACTGCGCGACCAGCGCGCCACCGCCGGCTGGCAGTCCGGGCTCATGACGGCCTCGGGTAAACGGAAGCCGTCGTTCAACGTCTTCCGCCGCCTCCCTCGCTAGATCCGGAGGAAGCGAACCACCGTCCCAACGGCGAGCTCGCCGTCGCCCCGCGGGACGAACGCAAGCACGTCGGCGCCGGCCGCGCGGGCGATCATGTGCGACTCCTGGCCGGACAGCGGCTCGACCGTCGTGCGGCCGTCCCGCACGGTGGAGCGCGCGCGCACGAGCTCGTCGCGCGCGGCATTGCGCCGGACGGCGCGCGCCAGCTCGGCCGGTTCGTAGCGGGGGGACGCGTCGGCCGCGCCCTGGAGTGCGAGCAGGGCGGGCCGCACGAAGAGCTCGAAGCAGACGAGCGACGAGACGGGATTTCCCGGAAGCCCGAAGACGAGTGTCCGGCCGCGCACGCCGAACCAGAGCGGCTTCCCCGGTTTGACGGCCACGCCCCAGAAGATCTCCGCCACACCGAGGTCTGACCCCACCCGGCGCACCAGGTCGTGCGGGCCGACCGAGACACCGCCCGAGGAGACGAGCACGTCGTAGTCGAGCCCGCGGGCGAGCGCGTCGCGGTGCGCCGCGTTGTCGTCGGCGACCGGGGCGAGGCGGTCGGCCAGCCCTCCGGCCGAGGCGACCTGCGCGGCCAGCATGACGCCGTTCGCCTCGTAGATCTCGCCCGGTGCGAGTCGCTCGCCAGGGGGCCGAAGCTCGGTGCCGGTCGCGAGGATCGCCACGCGCGGCGGGAGCGCCGCTCGAGCGGTCGCGATGCCGGCAGCGGCCAGCGCGCCGAGCTGGGCGGCTCCGAGCCGCGTACCCGCGTCGACGACGACGTCGCCGTGGCGCACGTCACCGCCGCACGGCCGCACGTGCGAGCCGGCGCGCGCCTGGGGCGCGTCGAGCAGCCCGTCGGCTTCGGATGCCTCCTCGATCGGGACGACGGCGTCCGCGCCCTGCGGCAACGCGCCTCCGGTCGCGATCGCCATCGCTTCGCCCGGCTCGAGGCGTCGCGGAGCAGGCCTCCCGGCGGCGATGCGCGCCACGACCGGCAGCGAGCCTGGCGTATCCGCGGCGCGCAGCGCGTATCCGTCCATCGCGGAGCTGTCGAACGGTGGCAGGTCGACGAGCGCACGGGCCGGCTCGGCGAGCACTCGGCCGTGCGCGTGCTCGAGTGGGACGTCCTCGGCCGCCAGCGGTCGTGCGCGAGCGAGGACCCGCTCGAGCGCCTCGTCGATCGAGAGCAGGTCCGTCACCGCTGGGAGGCTACTGCGGCCGCTCGTTAGGCTGACCGGCATGGCGGTGCTTACCTCGCACGTGACGCGCAGCGACACGTTTCGCAAGCGGCACGACCGCATGACGGCGCTTGTCGAGGAGCTGCGCCAGCGGACGGCGCAGGTCGCGACAGGAGGCGGCGCGCGCACGCTCGAGCGGCATCGCTCGCGCGGCAAGCTCCCGGTGCGCGAGCGCATCGACCGGCTCGTCGATCCGGAGAGCGCCTTCCTGGAGCTGTCCGCGCTCGCTGCGTGGGACGTCTACGACGGGCAGGCTCCGTCGGCCGGGATCGTGACCGGCATCGGCGTCGTCGAGGGTCAGGAGTGCGTGATCGTCGGGAACGACGCGACGGTCAAGGGCGGCTCGTACTTCCCGCTCACGGTCAAGAAGCACCTCCGCGCCCAGGAGATCGCCGAGCAGAACCACCTGCCTTGCATCTACCTGGTCGACTCGGGCGGCGCGTTCCTGCCGCTTCAGGCCGAGGTCTTCCCCGACCGCGACCACTTCGGACGTATCTTCTACAACCAGGCGCGCCTGTCGGCGAAGGGCATCCCGCAGATCGCGTCCGTGATGGGCTCGTGCACCGCGGGCGGCGCGTACGTGCCGGCGATGAGCGACGAGACGATCATCGTTCGGGGCACCGGAACGATCTTCATCGGCGGGCCGCCGCTCGTGAAGGCGGCGACGGGGCAGGAGGTGAGCGCCGAGGAGCTGGGCGGCGCCGACGTGCACGCGCGCCGCTCCGGCGTCGCCGACCACTACGCGGCCTCCGACGAGCACGCGCTCGCGCTTGTCCGGCAGATCGTGCGCAACCTGCAACGCCGGAAGCACGTGCCGTGGGACGTCGCGGACCCGGAGCCGCCCGTCGCCGACCCGGACGATCTCTACGGTCTGATTCCCGACGACCACCGGCAGCCCTTCGACCCACGCGAGGTGATCGCGCGCGTCGTGGACGGCTCGCGCTTCGACGAGTTCAAGGCGCTCTACGGCGAGACGCTGGTGTGCGGGTTCGCGCGGCTCGAGGGCTACCCGGTCGGCATCCTCGCCAACAACGGCGTGCTGTTCGCCGAGTCGGCCCAGAAGGGCGCGCACTTCATCGAGCTTTGCTGCAAGCGGAAGATCCCGCTCGTCTTCCTCCAGAACATCACGGGCTTCATGGTCGGCGTCGAGTACGAGGCGGGCGGAATCGCGCGCGACGGCGCGAAGCTCGTCATGGCGGTCGCGTGCGCAGAGGTGCCGAAGTTCACGGTCGTGATCGGCGGGTCGTTCGGCGCGGGCAACTACGGCATGGCGGGCCGGGCGTACGGGCCGCGGCAGCTTTGGATGTGGCCGAACGCGCGCATCTCGGTGATGGGCGGCGAGCAGGCAGCGACCGTGCTCACGATGGTCGGCGACGTCGATCCCGACGCCGTCCGTGCGAAGTACGAGGCGGAGGGCAACCCGTACTACTCGACCGCCCGCCTCTGGGACGACGGGATCATCGATCCGCTCGACACGCGGCGCGTGCTGGCGCTTGGCATCTCGGCCGCGCTGAACGCGCCCATACGCGAGACGACGTTCGGCGTCTTTCGCATGTGATGGTCGTCAGGCGCTCGAAAACAGGTCTTACCACGCCGCGGATAACGCGGAGGAGGTCTATTTCGTCGCCAAGGGCTCGGGCGTGATGCGGATCGACGGCGAGGAGGTCGAGCTGCGGCCCGGCCGCTTCGTCCGCGTCGACCCCGCCGCAAGGCGCGTCCCCAGCTCGGGCGAAAACGGCCTCGAGTTCCTGACGATCGGCGCGCCGCTCGACCGGCAGTACGAGCCCCCGTCGTGGGGCTAGGGTGACGCCATGACGACGCTCGAACTCACGGAGGACGAACTCAAGCTGCTCCGTTCGGCGCTGCGCGCGTACCTGGACGACTTCGGGCACGAAGAAGCCGACGTGCTCCGGAGCATCAAGGAGCTGCTCGCCAAGCTGCCGGACGAGCAGCCGAGCGCTTGATCGTCCGCATCGTCCTCTGGAACCTCGCGGACTCGGAGACGACGATCGGCGAGCTCCGCCGCTATCTGCGCGACGAGGCGGTGGACGCCTTCGAGGACATACCGGGCCTGCGCTTCAAGGCGTGGATCTCGGACGAGGCGACCGAGCGCTGGGGCGCGATGTACGTTTGGGAGTCGCGGGCGGCGGCGGAGCAGCAGCTGCCAAGTCGCACCCGGGAGCTGATCGGCAAGGATCCCGACGTCGGCGAGGAGTTCGACATCGAGGCGACCGTCGAGGGCCGCTACGACCTCGAGCAGCTGTCGCGGCTCGGGCTCGCGTTCGACGCCTGAGACGGCCTACAGAACGAGCGTCTCCGGAAACGCGACGTCCCCACCGAAGCGGTCGGGCCGGTACGGCGAGAGATCGAGCGCCGAGCCGCCGTGGAGGATTTCCTCCGCGAGCGCGCGTCCGACGGCGGGCGACTGCATGAACCCGTGGCCGGAGAACCCGCACGCGGCATAGACGTTCTCGGCGAGTCGACCGAGGATCGGGTGCGCGTCGGGCGTCATGTCGTAGAGCCCGGCCCACGAGCGCGCAACGCCGACGCCCGCGGCGGCCGGGAACCGCCGCGCGAGCCGCGCCAGCCAGTCGGCGACGAGCGTCGCGTCGACCGCCGTCCGCCAACCCCAGCGCGGCTCGCGCTCGCCCATGGCCAGGCGCAGCCCACCCGTGGGCGTCCGCCGGAAGTGGAAGCCGGTCTCCAGCTCGACGACCATCGGCAGCCGCTCTGGCACGCCCGCCACGGGCGCCGTGTCGACCAGCTGGCGGCAGAGCGGCCGGATCGGGAGGTCGACGCCGACCGTCTCGCCGAGCTCGCCCGACCATGGGCCACAGGCGATCACGAGCGTCTCCCAGCTGAGCTCGCGAGCGTCGCTCCCCGCGCGCAGCTCCACGCCGAGCTCGACGGCGCGTCGCACGACCTCGCGCGTCACGCCGGCAGGATCGGCAACCCCGTCCGTGCGACAGATCACGGCGCCGCGAACGTCGCCGACCGCCAGCCCCGGGACTGCCGCCGGATCGACGCGCTCCACGGGCACGCCGAGCGACCGCTGCAGCTCGGCTCGCTCGACCAGATCTGCGAGCCCCTGCTCCGTCGTCGCGAGGAACAGGTAGCCGACCTGCTCAAAGAGCGGCTCGCCGAGCTCCTCGAAGAAGCGGATGCTCGCCTGCGCGAGGGCGACCTCCGCCGCGGTGGAGAACTGCTGGCGCACGCCGCCCATCGCGCGGCCCGTCGAGCCGGACGCCACCTGACCGCGGTCGCAGAGCACTACGTCGCGCGCCCCGAGCAGCGCGAGGTGGTACGCGACGCTCGCTCCCGTCGCGCCCGCGCCCGCTACGACGATGCGAGCCACGCCTCGAGCTCGGCGCGCTCGTCCGCGGTCAAGCCGCGGAGCGGCGCGCGGACGTCGTGCTGCACGGGCAGGGTATGCCAGGCCAGCACGACCTTGATCGCCGCTTGGAACGGAAACCGCTCGAGGGTCGCGCGCGTCTCGCCGACGTCGCCCGCGCCTTCGTGCACCACGCGTGCCACGAGCTCCGGGAACGCCGCCGCGAGTCCGGAGACCGCGCCGGCCGCGCCCGCCTCGAGTCCGCGCACGATCAGCGACTCGGCGCCGACGAAGAGGTCGAGTCCCTCCACGAGATACGGAGCGACCGCGTCCCACGGCTGGTTCGAGACCTTGAGCCCACGCAGGTTCGGCGAGCGCTCGCGGAGTCGCTCGATGAGGGCCGGCGGAATCGAGTAGCCGCTTCGCGCCCGGAACTCGTAGAGGTAGAAGGGCAGCGGCTCACACGCCCGCGCCGCGGCGGCGAAGTGAGCGAGGAGCGCGTCCTCGTCCAGCGCGTAGTACGGCGGCCCGATGACCGCGACGGCGTCCGCACCCACGCCGGCGGCATGCTCCGCGAGCGCCGCCGTCTCGCGCGTCGTCTGCGCGCCGCAGTGCACCGCGACGGCCATCCGCCCGCCCGCCGCGTCGACGAACAGTTCGGCGGCGCGCCGGCGCTCCGCCTCGGAGAGCAGGATCCCCTCACCGGTCGTGCCGAGCGCGAGCACGCCGTCGAGCCCGCCCGCAACGAGGAAGTCGACGTACGGGCCGAACGCTTCCTCGTCGAGCGCCGCACCGGCGGCGCGGAGCGGCGTGACGGCGGCGGCAAGCGCGCCTCGCAGCATGCCCCGACTCTAAGCTCCGGCGCGATGAGCGCGCTGCGGACCGAATGGGACGGCCCGGTGCTTCGCGTCACGCTGGCGCGCCCCGAGCGCCGCAACGCGTTCGACGCAACGCTGATCCGCGAGCTGACTGAGGCATTCGCCGACGTCGGCGACGCGCGGGCGGTCGTCCTCGCGGGCGAGGGACCAAGCTTCTGCGCCGGCGCCGACGTCGAGTGGCAGCGCGGCTCGATCGAGCTCACGTACGAGGAGAACGTCGAGGACGCCCGCCATCTGTACGGAATGCTCGCGACGATCGACCACTGTCCCGCGCCCGTGGTCGCGTGCGTGCAGGGCTTCGCGCTCGGCGGCGGAAGCGGACTGGTCGCCTGCGCCGACGTCGCGATCGCGGCCGCGGACGCCGTCTTCGGCTTCTCGGAGGTGAAGCTGGGGATCGTTCCCGCGGTGATCTCTCCGTTCGTCCTGCCCCGGATCGAGGCGGCCGCACGCCGGTATTTCCTGACCGGCGAACGCTTCGACGCGCAGGCGGCGCTCCGGATCGGACTGGTCAGCGAAGTAGCGGCGGACCTCGACGCGGCCGTCGAGAGAGTCGTCGGCGAGCTGGTGGCCGCCGGCCCGCACGCCACGCGTGCCGCGAAGCGCCTCATTCGCGAAGGACCGCGCGGCACGGCGACGGTGGAGCTCGCCGCGCGCTTGCGAACGAGCGATGAGGGTCAGGAGGGGCTGCGCGCCTTCCTCGAGCGCCGGGATCCCGCATGGAGATCCGCAAGCTCCTCGTAGCGAACCGAGGCGAGATCGCCGTGCGCGTCTTTCGGACGTGCCGCAAGCTCGGGATCGCCACGGTCGCGGTGGCCGCCGCGGACGACCGCGGCGCGCTGCACACGCGCGTCGCCGACGAGACCGTCGAGATCGCCGGATACCTGCACTCCGAGGAGTACGTGCGGGCCGCGAAGCACGTGCGTGCGGACGCGATCCACCCCGGCTACGGCTTCCTCGCCGAGAACGCCGACTTTGCCGAGGCAGTGCATGCGGCCGGACTGCAGTTCGTGGGCCCCCCGCCCGAGGCGATGCGGCTCGGCGGCGACAAGCTCGAGGCGAAGCGAATCGCGCTCGAGGCCGGCGTGCCCGTCGTCCCGACCGGCGAGCCCGACGAGATCGGTTACCCGCTGATCGTCAAGGCCGCCGCCGGGGGAGGCGGGCGCGGCATGCGAGTCGTCCGCCGGCGTGAGGAGATCGAGGATGCGCTCGCCGCTGCGCGGAGCGAGGCCGGCGCCGCCTTCGGCGACGACCGGATCTTCTGCGAGCGCTACCTCGAGCGCCCGCGGCACGTCGAGATTCAGCTGATCGGCGACGGTCACGGCCACGTCGGCGCGCTCGGCGAGCGCGAATGCTCGATCCAGCGGCGCCATCAGAAGGTGCTCGAGGAGGCGCCCTCGCCGGCGCTCGACGCCGCCCTCCGCGAGACGATGAGCGCCGCCGCGACTGCGTTCGCTGCAGCCGTCGGCTACCGCAACCTCGGGACAGCCGAGTTCATGCTCGACGGCCGGGAGTTCTACTTCCTGGAGCTCAACGCGCGCATCCAGGTCGAGCATCCGGTCACCGAGGAGGTGACCGGCCGGGATCTGGTTCTCGACCAGCTGGAGATCGCCGCCGGCCGCGCCTGCGCGCCGGGCTACGACTTCAACGGCCACGCCGTCGAAGTGCGCCTCTACGCCGAGGACCCCCGCACGTTCCTGCCGCAGGCCGGCCGCGTCGAGCGCCTACGCCTGCCCGCCGGGCTCCGCATCGACGCGGGCGTCGAGGCAGGCGACGAAGTCGGCGTCGCGTACGACCCGCTGATCGCGAAGCTGATCGCGCACGAGGCGACGCGCGAGGACGCCTTCCGCCGGCTCGCCGAGGCACTCGCCGCGACCGAGATCCGCGGGGTCACGACCAACCTCCCGTTTCTCCGCTGGCTCGCCTCCCATCCAGTCGTCCGGGCGGGCCGCACGACGACTGCGTTCCTCGCCGACCACCCGCCGTTCTCGGCGCCGCCGCGAGAGCCGTCCGGCCCCTGGCGCGGCCCGTTCCGGCTGAACCTGCCGGCGCCCCCGCCCCACGCCCCGCCCGATGTGTACGCGGCCGCCGCCGAGCACGGCCCCGTGGGCGAGCAGAGCGCGCTCACAGCGCCGATGCCCGGCAAGGTCATCCGCGTGCAGGCGACCGCCGGCGACCGCGTCCACCCGCGCGACACGCTGCTGGTGCTCGAGGCGATGAAGATGGAGACCCCGGTCGTCTCGCCGTACGAGGCGGTCGTGCGCGCGGTGCACGTCGCCGAGGGCGACCTGGTCGGCGGCGGCCAGCTGCTCGTCGAACTGGAGGAGTAGCTCAACGGGCCGCCAAGCGCCTGTTTGCGTACAGCGTCGGCGACCGGCGCTCGCGCGGCCCCGCGGCACCCTAGAGCGACGCCCCGGACGGCCGCAGGGTTCGCAGGCGAGTGCGCACCGCACGCTCGGCCGTCGCGCGAGCGCCCGGACTGCCGCCGACCGCCCGCGCGAACGTCGCCGAATCCACGGCGTACGCGTCGAGGTCCCCGATCGCGCGCACTGTCGCCGTACGCGGCACGCCGCGCAGCAGCGCGATCTCCCCGAAGAAGTCGCCGGGCCCGAGCGGCTGGCCCTGGCGGCCGTCGACCGAGACCGTGGCCGCGCCGCGCCGGATCAGGAAGAAGCGATCGCCCCGCTCGCCCTGGCGGACGATCGCCTCGCCGGCCGCGAAGCGAACCGGTACGAGAGCTGCGGCAACCTGCTCGAGAGCCTCGGGCGCGAGCGCCGCGAACAGGGGGACGGCCCGCGTCGCCTCGAGCCGCTCGTCGGGCGGGGGAAGGGACGCGTCGAGGCTCGCCAGGCGACGCCAGGACAGAACACCGAGGACGGGCAGAAACAGGCCGGTCGCAACGAACGCCCACCGCTCTCCGAGCAGCTCGACCGCCAGCGGCGCCGCAAGCGCGCCGAGCCCGATCGTCGCCCAGGTCAGCGACTCGAGCACGCCGAACACGCGTGCGAGCGCGGCCTCCGGCGCGGCGCGCTGGAGCAGCGTCACCGCCGCCACGTCCACGATGGTGTTCCCGACGCCGACGGCGGCGAGCATCGGAATTGCAAAGGCGGTCTCCGGCCAGACACCGATCGCCGCGAGCGGCAGCCCCCAGAGCAGTAGCCCGATCGCGAAGTCGAATCCGAGCCGCGCGCGCCCGGCGCGGGCGAGCACGACCACGGTGGCCGCGATACCCCCCACGCCGATCACGCCGTCCAGGTAGCCGACCGCGGGCTCGCCCAGCGCCAGAAGGTCGAGCGCGAGCACGACGATCAACACGTTGAGCATGCCGGCGACGAGGGTCTGAGCCCCGTACAGGCCGACGAGCAGCGGTACCCCGGACGCGTCGCGGATCGCGCGCACGCCGCCCAGCAGGTCGCCCGCCAGGCTGCCGGCGGCTGCCGGCGACGGCGTCTCCCCGCTGCGGATGCGGGCGACGAGCACGGCCGAGAGGAGAAACGCGGCCGCCGTCGCGGCGAGCGCAGCTTCGATGTCGGCGACCGCAAGCACGATTCCGCCCAGCGCAGGGCCGATGAAGCTACCGGCGCTTTCCGTCGTCGTGGCCGCGACGTTCGCAGCGGTCAGCTCGACCGGCGTCCGCGCCAGGGAGGGCGTCAGCGCCGCCTTCGCGGGGAACGTCGCCGTCGTTGCGATCTGAACCGCGGCCGCGAGCGCGTACACCAGCGCCGCCGGGCCGTCCGAAGCGACGGCCACCGCCGTGGCGGCGGCCCCGGCGGCGCGCGCCACTGTCGCGGCGGCGAGAACGAGCTCCCGCCGGTAGCGGTCGGCGAGCGCAGCAGTCAACGGCGCCGCCAGCGCGGAGGGCAGCGTGCGTGCTAGACCGAAGATCCCGACCGCTGCCACGCCGCCTTCGCGGTACGCGTAGACCGCGACGGCGACTCCATACGCCCAGTGCGCGAGCACCGAGGCGAGCAGCGAGAGCTCCAGACGAAGGAGCTCGCGGTTGTGGCCCAGGCTGGCGAGCGCGGCACCGGCGTCGCGCAGCGAGCGCCGCAGGCCGCTCGTCAAACCCCTTTGCGCCGGCCGGGCTCCGATGGGAAGATCCGACCGCGGCGCAGCGTCATGATGGTGAAACAGTACGCCGCGTCACGACTGAAAGGAGCGAGCGTGGAAGACGAGCGCACCGAGACGGCCGCTACCGAGGCCGAGGCCGAGGACACAACAGACGTCGAGGCGCACGGCCTCACCGGCGACGAGGGCGACGACGAGCGCGCGCGACGCCGTCGCGTCGCGGAGGACGACTCGTCGAACGACGAGTTCGGCCGGCGCCGTCGCTAGCAGCGCGCGGGCGAGCGGATGCGGCCGACTGGCCGCTTCCGCCCGCTCGGCCTAGAACAGCTTCTGGAGCTTCATCGCGGCGCCCGTGTCGCCCTTGACCTTCAGCTTGCCGGTCATGTAGGCGGTCATCGGGTTGAG
>JACVRM010000003.1 GCA_014534415.1 Thermoleophilia bacterium | reverse complement strand
CAGCTTCTCGGGATCCATCGTGTCGTAGAGCGCGTCGAAGAGCGGCCGCATGTAGGGGTCGACCTTCGCGAGGACGTCGCCCGGCAGGAAGCCGAGGCGCTCGCCGGCCTCGACCGCCGGGCGGGTGAGGATGATGCGGCCGACCTGCCGGTCCGAGAGCGCCGCGACGGCCAGCGCCATTGCGAGGTACGTCTTGCCGGTGCCGGCCGGCCCGATCCCGAACGTGACGGTGGACGTGCGGATCGCGTCGACGTAGCGCTTCTGCATGACGGTCTTCGGCGCGATCTTCGCGCCGCGGTGACGCCAGACCACGTCCTCGAAGACGTCGCGAACGTCAGCACCCTGCTCGAGCACGCCGAGCACCGCGTCGACCGTGCCCGGACCGATCTGGTTGCCGCCCTCGACCAGCTCGACGAGCTCGTCGATGACCGCGCGCGCTTCGGATACGTGCAGGTCGTCGCCCTCCAGCGTCAGCCGGTTACCGCGCAGCAGAATCGTGCACCGCAGCCGCTCGCGGAGCGTCTCGAGCACACCGTCGCTCACGCTCGCGAGCTCGGCGGCGACGTCGTTCGAGACGGAGAGCACTTCCTGCACGCGCACCAGTGTAGGCGCGCTCGGCGGTCGTCACGCTTCGGGCACGAAGCCGTGACGGATGCGTGCGATCGGCACCGATACGATCGTCGCGAGGAGGCTACGCCAGCTTCTCGCGCACGAGCTGCGTGACGGTCGAGCCGTCCGCCCGCCCAGCCACCTGCGGCATCACGTCGGCCATCACGCGTCCCAGATCGCGAATGCTCGTCGCGCCGTTCTCGGCGATCGCGTCGTCGATGATCGCCTCGAGCTCGTCGTCGGAGAGCGGCGCGGGCATGAACTCCTGGAGGACGGCCAGCTCATGCTCCTCCGCGTCCGCCTGGTCGGTACGGCCGGCGGCGCGGTATGCCTCGGCCGCCTCCTGCCTCCGCTTGCGCTCCCGCTGGAGCACCTGGAGCTCCTCGCCGGGCGAGAGCGGCCGCTGGAGCTCCTTCTCCGGCGAGCGCAAGCTGGCCAGGATCAGGCGTAGCGCGTCGCGCCGCGCCGTGTCCCGCGCGCGTATGGCAGCCGTCAGCTCCTGCTCGATGTGCGCGATGAGACTCACGCCGGCACGCCGCTCATCCGCCCGCCGAGCACGTGCCAGTGCAGGTGGAAGATCGTCTGTCCGGCGCGCTCGCCGACGTTGAGGACGATGCGGTAGTCGTCGAGACCGACTTCGCGCGCCGTCGCGGCGATGAACTCGAGCATCCGCTTCGCCTCTTCTGCCGGGAACTCGGCGACGTCGTGGAAGCTGGCGACGTGCCGCTCGGGCAGCACGAGCAGGTGCACGTCGGCCTTCGGGCTGATGTCGTGAACCGCCACGAAGCCCTCGCCGGCTCGGACGTGCTCTCCCTCGCGCACCAACCGGCAGAAGAGGCAGTCCTCAGGCAGCGAGAATCCCCTCCTCCGTCACACCACCGGCGCGTACGCGCACGAGCTCGCCGACCGGCGCGCTCTCGCTCACGAGCCACGGCGAGTAGTCGTCGCCGTACCCGCGCCCGGGCCGGTCGACGAGCACCACGTCCTCCGCACCGAGCTTCGACCGCCACCGCGCCAGGCAGGCCACCCGCGACGCTTCGCGCAGGCGCCCGCCCCGCTCCTTCTTGACCTCCGCGGGCACCGTGTCCCGCTCGGCGGTCGGCGTCCCGGGACGCGGCGAGTACGGAAACACGTGGATCTTCGTGACCCCCGCCGCCTCGACCACGCGAAGCGTCCGCCGGAAGGCCGCTTCGTCTTCGCCCGGAAAGCCGACGATCACGTCGGTGGTCAGGTTGAAGTCGCCGAGCGGCTCGAGACGCCGCAGGAAGGTCGTCGCGCCGTAGCGGCGCGCCATCGCGCCGAGCACGGCATCGTCGCCGGACTGGAGCGGCACATGCAGGTGACGCGACACCGTCGCCGTCTCGCGCAGTACGCGCACCAGCTCGGCGTCGACGTGATTCACCTCGATGGAGGACAGCCGCAGACGCGCGAGCCCGGGCGTCTCGGCGACGGCGCTGACCAGGCGCGGCAGGCGGTAGCCGGCCTCGCGATCGCGGTAGCAGCCCAGGTTGATGCCGGTCAGCACGACCTCCTTGTGCCCCTGGGCGACGCGCCGGCGAACCTCTGCGAGCACCGCCGCTGCGGACCTGCTCCGCGACGCGCCGCGAACGAGCGGCACGACGCAGAAGTTGCACGAGAAGCTGCAGCCATCCTGAACCTTGACGAACGCGCGGACGCGGTCGAGGCGCGCGTCGGCCGTGACACAGCCGATCGGTCCCACGTCGCCCGCCACGAAGGCGGGCGTCTCCTCGCTTCGGCGCGCCACGACGACGACGTTGTCCGCGAGGTCGGCGAACGCGTCCTCCGCGAGGTTTGCGCCACAGCCGGTCACGTAGACGCGGGCATGCGTGCGGGCGGCGCGTGCAGCTGCCCGGCGCGACTTGCGGACGGCCTCGCGCGTGACGCAGCACGTGTTGACGACCGCCACCTCGGCATCCAGGCGCTCGCTGTGCCCGTCGGCGAGCAGCCGTTCGCGGACCGCCTGCGCGTCCGTCTGCGACACCTTGCAGCCCAGGAACTTCACCGAGAAGCCCGCCACCGTGCGGGATGCTACTCCCGGACGTGCAGATCGGCCGCCCACCGCTCGCGCGTGCGGCGCTCGACGCGGGCGAAACCCGGCAGCGACGGCCGCTCGGAGCCGAAGTACCCCGACGTGACGAGCCACCGGCAGTCGACACGCGAGGCCAGCGCCTCGACCACTGCCAGGTCGACGTTCGCGAGGGCGATGTCTGCCGCCGGCAGCCCGGCCGTCAGCGCGTCGGCGCGCAGCGCCCGGAGCCGAACCGCGTTTGCGTCCGCGTTCTGGAGCGTCGCCGCCACTGCCGCCTCGTCGGCGTCCATTGCCGTCACCGGCGAGTGGCCGAGCTTGGCGGCGGCAACGGCGAGCACGCCCGAGCCGCAGCCCACGTCGAGCACGCTGCCGCGCTCGAGCTCGAGCAGCAATTCGAGGCACAGTCGCGTGGTCGCGTGTGCACCCGTGCCAAAGGCGCGTCCCGGGTCGATCACGACGGGTATCGAGTTCCCGGGTGCCCGCTGCCAGGGCGGCCCCACCCAGAGCGGGCCGACAGCGGCCGGGGGGTGGAAGCGCTTCCAGTCGTCCTCCCAGCCGACTGCTACCCGGACGACGCGAAGCCCGGCCAGCCGGTCTCGCAGGAGCCCGAGCGCGGTTTCGTCGACGTAGACGGTGAGCTCGACGCCCTCCGCTCGCCGGACGACTTCATGACCGTCCGGGACGAGCTCGAGCAGCTGAGCGGCCACGATTTCCTCCGCCTCACGCGGGACGACGAGCGAGGCGCGGACGAGCCCGGTCAGCGGAACGCGCTCTTCAGCTTGTCGAAGAAGCCCTCGTCTTCCTCGTAGGTCTCGGCGCCCGTGACGCCCTCGAACCGCTCGAGGAGCTCGCGCTGCTCGCGGGTCAGGTGTCGCGGGATGGCGACGTTCACGAGCACGCGGAAGTCGCCGCGCCCGAACGCCTGGAGGACGGGCATGCCGCGCCCGCGCAGCACGCGGATCTCGCCTGGTTGCGTGCCGGGCTCGAAGCGCAGCTCGACCTCGCCGTCGAGCGTCGGCACCGTCACCGTCGCGCCGAGCGCGGCCTGCGTCATCGTCAGCGAGACAGTCGAGAAGAGGTCGTCGCCCTGGCGGACGAACCGTGGATCCGGGCGCACGCGGACGTCCACGTAGACGTCACCTGCGCGGCCGCCCAGCGCGCCCGCGTGCCCTTCGCCGGACAGCCGGATGCGCTGCCCGTCGTGGATGCCCGGTGGGATCTCGACGTCGAGCGTGCGCTCCTCGACGACGCGGCCCTGGCCGCGGCACTCGCTGCAGGGATCCTCCACGACGCGACCCGCGCCACCGCAGTTCGGGCACGCGCCCGTCCGGACGAATTCGCCGAATGCGCTGCGCGACACGTGGCTGACGCGGCCTGCGCCGCCGCACGTCGGGCAGCGCGAGACGCTCGAGCCGGGCTCGGCGCCGTCGCCACCGCAGCGCGCACAGGTCGCTGCTACTGGGAACGGCACCTGCTTGGTGACGCCCGTCGCCGCCTCGCGCAGGTCGATCTCGACGCGAGCGGCGACGTCCGCTCCGCGCGCGCGCCCGCGCCGCGAGCCGCCGACCCCGAAGAGGTCGTCGCCGAAGAAGGCCGACAGGACGTCCGCGAGGCTGCCGAAGTCGAACTGCGTGGGGCGAAAGCCGCCGCTCCGCAGCCCCGCGTGGCCGTAGCGGTCGTAGAGCTCGCGCGTCTCGCGGTTCGAGAGGACCTGGTACGCCTCCGCGACCTCGCGGAAGCGCTCCTCGGCGTCGGGCTCTTCGGAGACGTCCGGGTGCAGCTGACGCGCGAGCCGTCGAAACGCGCGCTTGATGTCGGCGTCGTCTGCGCCGCGCGAGATGCCGAGCAGCTCGTAGTAATCGCGTTCCGTCGTCGCCACCATCGAAGCGTAGCTCCGCCGTCAGGCTGCTCTCTGCGCGCCGCGTGACCGCTCCGCTAGTTGTAGTACGCCTCGGCGAAGCGCGACAGCTCAGTCGCCGCCGCTCGTACCGACTGAATCGCCTTCTCGTAGTCCATCCGCAGCGGGCCGAGCAGGCTGACGGCGCCGAGCGTCTGGTTGAGCACGCCGTAGCCGGCGCCGACGAGAGCGACGTCGCGCAGTCCGGGATGGGCGAGCTCGTCTCCGACCCTCACGATCGGCCGCTCGCGGTCGAGCACGCCGGCCAGGATCTCGAGCAGCGCCGCCCGTTTCTCGAGCACGTCGACCAGGTCGCGGTAGCCCGCCAGGTCCTCGAGGCGCAACTCGTCGAGCAGCGTGGCGGTGCCGCCGACGTAGAGGCGCCGCTCGTCGTCGGCGAGGTCGGTGAACGCCGGCCAGAGCAGCTGCAGGAACGTCCGCTCGCGCGGCGACAGCGTCGGGTCCTCGAACCGCTGCCGGAGCGCGTGCGTGCCCAGCTTGACGCCGGCGACCTGTTCGTTGAGGTATTCAGCGGCCCATTTCGCGAGCCCTGTGTCAACCACATCTTCAACCGTCCAGACGCGCTTGCTGACGCCACCCGTCGACGTGATCACGACCACCATCGGCACGTGCGGCTGGAGCAGGAGCACCTCGACGTGGCGGACTGTCGCGGCGTCGAGCGGCGGCGCGGAGACGAGTGCGAGCAGTCGGGTCAGCTCGGAGAGCGCCTCGGTCGTCGCCTGGAGCGTCGTCTCGACCTCGCCCCGCGCGTCGGTCAGGTCGAGCGGGAAGCCGGCCGGGCGCCCCAGCCGAACGAGCAGATCGTCCACGTACAGCCGGTAGCCGCGCTCCGTGGGGACGCGCCCCGCCGACGTATGCGGGTGCGTGAGGAGCCCGAACGCCTCCAGCTCGGCGAGCTCGGCGCGCACCGTGGAGGCTGAGACCTTCAGGCTGGCGCTCTCGACGAGGTGCTTGGAGCCGACCGGCTGCCCCGTCGCTACGTAATCCTCGACGACGCGGCGCAGCACGGCGCGCTGCCGCTCGGTCAACTCGATCGGGAAGGTGCCCATCTCGCCCATTTTATGGGTGCTGAGCAGGCAAAATATGGGTCACGCGAGCACTTCGGCCGTCACCGCGCCGCCGAGGAACCGCCCGCGCTGCGTCAGTGCGATCGCCTCCTCGCCGCGCTCGTCGCGTCGACGTTCCGCGAGCCCGAGCCGCTCGACGCGCTCCCAACCGGCCGCGTCGACCGCCTCCGCAACAGGCGCCAGCCGAAGTGGCTCGTCGAGCCTCAGCCCGAGCAGTACCTGCTCGGCCCGTCGAGTCGCCGGCGGCAGCACCTCGACCTCGCGCCGTGGACGCGAGCCCGAGCGGAGCATGCCGACGTACGAGCCGAGGCTCGGTGCGTTGCGCCACCGGCGCCCGGCGACCGTGGAAACGGCGCCGATGCCGAGCCCGAGGTAGTCGCGGCCACGCCAGTAGCCGAGGTTGTGCTGCGCGCGCAGGTCGCGACCCCCGGCATGCCCGGCCGGCACGCAGAAGTTGGCCGTCTCGTACCAGCGGTAGCCGGCCCCGATCAGCGTCTCCACGACCCGCTCGAAGTAGCCCTCCATCGCGGCGGCCTGGCGGGCGAGCTCCTCCGCGTGGGCGTGCGTGAAACGCGTGCCAGGCTTCGCCTCGAGCTCGTAGCACGACAGGTGCTCCGGCTCGAGCGCGAGCGCCGCCGCCAGATCGGAATCCAGGTCGGGGGCGCTCTGACCGGGAATCCCGTAGACCAGGTCCAGCGAGATGTTGTCAAAACAGGCATCGCGCAGAGCGTAGACGGCGCGCCGGACGTCGTCGGGGCCGGCCGCGCGATCGAGCGTCGCCAGCAGGCGCGGCTCGAAACTCTGGGCCCCGAGCGACACGCGACTGACGCCGTGCTCTCGCAGCAGCGCGGCAAGCGCGGGCGTCACGGTCTCCGGGTTGGCCTCGACCGTCACCTCCCGCGCGTCGGGCAGCGCCGCGAGGAGCCGCGCCAGAACGGCCGGCTCCGTGAACGTCGGTGTCCCGCCGCCGAGGAAGAGCGTCTCCAGGGCCGGCGCGAGCAGATCCCGCTCCAGCGTCAGTTCGGCGAGCAGCGCGTCCACGTAGGCGGCATGCTGGCCACGTCGTCCCACCACGGTGACGAAGTCGCAGTAGCCGCAGCGGTGCGCACAGAACGGCAGGTGCACGTACAGGTGGCGGACGTCATCCACCGCGCCGCCCGCCTCCGTCCTCGTTCAGGTTCAGGACGGCCAAGAAGGCCTCCTGGGGCACCTCGACCGCGCCGACCTGCTTCATGCGCTTCTTGCCGGCCTTCTGTCTCTCGAGCAGCTTGCGCTTGCGGGTGATGTCGCCGCCGTAGCACTTGGCGAGCACGTCCTTGCGCTTCGCCTTGACCGTCTCCCTCGCGATCACCCGAGAGCCGATCGCAGCCTGGATGGGCACGTCGAAGAACTGGCGCGGGATCTCCTCGCGCAGCCGCTCTACGAGTGCCCTTCCGCGCGCGTAGGCGCCCTCTCGGTGCACGATCAGCGAGAGGGCGTCCACCGGCTCGCCGCCCACCAGCACGTCGACACGGACGAGCGACCCTTCCCGAAAGCCGGCGAGGTCGTAGTCGAAGCTCGCGTAGCCTCGCGTACGCGACTTCAGCTGGTCGTAGAAGTCGAGCACGATCTCGCCGAGCGGCAGCTCGTACGTCAGGTGGACGCGCTGTTCGGAGAGGTACTCCATGTGATCGAAGCGCCCGCGCCGCTCGTTGCAGAGCTCCATCACGGCGCCGACGAACTCCTTGGGGACGATGACCGACGCCTTGATGTAGGGCTCCTCGACGCGTTCGACGTCCGAGGGCATGTCGGCCGGGTTGTGCACCTCGACGATCTCGCCGGTCGGGGTCTCGACCTGGTACGCGACGTTGGGCGCCGTCACGATCAAGTCGAGGTCGAACTCACGCTCCAGCCGCTCGCGCACGATCTCCATGTGGAGGAGGCCAAGGAAGCCGCAGCGGAAACCGAAGCCGAGCGCCTGCGAGGTCTCGGGCTCGTAGAAGAGCGCGGCGTCGTTCAGCTTAAGCCTGTCAAGGGCGTCGCGCAGCTCGGGGTAGTCGTCCGAGTCGGTGGGGAAGAGTCCGGCGAAGACCGTAGGCTTGACGTCTTTGTACCCGGGAAGCGGCGCAGCGGCCGGGCTCGCCTCGGAGGTGAGCGTGTCGCCGACGCGCAGCCTGCTGACATCCTTCAGGCCCGTGATCACGTAGCCGACCTCTCCCGCCGCGAGGGACTCCGCCGGCCGCATCGTGGGCGAGAAGAAGCCGAGCTCCTCTACCTCGAAGCGCGTGCCCTGCGCCATCGCGCGCAGCCGCTCTCGGGCCCGGAACGACCCGTCGACGACGCGCACGAACGCGACGACGCCGCGGTACTGGTCGTACGAGGAGTCGAAGACGAGCGCGCGTGACGCCGTATTCGGGTCGCCGGTCGGAGGCGGGATCCGCTCGACCACCGCGTCGAGCACCGCCTCCACGCCGAAACCCGTCTTCGCCGAGGCTCGCAGCACGCGGTCCGGCGGCTCGCCGATCAGCCCGCCCAGCTCGGCCGCGCGCCCGTCCGGGTCGGCCTGCGGCAGGTCGATCTTGTTCACGACCGCGACGATCTCGAGGTTGTTCTCGATCGCCAGGTACGCGTTCGCGACCGTCTGAGCCTCCACGCCCTGGGCCGCATCGACGACCAGGACGGCGCCCTCGCACGCCTGGAGCGAGCGGGACACCTCGTACGTGAAATCAACGTGGCCGGGCGTGTCGATGAGGTTGAGCTGGTGACCCTTCCACGCGACCCGCACGGCCTGCGCCTTGATCGTGATCCCGCGCTCGCGCTCGAGCTCCATCGTGTCCAGGACCTGCTCGCGCATGTCGCGCCCGGAGAGCGTCCCGGTGACCTCGAGAATGCGGTCGGCCAGCGTCGACTTGCCGTGGTCGATGTGCGCGATGATCGAGAAGTTGCGGATGCGTGCCGGGTCCATGGAGAGATCAGGCCCGTCGGAAGCGGGCCCGCAGAGAGAGTAGCGCCTGGATCTCGCGCACCCCGAGTGCGCGGCACATCACGAGGTAGACGATGGAGCCGGCGGCGAGCGCGGCCGAGACAGAGGCCAACTGCGCGCCGAACGATCTTCCGAGCGCGTCGTCGAGTGCCCACCAGACGCCGTACGCCGCGCCGGCGAGCGCCGCCGCCGCGACGAGGACGCGGGCGAGCGACGCCACGATCGACCGGAAGTCGATCCGGCCGAGTCGCCGTCGCATCAGGACGAGGAGCATCGCAGCGCCGGCGACGTTCGCCAGCGACACGGCGAGCGGAATCCCCCAGACGCCGACGCGGTAGAGCGCCGCGTAGAGGGCGACGTTGAGCACGACGTTTCCGAGCGCCACCCAGGTCGGCAGCCACGGCTGCTGGAGGCTGAAGAAGCCACGGTTCAGCATCAGCATCATCCCGTTGAAGGCGAGCCCGAGCGAGAACGCGGCCAGTGCGCCGGCGACCACCGTCGTCTGATCCGGGTCGAACCGCCCGCGCTCATAGAGGAGCCGCACGATCGGCTCCGCGAGGATCGCCGACGCGGCGGCGGCCGGCACGAGCAGGAAGTTGATCTGCCGCAGTCCGAGCGAGACGGTCGCGCGGAAGCCGTCGAGGTCGCGGCGCGCCGCGAGGCGCGACAGCGCCGGAAAGAGCACGGTCGCGACGGCCACCGAGAACATGCCCTGGGGAAGCATGTACACGCGGAACGCCTTGTCGATCGCGTTCGGCGCGATGGTGGCGTCGATCAGCCGCGCCGCGAAGATCGTGCCGATCACCGCGTTGACGTTGATCAGCCCGAGGCTCAACGTGACGGGCCCCATCAGCCGGAACACCTGCTTGACCGCCGGATCGCGCAGGTCCAGCGCGAGCCGCAGCGACCCGTCGCGGCCGCGGAGCCAGGGCACGGGCAACGCCACCTGGAGCACCGTTCCGGCGAGGATCGACCCGGCGTAGACGTACAGGCGCGCGCTCTCCGACTCGGCCTGTGGAACGCCGATCACCAGCCCGGCGATGATGGCGAGATTCCAGAAGACCGGCGTCAGGGCCGGGATCGTGAAGTGCTCGTAGCTGTTGAGGATGCCGACGATCACGCCCGAGACGCCGAGCAGGACGACGATCGGGAAGAGCAGCTGTGCGAGTCGGACGGCGAGCCCGTCGTAGGCGTCGGTCATCGGCGGCACGAGGAGGGGCGCAGCGAGCACGAAGGCAGCGGTGATGCCGGTCAGTCCCAGCAGCAGCAGCCAGAACACGGTCGAGGCGACCCGCCACGCGCGTGCCCGCTCGCCCTTCTCGAGCAGCTCGCTGAAGACGGGCACGAATGCGGCGGAGAGCGCCGCGTCGGCCACGAGCGCGCGTACCAGGTTCGGAATCTGGAACGCGACCGTGAACGCGTTGATCGGGCCGCGAGCCCCGAAGTAGTTCGCCGCGACGATCTCGCGCCCGAGACCGAGGATCCGCGAGAGCCCGGTGGCGAGCGAGAAGACCGCCGTCGACCAGGCGAGCCGGCGCGCGCTGGCCCGCGTCTCCACGCGCGCGAGTATAGGGAGGGCACCCGCGGCCTCCCGCGCCCCGATTGGCCGTGCGCGGCACGGCAGCGAGCTGGCAGCCCGCCGCCCGCGCCTCGCCTTCCCGCCTCGGACGTCGCGGCCGACGTGACGCGTGCGTGCGTCGCGCCGGAACCGACCGGACGCGAGGCAGCGAGGCGGGGCGGCGTTTCGCCCAGGACGCTCTGCTACGATCGTCGGCGCCCGCCTGAGCGGGCGTTTTCACGCCATGGCGAACATCAAGCAGCAGAAGAAGCGTGTTCGGACGACCGCGCGCGAGCGGCTCGAGAACCTCCGTTACCGCTCGACGGTCAAGACGCTGACCAGGCGTCTGGCGGCTGCCGTCGAGGAGGGCGACGCGCCGAAGATCGCGACCGAGCACCGCCGGCTTCAGCAGTGGATCGACCGCGCCGCAGCGCGCGGCGCGATCCACCGTAATCTCGCGGCACGCAAGAAGGCGCAGGCAGCGCGGCTCGTCGGGCCCCGCTCCTAGCCGAGCAGCCAGCGTCTACCGCACGACGAAACCGGCAGCAGGTCGGGCACTCGATCGCGGCCGAGGCAGCGTGCGAGCAGTTACGCGGGCACGCGCTCGCGCGTCACGTCGACGAGCGCCAGCTCGAGCTCGAGTTCCGCCGGCCGGCGGCTGCCGCCCTTCAGCGCGGCGTCGAGCTCGGCCAGGCGGACGACCGCCGCCTCCAGCTCGCCCGGCGTATAGCGGTCAGCGTGGGCCAGCCCCTTGCGGACGCGAAACTCGTGGACGCCGAGAGCCTTCGCGATATCGCGGCTCGACCGGCCGGCCGCGGCGAGCCGCTGCGCCGAGCGAACCATCGCGACGTGCGAGGCGAGCCGCGCGCCGACGAGGAACGGCTCCGTCCGGTGGAGTTCCGCGTCGTACGCCGCAAGTGCGGCGGCCGTGTCACGCTCACCCCACGCGTCGGAGAGCGCCCACGACGGCGCTTCGCGAGCGTGGACGGCGAGCAGCTCTACGTCGCGGGCGCGGACCGGCTCGCCGCCCGACCACGTCACGAGTTTGTCGATCTCGGCCGTGAGCGCATCGAGGTTCTCGCCGACGATCGCGACGAGCGCCTCGCACGCGTCCCGGTCGGCGTCGGCACCCGCCCGCGCAAACTGCTCGGCGACCCACGCGGGCAGCCGCCGCTTCGGAACGTCCCACGCGAGCACCTCGCCGCCGTGCGCGACCGCCTTGGCGAGCGAGGGGATGACCGCCTCGGCCACCAGCGCGAGAACCGTCTCGGGCGTCGGGTCGGCAAGGTACTCGGCAACGGCCGCGGCGTCGGCGGCCTT
This sequence comes from Thermoleophilia bacterium, assembly GCA_014534415.1. Taxonomy (GTDB): domain Bacteria; phylum Actinomycetota; class Thermoleophilia; order Gaiellales; family Gaiellaceae; genus JACVRM01. The sequence goes on along the minus strand of JACVRM010000003.1, from coordinate 22,316 downwards.
CCAGCGGTCGACGCCTTCGACGATGACGAGCCGTCCGCCTCCTCCGAACAGCCCGAGAGCGTTGCACGCCGCGACGGCATCCGGCCCGTTCGTGCCTTCGGCAAAGAGGTGCTCGATGCTCGCGCCGCTGAACCGGGCACGGAGGCGCTGGAGCGCCCGCGCGATCTTCGGGCGGTCGCTCCCGGTCAGCAAGTAGACAGGGGCGAGCGGCTCGGCAGCCACCTCGAGAGCCTACTCCCGTTCGGTTCTCACCCAGAGGCGCTGGCCGTTCCCGTCCACCGAGACACGTCCGTGGCGGTCCGTGCGGTACACCGCGAGCCCGTGCGCGGCGTCGAGTGCCGCGAGCGTCGACGCGGCCGGATGCCCATAGTCGTTGCGCGCGCCGACCGAGATGATCGCCACGCGCGGTCGCGTCGCGGCGAGCAGCTCGCCGAGGTTGTCGTCGGCCGAACCGTGGTGGGCAACCTTGAGGATCTCGACGGGCGGCGGGCGAAGGCGGAGCGTCACGTTCGACTCTGCGTCGGCCGGCAGGAGCGCGTCTACAGAGCCGTACGACGCCAGCAGCACAGTGGCGTGGTCGTTGGGGTTGGCGCCGGGGGTCGCCGTGCCGTCGGGCCAGAGCACGCTCAGGCGCAGGCGGCCGACCCGAAAGACGCGCCCGGCCCGTGCGACGGCGACGGGAATGCCGCGCTCCCGCGCGGCGGCGAGCGCCGGGCGGCCGAACGGGTTCGGAAACGGCAGATCCGGCTGGACGACGATGCCAACGTCCAGGTCGCGAACCACGTCGACGGCCCCGCCGATGTTGTCGCGCGATGGGTGCGTCAGCACGACGAGCGCCAGACGGCGAATGCCGAGGCGGCGAAGCTGCTCGGCGACGCGGGCTTCGGGCGGGCCCTCGTCGACGAGCACCGCGCCCTCCGGCACCTCGAGCAGCGTGGCGTCGCCTTGGCCCACGTCCAGCGCCGTGACGCGTAGGCCGTTTCGCGGCGGCGGCGGCCACGGCTCGTCCGGCCACGTTCGCCAGGCGATCCCGACGGCGGCGATCAGGATCGCGGCGGCGAGCAGCAGCGGGCGCTCGCGACGGCGGTGCACGGCAAGCGCGAGGCCACCCGCGCAGGCAGCGATCACGAGCGCGCTTCCCGTCCCGACCTGAGCGTGCGGCAGGGCCGCGATCACGTGGGCGACGCCGGCGACGTACGCGGCCAGCCAGCCTGCGAGCGCGGCCAGGACGGAGGCGAGCGACGGCGAAAGCGGGTGGACGGCTGCCGCAGCGAGCGCGAGACCCAGAAGCGGCCCGACGGCTGGGAAGGCGAGCAGGTTGCTGACGACGGCGTAGATCGGCACGGCGTCGAAGTGCCAGAGCAGGATCGGCGCCGTCGCCGCTCCACAGGCGGTCGACACGGCGAGTGCCTCGCGCACACCCCGCGGCAGCGGGTAGCCCTCGAGCCGCCGCTGAAGACGCGGGACCGCGACGAATATCGCCGCGACGGCGCCGAACGAGAGCTGGAAGCCGGGCTCGAGCAGCGCGTAGGGATTCCAGGCCAGCAGCACGGCGCCGCCGGCGAGGAAGAAGTACCAGCGGTCGCGTGGCCGAGCGGCGAGCCAGGCAAGCGAGGCGAGCACGCCGGCAATGCCGGCACGAACCACCGACGGCTGCCAGCCGACCGCGGCGACATACCCGAGAATCGCCGCGATCGCAGCCAGGTGCCCCAGCCACCTCGGGAGCCCGAGCAGCCAGACGAGCGCGAGCACTCCTCCACCGAGGAGCACGATGTTCTGTCCGGAGACTGCGAGGAGGTGGTAGAGACCCGAGGCGCGAAACGCGTCGGCGAGATCGCGGGAAAGCCCTTCGTCCTCCCCCAGCACGACGCCGGCGACCACCGCCCGGCGCTCGCCGCCGAGTCCGGGCGCGATCGTGCGCGCGACGCGCAGGCGCAGCCGGTCGGCCGCGCCGGCGAGGCCGCCTCGGCGGCCGACGGCCCGCCAAGCCGACGCCCGCAGCACCACGTGCATGCCTCGCCGCTTCAGGTACGCCCGCTCGTCGAAGCCGCCGACCGGCCCGCGCGGTGCGCGCAGTTCGCCGATGACCTCGACGATCGTCCCCTGCGGCGGCGCCCGCCCGAGCGGAAGCTGCAGAAGCACGGGCTCGCGCAGCGCCCGACGCCCGAACTGCCGCACCTCACCCGGAATGCGCAGCGCGAACAGCGAGCGGCGCGCCGGCCCGGTCACGACGACCCGCGCGCGGCCGGCGTGGCCGACCTCGCTGCTCAGCGGGCTGCTGTCGAGCGCGTCGAGGCGCGCGCCTCCCCAGACGGCCCCGGCGAGCGCAAGGCCCGCCGCGAGCAGGGGAATTCGTCGCCTCGCGGAGACATTCGAGGTGGCGGCGATCAGCATCGCCGCGAGGGCCGCTGTAACCAGCCTGTCGGGTGCGCGGACGACGTTCGCCGATGCGAGTCCGGCACACAACGCCGCGAGCGCGGTATGCGGACCGGCGCGTGCCAGCAACGCTGTCACGGCGCAACGAGCTCGCGCAGCGTCTCGAGCCGTGCGGGCCCGATGCCGGGCACCGCGTCCAGCTCGTCGACCGACGTGAAGCCGCCGTTCTGTTCGCGGTAGTCGATGATCCGCTCGGCCGTGACGGGGCCAACGCCCGGCAGCTCGTCCAGCTGCTCCGCCGTCGCGGTGTTCAGGTGCACCGGACCGCCGGGAACAGCGGCCGCCGCTGCCGCCCCGCCGGCAGCCACCGGCGTGCGCCGTGGTACGACGACCTGGAGCCCATCCGCGAGCGGCGCTGCGAGGTTGATCAGCGAGAGGTCGGCCTTCCGGGTCGCGCCGCCGGCGCGCCGGACCGCGTCTGCCACGCGGCCGCCGTCGCGGAAGCGATACAGGCCGGGGCGACGGACAGCGCCGACGACGTGCACCGTGAGACGCGCGCGCGGCTCTTCGGCGACGGCGATTGCCGGCGCGACCGGGGCCGCCGCCGGAGCGCGCGCCCCGGCGAAATGCCGTGCGCCGACCACGAACGCAATTGCGAGACAGGCGGCCAGCGCCACGAGGCGCCGGCCGCGCACGCTCAGGACCTGCCCAACCATGTTGCCTATGATGGCAACCGGCATGTGACGTCTCCGTCACGAGACTGTCACGAATGTGTGCCGGACTTTCGACACCCGCCTCGAAGAAACAGCGACAGTTGTGACGGCCGACAGGTCGGCGACGTATAGAGAGAGCGTGAGCGCAGTGGAGTCCTTGCCGGCCGGAAGGCACAAAACATGCGCGGAGCGCCCGAGCTTCGCCGCGGTCGCGGCGGCGCACCTGGACGACGTCTACCGGTATCTGGTCTACATGACGAGGGATGGAAACGTGGCAGAGGACCTCACAGCCGACACCTTCGAGCGAGCGCTGCGGAACTGGCACCGGTTCGACGCGCGCCGTGCGGGCGCGCGCACCTGGCTCTGCCAGCTCGCCCGCTCGACGGCGCTCGACCACTTCCGCGCCGAGGAACGCCGTCGCCGCCGCGAGGACCGGTACGCGCGCGAGACGACCCCGGCCGACGGCGAGTCCGCACTTCCCGGGCTCTCGCCCGCGCTCGAGCGGGCGCTTGCGGAGCTGTCGGCCGCGGAGCGAGAAGTGATCGTGCTTCGCATCGTGCTGGAGCTCGACGGCGACGCGGCGGCGAATGTGCTCGGCATTAGCCGCACGGCATGCTCGACGCGGCTTGGCCGAGCGCTCCAGCGGCTCGAGCAGAAAGTGAGCGCCGATGCCCTCGCCTGAGAACGGAGCTCGGCTGCACGAAGTCCTGGAGGAGCTGCGCGCGAGCGCGCCTCCGGCGCCGGAGCATCTTCGCGCCCGGATCGACCAGCTGGCCGCCGCCGAGCCCGCCGGTCGCCATACGTTCCGCGAGCGGATCTCCCTGCGGGGCGCGCTGCTCGTCCTGGCGCCGGCAGTGGTCGTGATCGGGCTCGGCGCGGCGGTGATCGGCGGCATCTCGGGAGCGGGTCGCACCGACGAAATCGAGGAGGCTGCCGTGGGTCGCGACGCCGAGAGCTCGGCGCCGACGCCACGTGACCCGGCGCGCAACCAGAGCGGACCGGCCGCGGGGTCCGACGGGTCGGGCCCAGCGCCGAGTACAGTCTGGAAGGCGCGCGCCACGGGCGAAACCGCCGAGGTCGCCAGACGCCGCGCGCCGAGCGCTGGTCTGCCCCCGGCGCGCCGCCGCGCGCAGGACTACCGCGCTTCGCTCCGCCTGCGCGTCGACGGGCTGGACAACCTGTCGCGTCGGACGAAGGACGCAATTCGCATGACGCGGGGCTGGGGCGGCTACGTCGTCTCGGTCGACTACGACATCCCCGGCAGGCAAGGAGACGCGCGACTGGAGCTGCGCGTCCCGGTTCAGCACGTGCAGGCGGCGGTCCAGCGGTTTTCCGAGCTAGGGACGATCCTCGCAGAGGACATCGCGATTCGCGACGTGCAGGGACAGCTCGATCGCTACACGCGCGACCTGCTCGCCCTGCGCGAGCGGATCGCGAAGCTGCGCGCCGACCTTCGCGAGCCCGGACTCTCTGAGCGAGAGCGGGCCCACCTCGAGCTGCGGCTCGCACGCGCTCGCCGCGCGCTTGCCGAGCGCTCGGCGGAGCGGGCAGCCCTCGCACGCCGCGCGAGCTTCGCGACCGTGTCGCTGACGCTCACGACCCGCCAGGCAGCCGTCGCAACCGACAGCGAAGGCCGGGTCGAACGTGCGCTCGAGGATGCCGGCTCGGTGCTCGCGAAGGAGGTCGCGTTCGGCCTCTACGCCCTGATCGTGGCGGCGCCGTTTCTCGTCCTGGCGGCGGCCGCGTTCTTCGCGACGCGGGTCGCACGCCGGCGGGCGGACGAGCGCCTGCTCGAGCGCATCTAGCCAACCACGAGGTTGACGAGCTTGCGCGGCACGACGATCGCGCGGCGAATCTCCTTGCCGTCGAGGTGCGCCTGCACGCGCGGCGACGCCTTGGCCCGCGCAATCAGCTCCTCCTCACCCAGGTCGACGGGCACCTCGAGGCGGTCGCGCAGCTTGCCGTTGACCTGCACGACCAGCTCGAACGTCCGGCGCGCGAGGAGCGCTTCGTCGACCTCCGGCCACGGTTGTTCCCACAGCCGCTCGCCGCCCAGTCGCTGCCAGAGCTCCTCGGCGAGGTGGGGCGCGTACGGCTGAATCAGCGACACGGCCGTCTCGGCTGCAAAACGCCGCGCTGGGTCGTCCGGCCGTCGAGACAGCTCGTTCGTCAGCTCCATGATCGCGGCGATCGGCGTGTTGAACACGAAGCGGCGGCCGATGTCGTCGGTCGCCTTCGCGATCGTCTCCTGCGCCTTGCGCGCGAGCGGCCCTGCCACGACGCCGGGCTCGCCGTCCGCCGCGTCGAGCACGACCCGCCAGAAGCGGTTCAGGAAGCGGACGATCCCCTCGATGCCGGTCTCCGTCCACTCCATGTCCTGGTCGGCCGGCCCCATGAAGAGGATGTAGAGCCGCACCGCATCGGCCCCGTACTGCTCGACCAGGTCGTCGGGCCCGATGACGTTGCCTCTCGACTTCGACATCTTGGCGCCGTCGAATTGCACCCAGCCCTGGTGGAAGAGCCGCGCGAACGGCTCGCGGAAGCCGACCATCCCGAGGTCGTTCAAGACCTTCGTGAAGAAGCGCGCGTACATGAGGTGGCCCGTCAGGTGGTCGACGCCGCCGACGTACTGGTCGACCGGGAGCCAGTAGTCGACGATCTCGCGGTCGAACGGTGCCGAGTCGTTGCGCGGGTCGCAGTAACGCAGGAAGTACCACGCCGAGTCGACGAACGTGTCCATCGTCTCGGTCTCGCGTCGTGCCTCTCGGCCGCACCGCGGGCACGGGACCCGCACCCACTCCTCGTTCGAGGCCAGCGGCGGCTTGCCCTTCGGACGGTAGTCGTCGACGTCGGGGAGCAGCACGGGCAGCTCGTCTTCCGGCACGGGCACGATGCCGCACTCGTCGCAGTACACAACCGGGATCGGGCAGCCCCAGTAGCGCTGGCGGGAGAAACCCCAGTCACGCAGCCGGAAGCGGACGGCCGGAGCGGCGCGGCCCTGCTCGCGGAGCCGCTCGACGATGGCCTGCGCGCCCTCGGGCGCGGGCATCCCGCTGAAGTCGCCGGAGTTGAGGAGCCGCTCGCCGTCCGAGTGCTCTACGAAGGCGCCCTCCGGCGGCGGGGCTCCGTCGGCCGGCGCGACGACCGGCCGCACCGGCAGGCCGAACTGTTCAGCGAACTCGTAGTCGCGCTCGTCGTGGGCGGGCACCGCCATGATCGCGCCGGTGCCGTACTCCATCAGCACGTAGTCGGAGACCCAGATCGGAATCTGCTCGCCGTTGACCGGGTTCGTCGCGGCATGGCCCGTGAAGACGCCGGTCTTTTCCCGCGTCACGTCGGCGCGCTCGGCGCCGCGCTGCGCCGCGGTCCGCCGCACGTACTCGCGCAGCTCGTCACCGTGCTCGCTTCGCTCTGCCAGCCGCTCGACCAGCTCGTGCTCGGGCGCCAGCACGAAGAACGTCGCGCCGAACAGGGTGTCGGGCCGCGTCGTGAAGACCGGAACGTCCACGTCGAGCTCGGCGATGCGGAACAGCACGTCGACGCCCTCCGAACGGCCTATCCAGTTGCGCTGGATGGCGATCGAGCGCTCCGGCCAGTACTCGACGAGCGCGTATTCGTTGAGGAGCGCGTCGGCGTAGGCCGTGATGCGGAAGAACCACTGCTCGAGGTTCTTCGCCTCCACCTCGGCGCCGCAGCGGTTGCACCGACCGTCCACGACCTGCTCGTTGGCCAGCACGGTCTGGTCGTTGGGACACCAGTTGACCGGCGCTTCCTTGCGGTAGGCGAGACCCTCCTCGAGAAACTTCAGGAACAGCCACTGCGTCCAGCGGTAGTAGTCGGGATCGTGCGCGGCGACCTCGCGCGACCAGTCGATCGCCCAGCCGAGACGACGCATCTGGCGGCGGATGGCCGCGATGTTCGCCTCCGCAATCTCGCGTGGGTGGCCGCCTTCCCTGATGGCGGCGTTCTCGGCCGGCAGGCCGAACGAGTCGTAGCCCATCGGCCGCAGCACGAGGTAGCCGTTCCGGCGGCGGAAGTGCGTGACGACGTCGCCCAGCGTGTAGTTGAGCACGTGCCCCATGTGCAGGACGCCCGAGGGATACGGGAGCATCTCGAGCATGTAGAAGGTGCGCTCCGCCCGCGCCCCGTAGCCCGGGTTCTCGACGTGGAACGCTCCCGCCTCCTCCCAGACCCGCTGCCACTTGGCTTCGATGTCGTGTGGCTCGTACCGCTCCATTTCGACCTCCGGCAACAAAAAAGCCTCTCGACGGAGAGGCCTGGGGAAGCTACCGCGGCGGCCGCCGCGTCACTCCCTGCGCTACGCGAGAAGCTCCTGCTTCATCGCGCCGATCGTAGCAAGGGCGAGGCGGCTTGTCACACGTCCCGCGAGATCCGCTGGAGCAGCCGCTCCGTCCAGCTCTGCCGTTGCGGGTCCCAGTGCGCCGACGCGGCGCGGCCGTAGGGTCGCGCGACGCGTCGCGCGTAGGCCCCGAAACCCTCGCGGCGCAGCGGCTGCCAGTCCTCGCGGTACGGGAGGACGATGTGCTGGTGCGACACCTTCCGCGCGGACGTGAGGAACGCGAGGCCGACGCCGGTCGACACTTCCAGGAGCGGTCGGCGCTCGCGCTCGGCGGTCGCGCGCAAGCCGCGGTACAGCGCCGCGAGCTCCTCGTGCGACGGGAGCGAGCCGGCGTGCGTGCGCAACTCCTCGAGCGACGCGCGAAGGCCCTGGAGCTCGAGCGGCGGGATGTCGATCAGGCGCGCCGTCGTGCCGGTGCCGCCTTCGAGCGCTCCAAGCAGGTCGGCGACGGACGAGAATTCCGCCTCGCCGGCGATCACACCTTCACGTTTGAGCTCCTCGACGAGGACGTTCAGGTACGTTCGCGAGCCGCGCAGGATGTCGCTTGCGCCGGCGAGCAGCCAGAGCGGCGAGAAGCCGAAGGCCGCAATCGAGCCGACCTCGACGACGTTCCCGGCACCCTTGCGAGCGCCCAGCTGTCGTGCGCTCGGCGCATCCCGCTCGAGACTCGGTGCGGCCTCGACCTGGCCGACGACCTCGATCGCGACACGCAGGAGATTCTTGGCGGTTGCCTCGTAGAGCCTCGAGCGGCGAACGAAGCGCGGCAGCAGGAGCTGAAACGCCTCGAAGATCGTGCCGGCGACGACGGCCACGCCGGCCCGCAGAGCGCGCTCCGGGTACGAGGCGTAGTAGCGGTTGCGTCGGCGCTGGTCGGCGTCGGCCACGACTCGATGGTCGCACAGCCAGCACAATGCGCCGCATGCTGGACGTGTTGCCGGAAAGCGCGGAGGTGCGCGACGGAGCGCTGGCCGTCGGCGGACTGGCGGCCAACGAGCTCGCCGACCGCTTCGGAACGCCGCTGGTCGTCTACTGCGAGCAGACGCTGCGCTCCGACGCACGGGCGTACGTCGACGCGGCGCCGGCCGACGCGCTCGTCGCCTACAGCGTCAAGGCCTTTCCGAACGTCGCCTTGATCCGCCTCTTTGCGGGTCTCGGTCTCGGCGCGGACGTCTCGACGCTCGGCGAGCTCGCATACGCACTGCGTGGCGGTATGACCGCCGACCGCATCGTCGTGCACGGCAACAACAAGAGCGACGACGAGCTCCGCGCCGCGGCCGAGGCGGACGTCGGCCTGCTCGTGATCGACGCGGCCGACGACGTGCCGCGGGCCGCAGCCGCGGGCGTGCGCTCTGTGCTGGTCCGCGTCACGCCCGGCATCGACGTCGACACGCACCCGGCCATCGGCACGGGCTACACCGGCTCGAAGTTCGGACTGCCGCCCGACGACGCGATCGAGGCGATCCGCCGGGCTCGGGAGGTGGGCCTCGAGGCGCGAGGGCTGCACCTCCACCTCGGCTCGCAGCTCCTCGATGCTCAGGCGCCGCGCATGGGCGTCGACTGGCTGGCCGGGTTCGCCGCAGAATGCCGGGCCGCCCTCGAGTGGACGCCGGCCGTCGTGGACGTCGGCGGCGGGCTCGGGATCGCGCACGTCGACGGCGAGCGGGCGCCCGCGATCGGCGACTTCGTCGGCGCGCTGCTCGCTCGCCTCCAGCACGCCTGGCGGCTCCACGATCTGCCACCGCCGCGCGTGCTGTTCGAGCCGGGTCGCTCGCTCGTCGGACGCGCGGCCGTCACGCTCTACCGGGTCGGCGTCGTCAAGCGCGCCAGCGAGTCGACGACGTACGTGGCGGTCGACGGAGGCATGTCGGACAATCCCCGCCCGCAGCTCTACGGCGTGCGCCATGCAGCCGTGGTGACGAGCCGCGTCGGCGCCGAGGCGGACGGGCAGTACACGGTCTGCGGCAAGCACTGCGAGTCGGGAGACGTGTTGATCGAGCGGATCGGTCTGCCGGCGCCGCGCCGCGGCGACCTGCTGGCCGTCCCGGCGACGGGCGCGTACACCCTCGGCATGGGCTCGAACTACAACGGTGTGCCGCGGCCGGGCGTCGTGCTCGTCTCGCGCGGCGAGGCGCGCGTCATCCGGCGACGCGAGACCGTCGACGACCTGCTCGCACTGGAGACGAACGGCTAACGGGCCTCGACGAAGCCCGGGCGCACCAGGCGCGGCGGAGCGACGAGCCGCGCCTCGTGGGCGGGCGCGCTCCGGGGCTCGCTGAGCGGCGGCGCGCCAAACGACGCCCCGACGCGCTCGCTCGCCGGCCTGCCGTAGAGCGTCGTCCGCTGACGCGGTCGGCGACCGAGCTCACGGATCGCGTCCTCCATGCGCTCGGGCGGCATCTCCTGGCCGTGCTGCGCGCCCGCCGCGCGCGAGATCGACTCGTTCATCAGGGTGCCGCCGAGGTCGTTGCAGCCGGCGCATAGCGCCGCTTGCGCGCCGGTGATGCCGAGCTTCACCCACGAGGCCTGGACGTTCGTGATCCAGGGGTGCAGCGCCAGCCGCGCGACGGCGTGCACGACGATCGCTTCACGGAGCGTCGGCCCCGGCCGCGCACGCCCGCGCAGGTAGATCGGCGCCTCCATGTGCACGAACGGCAGCGGGACGAGCTCGGTGAAGCCGCCGCTGCGACGCTGCTGGTCGCGGATGCGGAGCAGGTGGCGGGCCAGGTGCTGCGGGCGCTCGACGTGCCCGAACATCACCGTCGCCGTCGAACGGAGGCCGGCGCGGTGTGCCGCGTCGTGCACGCCCAGCCACTGTTCCGTCGTCACCTTGTCGGGACAGATCACGCGCCGCACCTCGTCGTCGAGGATCTCCGCGGCTGTCCCGGGCAGGGAGGCGAGGCCCGCCTCGCGCAGCGCGCCGAGATACGGCTCGAGCGGAAGACCGAGCGTCGCGGCTCCCTGCCAGATCTCGAGCGCAGAGAAGGCATGGATATGGAGCTCGGGCAGCGCGCGTTTGATCGCCCGGCAGACGTCGAGATAGTAGCGGCCGGTGAAGGCCGGGTGGATCCCGCCCTGCAGGCAGACCTCGACGGCGCCGCGCTCCCACGCCTCTGCGGCACGGCGGACGATCTCGGTAGTCGGAACGAGGTACGGCTTGCCGCGCAGATTGGCTGCCAGCTTCCCCTTCGAGAACGCGCAGAAGCCGCACCGGAAGTAGCACACGTTCGTGTAGTTCACGTTGCGTGTCACCACGTAGGTGACCACCTCGCCGCACGTTTCCCTGCGAAGCTCGTCGGCGGCGCGACAGACGGCGGCGTGCTCCCCGCCACGTGCCTCGAGCAGGGCGACGACGTCGCGCTCGTCGAGCGGCGCCCCGCGCGCCACCTTCGCGAGCGCGACGGTGACCGGCGAGCGTCTTCGTCGTGACGATTTCGGCGCAGTCCCGTCACCAACGCGCGCGACCGACCCGGATACGATCGAGTCGGGGAGGAGGCTTCGGGCGCCTGGGCCCGGCAGAGCGGCCAGGTCCCGAACCGACAGGGCTGTGCGCATCGCCTGCGCCGGACGCGGGTCTGGGGCACCGGCGGCCCAGCCGTCCTCGCGGGCGAGCCCGCTCGCGTCGGAGCGGCGCAGGAGCGCCGGCACAAGCGCCGGATCGACCCATCGTTCCGGCTCGACCACGTACTCCGGGTAGAGCGGCAGGCGCGGCGCCAACTCGAGGCCGTGCGCCCGGGTCGCATAGTCGAGCGCCTCTACGGCCGGCCAGGGCGCCTCCGGGTTGACGTGGTCGATCGTCACGGGCGAGATGCCGCCCCAGTCGTTGATCCCCGCCTCGAGCAGGCGGCCGAACTCGGCGAAGCTGAGGTTCGGCGGCACCTGCACGTTGGCGCCCGCGCCGAGCACGAGGCGCGCCGCCGCCGCACTCCACAGCACCTCGTCGAGCGACGGCTCCGCACAGCCGGCCATCCGTGTCCCCGGCTTGGCGCGAAAGTTCTGGACGATCACCTCCTGGACGTGACCGAATCGCTCGCCCGCCGCGCGAATCGCGAGCAGCGACTCCAGCCGCTCGGCGCGGGACTCGCCGATCCCGACGAGGATCCCGCTCGTGAACGGCACGCGCGTCCGCCCCGCCGCCGCGATCGTTGTGAGCCGCCGCGCAGGCAGCTTGTCCGGGGAGCCGAAGTGCGGCCCGCCGCGCTCCGACAGCCGCGCAGCCGCCGTCTCGAGCATGAGCCCTTGGGAGACGCTCACCGCACGCAGTGCGCGCAGCTCGCGTGCGCTCATGACGCCGGCGTTGACGTGCGGGAGCAGGCCGGTCTCGTCGATCACGAGACGCGCGCAGTGCGCCAGGTACTCGAGCGTGGTGGCGCAGCCGAGTGCGGCGAGCTCGGCGCGCGCCGCCCGGTAGCGAAGCTCCGGCTTGTCGCCGAGCGTGAACAGCGCCTCGTGGCACCCGGCCGCGGCCGCCTCGCGCGCAACCGCGAGCACCTCCTCCTCGGACATGTACGCCCGCTCGCCGTGACGCGGCGGCCGGGCGAACGTGCAGTAGTGGCAGACGTCCCGACACAGCTTCGTAAGGGGGATGAACGCCTTCGGCGAGTACGTGACGAGCCGGCGCTCTCGACGCTCGCGTAGCTCGCACGCAGCGGCGCAGAGATCCGCGACCGGGGCGTGCACGAGCGCCAGCGCTTGCGGCGCCGCGAGCGTCTCGCCCGCGAGCGCCGCGGAGACCGCCTCCCGCCACTCCGCCACGGCGCGGAGCTTAGTGCTCGAGGGGGCGGCGCCAGAGGAGCAGGCCCAGCGGAAGCACGCCGGCCGCGAGCACCCACGGCGCGAGCGAGACCGGTCGCCGCTCTCTGCCCTGGACGACCCTCGGGCCCTTACCGAGGAAGCGGCGCGCAGCCATGGCCGCACCCTCGAGGTCACCCTCCTCGAACACGCGGCCGCCTGTGAGGCCGATGAACCGCTCGGTGACCGCCGCCGCGGTTGCGTCAGGCACGTACGGCTCCGGCCCGTCGTCGGTCCAGACGCGCTCGTCGCCGCCCCAGACCCGTACCAGGAGGAGCAGGTAGCGGTCACCGGCGAACGCCTGTGCCGCCTGCTCCACCGGGAAATCGCGCGATTCGGCATCCGAGACGACGATCACGAGCCGCCGCTTGGCCGCAGGGGCGAAGAAACCCTGCCGCGGCAGCATCGCGACCGCGCCGAGCGACGTCGAGCGCGTCGCCGACCAGTCGACCGGAGGCGGCCGGTCGACGGCGAGTGCGCGCTCGATCGTCGCTGCGAACGCGGCCCGCTCGGGGGTCGGGAACAGGTGCGGCAGGGCGCGGTCCGTCAGCGAGGCGACGCCGGCCGGCACCTCGCCGAGCCTCTCACGCAGCCGACGCACCGCGCGCCGAGCGCGCTGGAAGCGAGTCTCGGCGGTCGGCGAAGAGGCTGCGAGCATCGACCGCGACGTGTCGAGCACGAAGTACGCCTCCGCGTCCTCACGGACGTAGCGCGCCGACTCGGACTCCGTGACGGGCTGGGCGGCCGCGACGGCGACGAGGATGCCGAGCACGGCGATCGCCGCGGCGGCAGGCAGCCACCGCGCCGGAGCAGGCTGGAGGCCGACGGCGGCCGCAGCCCGTGACGCCCGGCGCGCCCCGATCGCCAGCACGACGACCGGGACAGCGGCGACGAGCCCGACGACCGCCGCGTACGGTGTCAGAAACGAGAGACCGAGCATCAGTAGCCGCGCCCCGGAGCGCTGACCCCCGCGCCGGCGCCCTCGCCCCCGCCGAACACGCCCAGCCGCTCGCGCTCGCGCCGTGCTCCCCGCTGCGACAGCCGGAGCATCAGCTCGAGGTTGAACTTCGCCTCCTCGTTGCCGGGGTCGAGCGCGATCGCGCGCCGCAGCTCCCCGACGCTGCGGCGCAGCAGGGAGGTCGCGCTGCGCTGGTCGTCCACAGCTTCGTCGAACGTGAGCAGCGCGAGGAGGTTCGCGGCCATGCCGCGCCGCGCCGGGTCGCGCTCCTCGCGCACGAGCTGCGACAGCGTGATGTGCGCGCGGATGCGCGTCGCGCCCTGCTCCTGCGTTCGCTGGAAGCCCGTCACGCGAGTACGGGCGAGCTGGAAGAGCCGGAGAGCGCGGCGGATCGCGACATCGTCCTCGATCGCCAACGCCTTGCGCGCCAGCCCGAGCGGGACGCGCTCGCGCGCCTGCCACGTGGCAGCGCGCGGCGCAACCTGGAAGCGGACGTCGTCGTGGCGCATCGCTCGGCTCCAGGCGCGCGCATCCAGCTCGACGAGCGCGAGCACGGCAGCGCCAGCGAGCGCGGCCACCGCGCCGGCGAGCATGGCGGCGCGCGACGCCCGGCTCACGCGGGCCCGCCCTTCCAGCGCAGCCGCGCCGACCAGTGCTCGTTGGCCGCGAGCGCGAGCAGCAGTACGACGGCCGCCGTCACGAGAGCGGCCGGGAACGCGGCCGACGTCCTGACGGCGGCCTCGCGGCCGTTGGAGCGCGGCGCGAGCTCGGGCGTCGACACGAGGGCGTGCTCGCCGACGACGCGCTCGAAGAACTCCACGTCGTCACGGGAGGGACTCAGCCCGAGGACGCGCAGCGGAACGCTCTCACGCTCGTAATCGGCGAGCGTGCGGGCCAGGGCGGACCTGTCGAACGGCGAGTTGTCGAGGTCGCTCACGAGCAGTACGCCGGCCTCCGTGACGCCGTCGCGGCGGAGAATCTCCCGGGCAAGCGCGAGCCCCGTCGAGATCCGCGTACCGCCGCGCAGGCCGCTCCACGGGTTGTTCCCGAGGCGCCGGGGCCGTCTCGGCACGCGGCGCTCGTCGCGCGGCCGCGAGGGCCGCGCGGTGAAGAACCGCAGCAGCGGCTGCAATTCCGTCCACCGCGTCCCGGGCGGCAGCGCCTCGTACGCGACGTCCGAGAAGAAGACGAGTCCGAACGAGCTCCGCGCGCCGACGAGCTGCCGAAACGCGCGGCCGATGCGCGCGTGCGGCGTGATGCCGACGCTTGCCGATAGGTCGACGACGAGCACGCCGCTCTGATGGCCGCCGAAGAGATGCGTCTGCTCGGGACGCGCCTGGCGCGACACGACGAGTGCGCCGGCGAGCGCCGCAGCCGCCAGCATGCCCAGCACGATGCGGACCGCAAGCGTGCGGCGAACCTGCGCGCGCAGCTCGACCGCGTCGGCGAGAGGGATCGCCCGCCGACCTCTGCCCCGGATCGGCCGCAGTCTCACCGCGTCTCCTCCACGACGCGCTCGACCGCCACCGACAGGTCGCCCAGCGCTGCGCCGCCCGGCCGGCCGGGCGACCACGCGAGCCGCCGGGCGCTTCGCGCCAGGTCGTCACGACCCGTGCGCGACAGCTCCAGCGCCAGGTTCTCGAGCGCGCGTCGCTCGTCGCCGCCGCCGTTCGCCGACGCAGCCCGCAGGCGGACGAGCGCGTGCGCGAGCGGCGTGAGCGGGCGTGCCTGGCGGCGTAGCCACGCCGGCCGCCGTATGCCGAGCGCGCGCGGCAGTTGCGGCACGACGAGCGCCGTCGCGACGAGCACGAGCAGGAGGGCGCCCGCGAGCGCGAGCGCCCCGACGACGCCCGGATCGACGCGGTACGTCGCCTCGGGGAGGGGACGCAGCGTGGCCCGCAGGCTCGGCTGCTCGGTGTCCGCCTCGCTCATGCGGGACGCAGCCGTTACCGTCGGCCATTGCACTTCCTCGCTCGTCGGCCCGCCGAAGCCGGGCAGCGCGTACGCGACCACGGCGGCGGGAAACTCGAACGTCCGCTGGGCGCCGGCCGCCAGGCACTCGGCGGTCAGGCACGAGAGCCTGTAGACGAACGAGAGCCGCGTCGAGTCGCCGTGATCCGAACGCGAGCGGGCGAGCTGCTCGACGCGGAACGGCCGGAAGCGCGCGCGTACGCGAACGGTCGCCGGCGCGATGAACGTCCGGCTGAAGACGAGCTCGAGCCGGGCGGTTAGCGGATCGCCGAACATGTGGGACCGAGGCGTAACGACCGCGCTCACGGAGATCCGTTCGTCGGTCGCGACGATCGGCTCTTCGTCCCACCAGCCCTGCCGCACGGCGACCATGAGCACGACGAGCGCGACGGCCGCGGTCACGCCCAGCGCCAAGAGCGGCCGGCGCGGCGCGAGCGTCATACTCGCGCCAGCACCGCTGTGCGCTCTTCCGCCCACGCGAGGAACGAGCGCAGGATGTCGTCCGGCTCCGTCGTCGACACGACGACAGGCTGGAGATCGAGGCTCTCGAAGTCGTCGAGCAGCCGCTCGAGCCGCGCCTCGTGCGCGCGGCGCCGCGACTCGCCTTCGCGCCGCGTGAGACGCACCGACACGATGCGGCCGGTCGCCGGATCGGCGAGCGGCAAGACGACCCCGGCGACGCTCGGGAAGCTCTGCTCCCAGATGCGATCCTGGACGACGACCGGGACGATGTCCCACGGCAGCTCCAGCGTCTCCGTCCACACCTCGATCGCCGGCATCTCGATGAAGTCGGACAGGACGAACACGAAGCTGCCCGCCGGCAGGTGGCGCTTCAGCTCGGTCAGGTAACGGAACGCGCGCGTCAGGTTGTCGCGCGGCGCGTGGAAGTACGGGAAGAGCAGGTGGCTCTCCTTGAGCCGCCAGTGCTCGTGCTGGCTGGCCGGCGGCCGCCAGAACGGTGCCTCGGTGCGCAGCGCGGGATCCGGATGCTCGACGCACGCGTAGTCCAGGTAGCCGACCAGGCCGCGCGCCTTGAGCGCCGAGTCGGCGATCAGCGTCCCGATCTCGCGCATCGCCGCCGGCTTCGAGAGCCACGGGAAGCCGGGCGGGAAGAGCGCCATCTCCGGCCGTCGGTCGCAGACGATCACGACGCGCGGTGCCTCCTCGGCGAACCGCTCCCGTACGAGGAACTCGTCGGCGCCGCGCGCCGCCGAGAGGCGCGCCGACGCTCCCCAGTCGATGGCGCGCATGTCGTCGCCCGGGCGGTACGGCCGCGACCCGGCGACGTCGAAGCCGCGGCCGCGCCGGACGCTCCGCATAGCGCCGAACGCGAGGCCGACCAGCCGGCGCCGCGGCACGAGCGGGAACGTCAGCGCGTACTGCGCCACGACGCTCCCTACGAGCTGCTGATCGGGACGACCTCGGCGCGCACGTCGGCTTCCGGCCGTGGCGCCCGCTCCATGCAGCGGCCGCGAAGCTCCTCCATCGTTTGCGCCCAGCCGACCTTGCGCACCTCGACGAGAAACGCCGGCGTGAAGACGACGCGGTGCGCGACGACGGGCAGGAACAGCTCGTGCACGTCCTCGGGAACCACGTAGTCCCGCCCGTCGACGAGCGCCCACGCACGAACCGCACGCTCCAGCGCCAGGCTGCCGCGCACCGAGGCACCGATCGCGACCGAATCGAGCTCGCGCGTCGCCCGCACGAGGTCGACGATCCACCGCTGGATGATGTCGTCGATGTAGACGCGGCGCACGGCCTGCTGGAGCAGCTCGATCTCCTGCATCGACACGACGGACGCGAGGCGTCCGAGCGGGTGCCCGTCCCGCTGGTCGCGGATGATCCGCAGCTCGTCGTCGCCGTCCGGGTAGCCGAGCCCCGTCTTGAGGAAGAACCGGTCGAGTTGCGCCTCGGGCAGCGGAAAGGTGCCCTCGTGCTCGATCGGATTCTCGGTCGCGAGCAGGAGGAACGGCTTGCGCAGCTCGCGGGTGACCCCGTCGACGGTCACCTGCTGCTCGGCCATCGCCTCTAGCAGCGCGGACTGCGTCTTCGGCATGGCACGGTTGATCTCGTCCACGAGCACGACGTTGGCGAAGATCGGCCCGGGCCGGAACTCGAAGTCTCGCTCCTTCTGGTTGTAGATCGAGAGCCCCATGACGTCGGTCGGCTGGAGATCGGGGGTGCACTGGATACGTGTCGTCGTCGCGTCCTCGATCGACTGCGCGATGGCACGCGCGAGCACCGTCTTGGCTGTCCCGGGCACGTCCTCGAACAGCACGTGCCCCTCACAGGCCAGCGCGGCCAGGACGAGTCGGATCTCCTGGCTCTTGCCGTGCACCACGGTCTCGATGTTCGCCAGCAAGCACTGCGCCGTGGAGGCCGCCTCCTCGAAAGCGCGGTTTCGCTCGAGCTCCGACCCCGTCGCCGTCACGCGAGCCCGCCTTCCACTAATCGCCTGGCTAGAGCCGACGGCAGCACCGCTACCCCCGCGCCGTGACGAGCTTGCCGAAGGGGATCCAGCGCCCCGCCCAGTCGCGGCCGGCCTTGTAGTACCTGAAGCGCTGGAGCTGCGCCTGCGCGATCGGGAAGCGGTCGTTCGAGCGCGTCCGCACGACGATGCCGGGCATGAGGAACGGGTTGTTGCGCTCCGTGAGGTTCGTCGCGGCGCGAATCAGCGACGCGCGGGTCGGGTTGCGGCCCGCCCTCCGGAGCGCGTCCGCCATCGTGAACGCGGACGCCATGCCGTAGGCGTGGTAGCCGTCGCGGGCGTTCGCGCGGGGGAGATAGCGCTTCATGATCCGGAAGTACAGCTTCATGCCACGATCCGAGCTCCAGCGTACGTCGGCCGGGTCCTTGACGAAGCCGATCGTGAGCGCGCCGTGGACGCGCTTGTTCTCCCCCGCGCTGCCCGAGACGAGCATCACGTTGGCCGACGACGCAACCTGGTTGACGAAGATCAGCGGCCGCCAGCCGGTCTCGCGCACGAACGCGAACGACTGGATGGCGAACTTGCCGAAGGCGAAGATCATCAGCGTGTTCGCGCCGGAGGCCTTGAGGCGGATGATCTCGCTCCGCACGTCGGCCTGCTCGGGCGAGTACGTCTCGGTCGCGACGATCATACGGCCGGCCCTGCGGCCCAGCCCCTTGCGCAGGCCGGCGACGAGATCCTTCCCGTAGTCGTCGTCCTGGTGCAGGATGGCGACCCTGGCCGTCGGCTTGGCGCCGAGCAGGTACTTGCCGTAGATGGTCCCCTCGGCGACGTAGCTCGGCAGGTAGCCCATCGTCCACGGGTACTCCTTGTACTGCCGTCCCCAGGCGGTCAGGCCGGTGGCCAGGAAGAGGTGGGGCACATCCAGCTCGTTCAGAAAGCCGCGGATGGCGAGGTTGTGCTCCGTACCGACCGTGTTGAAGATCGCGAAGACCTTGTCCTGCTGAACCAGCTGCCGCGTTTGCTGGACGGTCAGCGACGGGTTGTACTGGTCGTCGTAGTACTTGTAGAGGATCTTGCGCTTGTTGACGCCGCCCTGCGCATTCAGCCACTTGAAGTACGCCTCGGCGCCGCGAGCGACACCCGCGACACTCGAGAAGCTGCCGGTCAGCGGCACGGTGCCGCCGATCGTAATCGTCGTGTCCGTGACACCCGGGTCGGCCGCGGGCCGCGCGTGGGCCGCGGCCGCCGCAAGAGCGAGCGCGCCGACGGCGAGGAGAAGCAAAGCGAGCGGCTTCCGGTCCACGGTGTGCGGCAGCTCCTCGTTCTGACGGCACCCCGGGGTGCCGTCGCTGACTAGGACTGAGAGTACCGCCGACTTGTTAGAGCGGCCGCGGCGCGGCGAGGCAGGCCGGCCGCGCCCGTGGGTAGAAGCAACACCAGCGTCACCAGCACCGCGCCGAAGACGACGTTGGGCGCACCCGGCTCGTCGCCCCAGCGCTGGAGGGCGTCAGGAAGCAGCCCCAGGTCGCCCGACCGGCGGATCGCCTCGGGCAGGAACTGGATGAACAGCGCGCCGAGCACGAGTGTGCCGAGTGAGCCAAGGCCTGCGACGACGAGCCCGATCAGGAGCTGGATCGACAGCAGCACCGGGAAGCTGCGCGGCGCAGCGCCCCAGTTCAGGATGACGTAGAGCGAGCCGGCCACGCCTGCGTAGAACGCGGACACAGCGAAGGCGAGCGTCTTGTAGGCGGCCGGGTTGACGCCGGACGCGGCGGCCGCGACCTCGCTGTCGCGGACGGCCCGGAAGGCGCGTCCGATCCGGCCGTTCAGCATCAGCCACGCCGCCGCGAACAGCGCTGCGGCGATCAGCCAGGTCACGTAGTAGACGAAGTCCTCGAACGGAACGTCGTGTCCGAGGAAGCCGACCTGCTCGAAGCCCTTGCCGCTGAGCTCGGGCAGGCCGAAAAGCTGGATGCCGCGGCTGCCGCCGGTGATCTCTGCCGGCTTGGCGAGCACGGCCGGCGTCGCGACGGCGATGGCGAACGTCGCGAGCGCGAGATACAGGCCGGTGAGGCGAAGCGCCGGTAAGGCGAACAGGAATCCGGCGAGCGCGGCGGCCAGGCCCGCCAGCGGGATCGTCCAGAGGTCGCGCACGCCGCCTTCGAGCGCGTTCGGCCAGAGGTTCAACGGCTCGCCGAGCGTCGGTCCGCCCGAGACCAGGATCGCGGTCGTGTACCCGCCGATCGCCATGAACGCACCGTGCGCGAGCGAGATCTGCCCCGCGTGACCGGTCACGATGTTGAGGCCGAGTAGCGCGATGAAGAAGATGCCGACGAGTGCGAACTGGTTCGCGCGGAAGACGCCTACGTAGCGAGGCAGGACGAGGATCGCGATCGCGAGCGCGGCGAGCGCGGCGACGCGCCACGCGACGGCGAAGACGTAGCGCCTCATACGCGGCTCACCGCCGGGCGGCCGAGGAGGCCGGAGGGCCTGACCAGCAGCACGGCGAGAATCACGAGCAGCGCGACGGCGAGCTCGAGGTTCGCGTCGACCGCATCCACGTACGTGCCGAGCAGGTTGATGCCCACGCCGAGCGCGAGCCCGCCGACGACGGCGCCGACGGGGCTGTCGAGCCCGCCCAGAACGGCCGCCGCGAGCGCGTAGAGCAGGACGCCCTGCATCATCGTCGGCTCGAGCGAGACGATCGGCGCGATGAGGATGCCGGAGAGCGCGCCGAGCGTGGCGGCGAGCCCCCACCCGAGCGCGAGCATCCAGCCGACTCGTACTCCCACGAGGCGGCTCGCTTCCGGGTTGACGGCCGCCGCGCGCAGTCCGAGCCCGAGCTTCGTGTAGCGGAAGAAGACCGCGAGCGCCGCGACGGCGACGAGCGTCACGCCGACGATGCCGATGTCCTGCCAGCTGACCGGCACGCCGGCCACCTCGACGCTCCGCTCCGGGAACGCGCTCGGGAACTCCTTGACCTCGGCCGACCAGATCGCGGTCGTCAGGCCGTTGAGGCCGACCAGCAGGCCGATGGTGAGGATCACCACCACGGCGGGCGAGGCTTGCTCGACAGGGCGCACGATCGTGCGCTCGAGCGCGACGCCGCCGGCGAACGCGATCGCGAGCGTCAGCCCGAACGCCAGCCACTTCGAGACGTCGTGGTGGAGGAGCGACCAGCAGACGAACGTCGTGAACGTCGCCATCTCGCCCTGCGCGAAGTTGACGACGCCGGTGGAGCGGTAGATCAGGACGATCGCCAGCGCCAGGCTCGCGTAGATGCCACCGGAGGCGAGCCCGCCGACGACCGCCTGAGCCAGCTCCTGCACTAGTACCCGAGATAGGAGCGGCGGAGCGACTCATCGCGGGCGAGCTCCTCGCTCGTGCCCGCGAGCGCGACGCGGCCGGTTTCGAGCACGTACGCGCGTGACGCCGCGTCGAGCGCGAGGCGCGCGTTCTGCTCGACGACGAGCACGGTCAGTCCCCGCTCGTTGAGCTCACGAATGATTCTGAAGAGCTCGGCGACGACGACCGGCGCGAGGCCGAGCGACGGCTCGTCGAGGAGCAGCATGCGCGGCTGGGCCATGAGCGCCCGCGCCAGCGCCAGCATCTGCTGCTCGCCGCCCGAGAGCGTTCCGGCAGGCTGGTTGCCGCGCTCCGCGAGCCACGGGAAGTAGCCGGCGACGCGCTCCAAATCCTCGGCGAAGCCCCCGTTTCGCACGTACGCGCCCAGGCGGAGGTTGTCGCGAACGCTCAGCTCGCTGAACGTGCCGCGGCCCTCCGGGACGTGCGCGATCCCGGCCCGCGCCACGGCTGCGGGGCCGTGCCGGTCGATGCGCCGACCGGCGAACGCGATCGCTCCGCGGCGGCGGACGGTCCCCGAGATGGCGCGCAGCGTCGTGGTCTTCCCCGCGCCGTTCGCGCCGAGCACGGCCACGATCTCTCCCTCGTCCACCGTCAGAGAGACGTCGTGCAGCACCGGGACGCTCCCGTACCGAGCCGAGACGGCGGACAGCTCAAGCAGCGGCGCCATCGCCTCGCTCCTCCGTCACGCCGAGGTACGCGTCGATCACGGCCGGGTCGCGCTGCACCTCGTCGGGCGTACCGTGCGCGATCAGACGGCCGAAATCGAGTACCCGGACGCTATCGGAGACGCGCATGACCAGATTCATGTGGTGCTCGACGAGCAGGATCGTCAGGCCCCGCTCGTCTCGCAGGCGGCGGATCAAGCCGGAGAGCTCGTCGACCTCCTCGTGGCTGAGCCCGCCGGCCGGCTCGTCGAGGAGCAGCAAGCGCGGCTCGGCGGCGAGCGCCCGGGCCAGCTCGACGCGCTTGAGCACCCCGTAGGGCAGCGCCTCGGCGGGCCGGCGCTCGACATGAGCGAGGCCGACGTCGTCGAGCGCCGCGGCCGCGCGGCGGCGCGCGGCCCGCTCCGCCAGGACGCCGGCCCGTGTGTGCGTGCCCACCAGCACGTTTTCGAGCACCGACATGCGCGAGAAGAGCTGGAGCGTCTGGAAGGTGCGGGCCACGCCGGCGCGGACGACGCGGTGCGGCCGCGTCCGCAGCAGGCTCTGTCCGTCGAAGACGACGTCGCCGCCGTCGGCGTCGTAAACGCGCGTGACGACGTTGAAGACGGTCGTCTTGCCGGCGCCGTTCGGGCCGATCAGGCCGGCGATCTCGCCCGCCTCGACGTCGAACGAGACGCGGTCGACGGCGTTT
>JACVRM010000089.1 GCA_014534415.1 Thermoleophilia bacterium | reverse complement strand
CTCGACGCCGTCCGAAAGCTCGACCTCGAAGCGCGTATCGGCATCGAGGCGGGCGAGGTCGTCACGGAGGACGCGGACTCGACGTTCGCAACGGGCGAGCCCGTCAACGTCGCCGCCCGCCTTCAGCAGGCCGCGAAGCCGAACCAGATCTTGATCGGCCCCGGGGCGCAGCGCCTCGCGCTCGGTCGGCTGGAGCTCGAGGACGTCGGCCCGGTCGATTTCCGCGGCGGCGCGGAGCCGGTGTGGACGTGGGCAGTCACGGGCATCGCGACCGGCCACGCGCGCGCGGCGCGCTTCGCCGCACCGTTCGTGGGCCGCGAGGCCGAGCTCGAGTTGCTCGAGAACTCCTTCGCGCGCGCGGTCCGCGACCGACGCGCGCACCTGTTCACCATCTACGGCGATCCCGGGATCGGGAAGACGAGGCTCGCCGAGGAGTTCCTGGACATGCTGGACGGCGTAACCGTGCTGCGCGGGCGCTCGCTGCCCTACGGCGAGAGCATCACGTACTGGTCGCTCGCCGAAATGGTGAAGGTCGCAGCCGGGATCGCGGACGACGATCCGCTCGACGAGGCGCTCGAGAAGCTTCGCCAGTGCTGTCCGGCGGAGGCGGTGGCCGACCTGCTCGCGCTCGCGACCGGGGTGCTCGAGGCGGTCCAGGGCGAGGCGAGTCAGCAGGAGATCGCGTGGGCCGCGCGCGCGTGGGCCGAGAAGCTGGCGGAGCCGCAGCCGCTCGTGCTCCTCTTCGAGGACATCCACTGGGCCGAGGAGCCGCTCCTCGAGCTGATCGAGCACCTCGCTGCCTGGGTGAAGGACGCGCCGTTGCTGATCCTGACGCTGGCTCGGCCGGAGCTGCTGGACGTGCGGCCCGACTGGGGCGGCGGCCGGGTGCGCGCGACCGCGATCGAGGTCGAGCCGCTGGCGCCGTCCGAGAGCGAGCAGCTCGTCGATGCGCTGCTCGAGACGAGCGCTGACGCGTCGCTGGAGGCGGAGGCGCGCCGCGCTCTACTCGAGAAGACCGAGGGCAATCCGCTCTTCGTCGAGGAGACGATCCGGATGTTCATCGAGGAGGGCGGCGACGGTGCCGCACGCCGCATTCCCGACACGCTCCAGGCGCTGATCGCGGCGCGCATCGACCGCCTCGAGCCCGAGGCGAAGCGCATCGTCCAGCGCGCGTCCGTCGTCGGCAGAGTCTTCTGGGCCGGCGCGGTGGAGCACTTGTCCGGCGACGTGGACGCCGTCGGGGCGGTGCTCGAGGAGCTCGAGCTGCGCGATTTCATCGCTCGAGAGCCGCGCTCGACCATCTCGGACGAGGAGGCGTACCGCTTCAAGCACGTCCTGATCCGCGAGGTGGCGTACGGCGGCCTCGCGAAGTCCGCGCGGGCGGGTTTGCATGAGCGCTTCGCCGACTGGCTGCGCGAGCGGGCGGGCGAGGAGCTGCTGGAGATTCGCGCGTACCACCTTGACCAGGCGGTCACGCTGCTCGCCGAGCTCGACGGGGCGGCTCCGGCGCCGCTCGTCCGCGACGCCGCGGCCGCTCTGGCAAAGGCGGGCAAGCGTGCGCTCGCGCGCGAGGCGAACCGCTCGGCGCGACGGCTGCTCCAGCGCTCGGTCGAGCTGCAGCCGACGCTCGAACGTCGCTATGAGGCGGCGCGGGCGGCGTGGCGCCTCTCGGACATTCCCACCGTCTCGGTCGAGATGGAGGCCGTGTGCGAGGCGGCTCGCGAGGCAGGCGACGCGGCGCTGGAGGCGCGGGCGCTGACGGCCGTGGCGGAGGTAGTCCTGTACCGCGATGGAGATGTCGAGCGGGGCCGGCAGCTCGGTGAGCGCGCGCTCAGCCTTCTGCACGACGAGGACGACGAGGCGCGGTACGACGCGCTCGAGACTCTGTCCATGATCGGTTGGTGGACGGGCGATCTGGCGGCGGTCGAGCGGTATACGCAGGAGATGATCGACGTCGCCGAGCGCACGGGACGCAAGGATCTCGTCAGCCAGGCGCTCATCGGACTCGTCGGCGTCCACGACTCGCGCCTCGAGCAGGACAGAATCGAGCCGTTGCTCAACCGTGCCGTGGAGCTGGCGGAGGAGAGCGGCAGCATCATGGCGCGTGCGTGGGCCTGCCGCGCGCAGGGAGATCTCGCACTGCGCCTCCACGATCTCGAGGGTGCACAGACCGCGTTCGAGAGCGCACGCGAGCTGTTCACGGAAGCGGGCGCTGCGGCGCCTCTCGCGAAGACGCTCCAGCAGCTGGCGTCGGTGGCGGCCAGGCGCGCCGAAACAGCGCGTGCCGAGAAGCTCCTGCGCGAGTCGGTTCGGACGCTCCGGCAGCTGGAGCGGCGCGGTGCGCTCGTCGAGTCGCTCCGGCAGCTCGCCGAGCTGCTCGTTGCGGACGGCAAGCTCGACGAAGCCGAGCGGTTCGCGATCGAGGCGCGTGAGACGGTCACGCCGCACGACATCAGCTCGCTGGCGACGACGAGCACTGCCCTTGCGCTCGTGCGAGAGGCGCAGGGGCGAGACGAGGAGGCCGAGCGGCTGTTCCGCGAGGCGCTGGCCATCCTCGGTGAGATCGCATGGCCGAGCCTCGAGCGTAAGCCGCTGCGGGCGCTCGCCCGCTTCCTGCGCAGCCGCGGCCGCGAGGACGAGGCACGTGCCTACGAGGAGCGTCTCGAGCAGCTCGAGCTACTCGCCGCCGGCGCGGCGTAGGCCGAGCGGGTGGCAGGCATGCGTCTCTGACGCACCGATTCCTCGCAGCGCCCGCCGTCGCTACGCTCGCGACCGTGGAGCGCATTCGGTTCGGGCCCGCACGCGTGCCGTCGCACGACACTCCCGAAGAGGCAATCGAGCTGCTCGCCGAGCGCGGCCACACGGCGTCCGAGATCGACTTCGAAGGCGGCTTCTGGATGGACTACGCGTGGGCGGCCCGGTTCGGCGAGCTCGCGCGCGAGGCGGGCATCGCGCTGTCCGTGCACGCCCCGATCGCGGCGTTTCTCGGACACGTCGACCGCGGCAAGAAGTACCGCATGGCGATCGGCATGCTCGACCACACGGCGGGGATCGCGGTCGCGTGTGGCGCCGAGCTCGTCGTCTTCCACCCCGGCTTCCTGCTCGGGCGCGAACGCGAGGCGGCGCTCGAGGCCGTGTGTGAGCAGCTCCGTGATCTGCGACAACGGCTCGAGGGAAAGGGACGGGCCGTGCCGTTCGGGATCGAGATCATGGGGCGAGTTCGCGAGCTCGGGACGGCGGACGACGTGTTCTTCGTCGCGGGGCGGTTCGCGTGGGTGCGGCCGGTGCTCGACTTCGCACACCTCCACGCGACGAGCGACGGCGCATTCACGAACGTGGAGGCGTTTTCCGCCGTGCTCCAGAGCGCCGACGACGTGCTCGAGCCGGGCGCGCCCTTTCACGTGCACTTCTCGGACATCGCGTTCGCGAACCGCAACGAGACGAAGCATCTGCGCTACGGGGAAGGCACGCTGCGCGCCGAGCCGCTGGGCGAGGCGCTCGCGCGCTTCGAGCGCCCCGCGACGGTCATCAGCGAGTCGCCCGACGAGGAGTCGCACCAGGCTGTCCGCGCGGCGCTCTTGACCGCCGCGCGCGTCCGGTCAGGGCGGCAGCCCGGGCGCCCCGCGCGAGCCCGGCGAGCAACCCGTTGAGGCCGCCCGATGCACCGATGCCGTCCGACCCGGCTCCTACGCTGCGGTCATGGCCAAGCGCCTCAACCGAATCGATCTGCTCGAGCTCGACATCGACCTGCGCCTGACCGACCTGTGGCGCGAGGCGTGCGAGGTCGGAGAGTGGAACCTCGAGGTCGTCGGCGCCTTCATGCGCGCCGCGTACGGCAAGGGGTACTGCGACGCACTGACCGAGGACTCGCCCGGCTCGCTCTGCGAGGAGCACGGCTACCGCGTTCCGGGGCGGCGCCCGGCGCCCGCGGTCGACCGCTAGCGCTAGAACCGCAGGGCTAGAATCGGGCGGTGGCCTCGCGTCGCAGCCCAGCGCGGCTCGTCATCGCGCTGTCCGTCGCCGCCGTCCTGGCGGTCTTCCTCGTGTACGTGGCGCTCGCGGGCGGCGGAACGCCCGACATCCAGCCGAGCCAGCTGAAGAACCGCAGCGGCGACGTCGTCCTGACCGGCCGCGTGGTCGACGGGACGGTACGCGAGACCGCCGACGGCGTGCGCTTCCGGCTCAGCGACATCGAGGGGACGGCAAGCGTGCTCGTCGTCTACCGCGACTCGCCCCCTGGTCAGTTCAAGGAGGGTCGCGATCTCTCCGTACGGGGTCGGCTCACGCGTGCCGGCGTGTTCCGCGGCGAGCCGGGCACGATGATCACGAAGTGCCCTTCGAAGTACGAGTCGAAGAAGTCCAAGGAGTCGTAAGTGCCTGAGCTCGGGCGCGGGGCGCTCGTCATCTGCCTCGGCCTCGAGCTCTACGCGCTGGGCGCAGGGAGCTACGCGGCTTGGCGCGGGCGCCGCCGTCTCGCGGAGTCGGCGCGCAACGCGCTGCTCGCGGCATTCGGCGCGGCGCTCGTCGCCTCCGCCGTGCTGCTCGCCGCTCTGCTCCGCCGCGATTTCTCGTTCACGTACGTCGCCGAGCACGCCAGCCGGGCGCTGCCCGACCGCTACGCGTTCTCCGCATTCTGGAGCGGGCAGGAGGGCTCGCTGCTCCTCTGGCTGCTCGTCCTGACCGGCTTCTCGGCCGGTGCGGTGCTGCTGACGCGCCGCGCTTTCCGCGAGCTTCTCCCCTGGGTCGTGCCGGTGCTCGGCGCCGTCGGCACGTTCTTCGCCTTCCTGCTCGTCGTGGTGGCGAGCCCGTTCGCGACGCAGGCTGCACCGGCTGACGGCGCGGGGCTGACTCCGAGCCTCCAGAACCCGTACATGCTCGCGCACCCGCCGCTGCTCTACCTGGGCTACGTCGGCCTGACCGTGCCGTTCGCGTTCGCCGTCGGCGCGCTGCTCGCGCGCCGCACGGATGAGCTCTGGCTCGTCGCGACGCGCCGCTGGACGCTCGCCGCCTGGACCTTCCTCGGCATCGGCCAGCTCCTCGGCGCACACTGGGCTTACGTCGAGATCGGCTGGGGCGGCTACTACGCCTGGGATCCGGTCGAGAATGCTGCGCTGATGCCGTGGCTCGCGGCCACGGCGTTCCTGCACTCGGTGATGGTCCAGGAGAAGCGCGGCATGCTGAGGGTCTGGAACGTCCTGCTCGTGATCGGCGCTTTCTGTCTCTCGCTCTTCGGGACCTTCCTCACGCGCTCCGGCGTACTCAACTCGGTCCACTCGTTCACCGAGAGCTCGATCGGGCCGTGGTTCCTCGGCTTCATCGGGCTCGTGACAGTCGGCTCGGGTGTACTCGTAGTCGCGCGGCTCGATCTGTTGCGCGCGCGGACCCGGCTCGAGTCGATCGTCTCACGGGAGGCGACGTTCCTCTACAACAACCTGCTGCTCGTCGCGCTGACGCTCACGATTCTCTGGGGCGTCGTCTACCCGATCGTCTCGGAGGCCCTGCGCGGCGAGTCGGTGACGGTCGGCCCGCCCTACTACAACTTCTTCCTGCGCGTTCTCGGGTTGCCGCTCCTGCTGCTGATGGGAATCGGACCGCTCGTCGCCTGGCGGCGCGCATCGCTTCGCTCGCTCGGACGGACGTTCCTGTGGCCGACCGGCGTGGCCGCTGTTGCGGGCGTGGCGCTGATCGCGCTCGGAGCCGGCTCGTCGCTGCCGGGCCTCGTGGGCTACACGTTCTCGGCGTTCGTGCTCGCGTCGATCGTGCTCGAGTTCGCGCGCGGAAGCAGCGCGCGGCGAGCGGCGGCAGGGGGTTCCTGGGGAGCGGCTTTCGTCTCGCTCGTCGGTCGCAACCGGAGGCGCTACGGCGGCTACGTCGTCCACGCCGCGATCGTCCTACTCGCCGTCGGGGTCGTCGGGTCGAGCGCCTACGACACACAGCGAGAGGCGAAGCTGCGACCCGGCGAGACGATGACGGTGGCCGGTTACCGGCTCACGTTCGAGCGTTCCCGCTTCGACCGTGTTGCGAACGCCGACCGCGCCCGTGCGGTGATCGCGGTCGAGCGTGACGGCGAACGCGTGGGCCGGCTCGAGCCCGGCATCAACGCCTATCGAGTCGAGGGTGAGAGCTCGCGCGAGGTGGCGATCCGCAGCGACTGGCTGACGGGCGAGGATTTGTTCCTGAACGCCGATCGCTTTCCGGAGGACGGCAGCGTGCACCTCGAGGCGTCGGTGAAGCCGCTCGTCAATCTCATCTGGCTGGCGGGGGTCGTCTTCCTACTTGGCTCGCTCGTCGCGCTGTGGCCCGACGCACGCGAGGAGCGTCGACTCGCGCTGCGCTACGCGGGGCGCACCGCGCCGGCACGCGCGTGACCGTCGCGCTCGCCCTCGCGGCGCTGCTTGCGCTCGCGGCCGTGCTGGTCGTCGCACTGCCGTTCCTCCGCGACCCCGAGGCGCGCGACGACGAGCTGCACGCGCTCGGGGAGCTCGAGCGGCGCCGGCTGGAGCTCGTAGAGGAGCGGGACCGCGCCGTCGCGGCGCTCGCGGAGCTCGAGTTCGACCACCGTACCGGCAAGGTTTCGGAGGACGATTATCGGGCGCTGGTCGGGCAGCTGCGGTCGCGGGCGGCCGCTGGCCTGCGCGCGCTGGAGCCTGGCAGGGAGCCGCCCGAGGCGCCCGAGCCGGTCCCCGCGCCGCAGCCCTACGAGCCTGCCGAGACGCCGCCCGAGCCCGTCGAGCTGCCGTCACCCGAGCCGCCGGACGTCGAGCGCGTCGCTGTTCCGCCTGACGCGCGGGCCATTCGAAGCTAGACTCGCCCTCTCCGAAGTAACAGGTGAATCGAGCGCGGCCCGGCAGGGTCGGCCGACCGTCGCTCGAAACTTCGTCCAATGGCCTGGCGCTTGCCCCTCCTCCTCGCGTCGGCCGCGCTCGTGCTCGTGGCACCCGCGGCCGGTGACGTGACCGAGCGGAAGAAGAGCGTCGACGCGCAGATCGCGGCGCTCGAGTCGAAGATGGCGGCCGCGGAAGCGCGTGAGCAGAAGCTCACGTCCGACATCGAGTCGGTTTCGGGCGAGATCCTCACGCTGGAGCGCGAGGTAGGCGACGTCTCGCAGAAGCTGCGCGCGCTGGAGCGCGATCTCGAGCTGCACCGGCGTAAGCTCGCGCGTCTTCAGAAGCTGCTCGAAATCCAGACGGCTCGGCTCGAATACCTGCGGGCGCAGTACCGGACCGCGCTCGAACGCTTGAGCCGGCGGCTCGTCGGGATCTATCAGCACGACACGCCCGACACCATCGACGTCGTGATGTCGTCGTCGAGCTTCTCGGACATCGTCGACGGGCTCGACCTGATCCGGGAGATCGGACGGCAAGACGCGCACGTCTCAGGACAGGTCAAGGCGGCGCGGGATCAGCTGAGGCTGGTGCGAGCGCGGACGGCGCGCACCAAGGAGCGGGTCGACGCGGCGACGCGTGTGATCGCGATCCGGACGGCTCAGCAGCGGGCGCTGCACCTGCGGCTCGTCGCGCGCAAGAGCGGGCTGCTTCGGGCGCGTGGGTTCAAGCAGGCGTCGCTCGAGGCCGTCGAGAAGGCACACCACGGCTACGAGTCCGAGGCTCATGCGCTGCAGGCTGTCAGCGAGAAGCTCGCGGCCCAGATTCGCGCGGCTCAGGCCGCGGCGGCGCAGCGCTTTTCCCCGACCGCCGCCGCCGCGACGGACGCTCCGTCGGCGTCGGGGTTCGTCTGGCCCGTTAGCGGACCCGTCGTCAGCGTGTTCGGCTGGCGCTGGGGGCGTATGCACGAGGGCATCGACATCGCCGCCGGATACGGCACGCCGATCCGGGCCGCCGCCTCAGGTGGGGTCGTTTCGACGGGGTGGTTGGGCGGCTACGGAAACCTCGTGGTCATCGACCACGGTGGCGGCCTCGCGACCGCGTACGCACACCTCTCGAGCTTCGCCACCGGCGGCGGCTCCGTCTCTCAGGGACAGGTGATCGGCTACGTCGGCTGCACCGGACACTGCTTCGGCCCGCACCTGCACTTCGAGGTCCGGGTGAACGGCGCAGCGGTCGATCCTCTGGGCTACCTATGACGCCGCCACGCCCGAAGTCCGGCTTCGGCTGCGCCGAAGCCATGACGACTTCGGACGTGCTGCAACCGTGGGCGCGCCTTCGCGCGGCGCGCCCACGCGGGCAGCCCCGCTCCGGCGTGGAAGAGCGCTGGACAAGCACCGACTGACCGCGGAGGCGGGCTTTGCCCGCCGCAGCCAGCCCGCGGCTCCGGCGCGTCAGGCTTGTTGGGAGGGGGGCTCACGGGGCGGAACCGGCTGTTCCCCCGTGAAGGATGTGCAGGTCCGGCAGGTTGCGGAACCGCTCGCCGAGGTCGAAGCCATAGCCCACGAAGAACTCGTCGGGCACCGTAAAGCCGACGTGCCGGACCGGCAGGTCCTCCACGAGCCTCCGGTACGGGCGGTCGAGCAGCGTGACGGCGGCGAGT
>JACVRM010000127.1 GCA_014534415.1 Thermoleophilia bacterium | reverse complement strand
GCATGCTCACGTGCGTGGCGATCGAGAACAGGTACTGCTGGAGCCCGTCGTGGATCTCGCTTGCGACGCGCGCCCGCTCCTCGGCGACCGCGCGGCCGAACTCGGCCGAGCGGATCGCGCGCCAGGCGCCGGCGAGCAGCACGCCATACGAGAGGACCCGCAGGAAGTCGCCCTGCGACACGTAGGACGCGGCGGGAATCGGCGTCAGGACGTAGTGCACCTCCGCGAACACGATGAGCGTCGCGGCAAGCGCGAGCCAGCGATCGAAGTCCTCGCCCTGGTCTCGATAGCGCCGCCAGAACCCGACGAGCCACGCCAATCCGAGCAGCGCCTCAATGGCCAGGGCGGCCGTCAGCAGCATCGGCTGGTCTCCGCTCGGACCCGCGAGCGGGCTGGGGAGGAGATGTGTTCCAAGTCGGCACGCGATCCAGAGCGCGGCGAGCGTGACGCCGGCCGAGACGAGCGCGACCGCGATGGCCCGCCGTGGCCTGGACGTCCGCGCGCCGAGCCACGGTGCAACAGCGACCAACGCCATCCCGGCAATGCGGCCACCGTGCCATGCCCAGCCTTCGACGGGAGCGCGCTCGTGGCCGACGACGAAGACTGGGATGAGCGAGAACGCCAGGTGCGTTGCCGCCGCGGTCGAGAACCCCGCGCAGAGCAGGATGTCGGCCCAGCGGCCGTCCACCGCCACGCGGATGCCGGCGAGCACCGCCACGACGAGCGCGGCGAGCATGACGGTCGTATCGAGGACGAGCCGCACGTCCGGAAGCTCGTACGGCTCGCGAAGGCTTGGGTAGGCGACGAAGAGGGTCAGCGCGGCGGCGAGTAGCCCGAGGAGCAGCGCCTCCCCCCACAGCCACGTCTGGTACGCGTCGCTTTGCTGCCGCTTCACATTGCCTCTAATCGGCAGCGAGGTTCCGGCCGATAAGGGTCACGTGGCAACGCGGATCCTCGTCGTCGACGACCACCCACTGACCCGCGAGGCGCTCGCAGCGCTGCTCGCCGGCCATGGCTTCCACGTCGTGGGCGAGGCTTCCGACGGCCGCGAAGCGACCGAGGCCGCCCGCCGACTCCAGCCGCAGCTCGTCCTCCTCGACTTGTCCATGCCGGACGTCGACGGCCTCGCTGCGCTGCCGGCCTTGAAGGAGGCAGCTCCCAACGCCGAGGTCGTGGTTCTCACATCCTCGGAAGATGAGGACAACCTGCTCGCCGCGATCCGCGGCGGCGCGTCGGGCTACCTGCTCAAGACCGAGCCGCCCGACCGGATCGTCGGCTTCCTGCACGCGGTTGCGCGCGGCGAGGCGGCGCTTTCGGGAACGGCCGCGCGCCGCTTGCTCGACCAGGTTCGCGCCGGCGGCCACCGCGATTCCGGGGTGCCGGAGGCGATCGCCGCACTGCTCAGCGCTCGAGAGCTCGAGGTGCTGCTCCTGCTCGACGAGCATCTGGGCACCGAGGACATCGCCCGCCGGCTCTTCATCTCCGAGCACACGGTTCGCTCGCACGTAAAGAGCCTGTTGCGCAAGCTCAACGTGTCGTCGCGACGCGAGGCACTCGAGACTCTTTCTCGCGCGCGCGAGCAGCGCCCGGCCGCTGCTTTCCAGGGCTGATCGCAATATCCCCCGCGCTGGGGGATGCCGATTCACCGTCCGCGAGGGGCACGTGGGCGATGACAGGGGAACCGAACCGGTCGATACTGCGTCCACAAGGCTCTTCCAGACCTGGTGGAGCCGTGGTACGGACGTGGTGGCCCAGTCTGGCGGCCGGTCTCGCGAGAGGCCGGCCGTCGTCGTTTACCGTCGGGAACCACCTGGTTCCTCGACGAACGTGCGGCCCTGCTCCTACGCGGCGAAGCCCTCGAGTGCTGCTTCAACCAGGTCCGGCAGCGTGCGGAGGTTGTAGCCGCCCTCGAGCACCGCGCCGACGCGCGGGCCTAGCGCGGCGCTGCGCCGAGCGAGCTCCCGGAACCCGTCGACCGTCACGCGCATGTCGGCGAGCGGATCCTCCCCGTGCGCGTCGAAGCCGGCAGAGACGAGCACGAGGTCGGGGTCGAACCCGCCAACCGCCGGCTCGACGACCCGGCTGAACGTGGCCGTGTACTCGTCGTCGCCCGACCCGGCCGGTAACGGCACGTTCACCGTCGTCTCGTCCTGGTCGTCAGGACCGCCGGTGCCGGGGTAGAACGGCCACTGGTGGAGCGACACGTAGAGCACGCTCGCGTCACCGGCGAAGATCGCCTGCGTCCCGTTGCCGTGGTGCACGTCCCAGTCCACGATCGCGACGCGCTGCACGCCGAGCTCGGCCTGCGCGAACCGTGCCGCGATCGCGACGTTATTGAAGAGGCAGAACCCCATCGCGCGGTGCGGCAGCGCATGGTGCCCGGGGGGCCGCGCGACCGCAAAGCCGCTCGAGCGCGCCGCCTGGATAGCCGCGCCGGCCGCGAGCAACGCCGCCTCGTAGCTCGTCTCGGAGACGATCGTGTCCCCGTCCAGCCACGCAGGCGCGTCGGCGGACGCCACCCGTTCGACGTGCGCGGCGTCGTGACAGCGCCGGATGTCGTCGGCGCGGGCCGGCTGCGCCTGGCGCCAGTCGGCGAACCGCCGGAGCAGCACCGTCACGCGGGCGGGGCTTTCGGGATGCGCGGCCGTCGGGTGGAGCTCCGCGAGCGCCGGGTGTGAGATCAGCTCGATCGCTGTCCCGCGCGGGCCGCGACGCGCTCGGCGACCTGGAAGAGGCCCCAATCGCGCAGGAGAGAGGACGCCTCCGCCCAGGTCGGGGTCTGATTCTCGAGGGGAGGGAGAGGGGCGGAGGCGTCCAGCGTCGCTATTCGGCGATAGAGCCGCAGCTCCTCCGCGACGGCCGCGAAACGCCCGTCGGCGAGTGCGTCCTCCAGCGAGCCGTAGCGGGCGAGTAGCGACGCCGCCGTCTTCGCGCCCACGCCCGGCGCGCCAGGCAGGCGGTCCGAAGGGTCTCCTCTCAGCGCGATGAAGTCCGGAACCTGCCGGGGGCCGACGCCGTAGCGGTCACGCACCTCGGCGGGGCCGATCCGCTCGAGGTCCGACACTCCGCGCCGGGGCATGAGCAGGGTGGTGAGCTCGCTCGCGAGCTGGAAGAGGTCACGGTCCGACGTCGCGACGAGCGCCGTGCCGCCTTCCGCTTCCTCGCGCGCGACGGCAGCCGCGAGGAAGTCGTCCGCCTCGTAGCCCGGCGACTTCGCGGCCGCAAACCCCAGTGCTGTCACGAGCTCGGGCAGCAGGTCGAGCTGCTCGAGCAGCTCAGTGTCGAACTCGCGCCCGCTCTGGTACGGCGCGAACGCTTCGTGCCGGTACGTCGGCGTGTCGAGCGAGTCCCAGCCGACGAGGACGGCGCGCGGCTGCTCGGACTCCCAGAGGCGCAGCAGCATGTTCGTGAACCCCACGATCGCGCCCGCACGCTTGCCGCCCGCCCGCTTGATCGTCGCTGGGAGCGCGTGGTGCGCGCGGTGCGCGAACGAGTCGCCGTCGACGACCAGCAGCGGCGCGCTCA
This sequence comes from Thermoleophilia bacterium, assembly GCA_014534415.1. Lineage (GTDB taxonomy): Bacteria > Actinomycetota > Thermoleophilia > Gaiellales > Gaiellaceae > JACVRM01. The sequence goes on along the minus strand of JACVRM010000127.1, from coordinate 2,758 downwards.
CAGCCGGCGCTCGAGGGCGGCGATCGCTTCGAACAGGCGCTCCGTCGCCTCCCGCGAAGCTTCGCGCGGATCGTCGTTGCGCAGGTCGTCGATCTCGACCGGACTCCCGTACAAGACGCGCAGCGGGCCAAGCCGCGAGAGGCGATCCGTGCCGGCGATAGCGGCCGGCACGAGCGGCACGCCCGCCTCGAGCGCCACGCGTGCCGCGCCGGTGTGCGGACGCGCCTGGAACTTCTTGACGAGCCCTTTCTTCCGCCGTGTGCCTTCGGGGAACATCGCCACGACCGCGCCAGACTTTGCCAGCTCGACGGCCGTCTCAATGGCGGCGAGGTCACCTTCGCCGCGGCGGACGGGGAATGCGCCGCCGGCGCGGAGCAGCGGCCCGAGCACCGGGTTGAAGAGCTCGGACTTGCCCATGAAGCGCAGCTGCCGCCTCGGAAAGAGCGGGTAGCCGAGCGCCCAGGGGTCGAAGTTCGAGACGTGGTTCGCGGCGAGCACGAACCCGCCGACGGGCAAGCTCTCCACCCCGTGCGCGCGCAGCCGGAAGACCAGGCGCACGAGCGGCCAGCTGACGATGCCCAGGCCGAGATAGAAAGGCATGACACGCAAGGCGCGCAACCGTACCGGGGAGGCGGAGACACGGCCTCCGGATCCGGTCAGGTAGTCAGCTACCCTGGCCCGCGTGAAGACCCTGGTCATCGCCGAGAAGCCGTCAGTCGGCCGAGACCTGTCCGTCGCGCTGCCCGGCTCTTTCGCCAAGCACGACAACTACCTCGAGTCCGAGAATTACGTCGTCACCTGGGCGGTCGGCCACCTCGTCGAGCTCGCGCAGCCCGAGGAATACGACGACCGCTTTCGCAAGTGGCGGATGGCTGACCTGCCGATCGTGCCGGAGAAGTTCGAGCTCCGTCCGATCGACGGCAAGTCGCAGAAGCAGCTGAAGCTGATCCACAAGCTGATGGCGCGCGACGACGTGGGCGAGGTCGTCAACGCATGTGACGCAGGGCGGGAGGGCGAGCTCATCTTCGCGAACGTCTACGAAACGGCGAAGGTCAAGAAGCCGGTGAGGCGGCTCTGGCTCAACTCGATGACGCGCAAGGCGATCCAGGAGGCCTTCGAGCAGCTCAAACCGGGGGAGGAAATGGCGCCGCTGGAAGCGGCCGCGCGCTCGCGCTCCGAGGCCGACTGGCTGGTCGGCATGAACGCGACGCGCGCGGCGTCGATCCGGCTGCGCTCGGCCTTCGACGGCGCCGTCTCGCTCGGCCGCGTCCAGACGCCGACGCTCGCGCTGGTTGCTCGCCGCGAGGAAGAGATCCGCGCCTTCAAGCCCGAGCCGTACTGGCTCGTCGAGGCCCTCTTCGCCGCTTCGGGTGAGCGCATCTACAGCGGCCGGTACCTCGGCGGCAAGCGGCTGCCCGAAGACGACGCGACCGCCGTCGTCGCTGCCTGCCGCGGCCGTCCCGGGGCGATCACGAAGCTCGAGCGCAAGGAGGAGCGCGACCGGCCCGATCTCCTCTACGACCTGACGTCGCTGCAGCGCCATGCCAACACGCTCTACGGCTTCTCCGCGCGCCGCACGCTCCAGGCCGCGCAGCGCCTCTACGAGGAGCACAAGGCGATCACGTATCCGCGCACCAACTCGCGGTACCTCTCCGGCGATCTCGTCGAGGAGATCCGCCCGACCGCCGAGCTCGTCGGCCGCAATGCCGCGTACTCGACGGCCGCCAGGTACGTCGTAGGGCTGCGCGAGCTGCCCCTCGGCCGCGTGGTCAACGACAAGAAGGTCACGGACCACCACGCGATCATCCCGAGCCGGTCCGAGCACGACCTTGGGCGCATGGGCGAGGACGAACGCCGCGTCTACGACCTCGTCGCCAAGCGGTTCCTGGCGGCGTTCCACCCCGAGGCGGTCTGGGAGCGCACGCGCGTCGAGACGACCGTCGAAGAGCACGTCTTCCGGACGAGCGGCAGGGTGCTCGTCGAGCCTGGCTGGCGCCAGGTTTACGGCGAGGAGGCGCGCCCTCGAGCGAGTGACGACAGCGAGGACTCAGGCGGCGACCAGCAGCTGCCGCGCCTCGACGAGGGCGAGAGCGTCGACACACGCTCCGTCGAGTCGCTGCGCAAGGAGACCCAGCCGCCGCGGCGCTTCACCGAGGCGTCGCTTCTCGCTGCGATGGAGACGGCAGGCAAGGACATCGAGGAGGCGGAGCTGCGCGAGGCGATGAAGGACTCGGGGATCGGCACGCCGGCGACCCGCGCGGCGATCATCGAGCGCCTCATCCAGGTCGGCTACATCGAGCGGGAGGGGCGCGCGCTGCACGCGACCGACAAGGGCATCCAGGTGATCCGCCTGCTCGGCTCCCATCCGTTGACGTCGGCGGAGCTGACCGGCGACTGGGAACACCGCCTCGGGCTCATCGAACAGGGCGCCGACAGCCGGCCGAGGTTCATCGACGACATCGTTCGCTTCACCTCGGAGACGGTGGGCGAGCTCGACAAGCTCAAGGAGGTGAAGATCGAGCGTGCCAACCTCGGCCCGTGTCCGATCTGCGGGCGCGATGTCGTCGAGAATCGCAAGGGCTACTCGTGCTGGACGAAGGACGATCCGGGCTGCGGCTTCGTGATCTGGAAGCAGAAGTCCGGCAAGACGCTACCGCCCAGCGTCGTCAAGGAACTCATGGCCAATCGCCGCACCGAGAAGGCCGTGCCCGGCTTCCGCGGCCGCTCCGGCCGTACCTTCAGCGCGAAGCTCAAGCTC
>JACVRM010000075.1 GCA_014534415.1 Thermoleophilia bacterium | reverse complement strand
GCCCGCCGCCGGCGGGCGAGGTGTGCCGCGTCGTCGAGAACGAGCGCCACGCCCGGCAGCTCGCCTCGTCGCGCGGCGAGCGCCTCCGGCGCGAGCAGTTCGCCGCGTCGGACAAGGGCGGCGTCTCGCTCGAGGAGCTCTACGGACAGATGCAGGCCGGGGCGGTCCAGGACTTGAACCTCGTCGTCAAGGGTGACGTGGACGGTTCGGTCGAGGCAGTCGTCTCGGAGCTCTACAAGATCCAGCATCCCGAGGTGCGCGTGAACGTCATCCACACGGGCGTGGGCGGCATCTCGGAGAGCGACGTGATGCTCGCGGCCGCGTCACAGGCGCTCGTCGTCGGCTTCAACGTGCGACCAAACGCCGAGGCGCGTTCCCTGGCCGAGCGCGAGGGCGTGGACATCCGCACGTACCGCGTCATCTACCAGCTCACCCAGGACATCGAGCAGGCGCTCGTCGGGATGCTGCGCCCCGAAGAGGTCGAGGAGACGCTCGGCGAGGTCGAGGTGCGCGAGACGTTCCGCGCCTCGCGCGTCGGCACGATCGCCGGCTGCTACGTCCGCTCGGGTTTCGTGCGCCGCGGCTCACGGGCGCGCATCGTGCGCGACGGCACCGTCGTCTACGAGACGACGGTCGATTCGCTGAAGCGCTTCCGGGACGACGTGCGCGAGGTCGCGGAGGGGTTCGAGTGCGGTCTCCACCTCGCCGGCTTCGACGACGTGAAGGTCGGTGACGTACTGGAGATCTACGAGACACGCCAGATCGAGCGAACCGACCTGAGCACCGACGGCGGCTCGGCGGGCGCCGGTTAGCTGCTGCGCCGACGGCGCCGCAGCCCCTTCGGGTTTGCTCAGCGCAGGCGCCGCTCGAGCTTCAGCACCCACAGGCCGCTCAGGATGTCCGACGCGAGCACGTAGTCGCGCTGGGGGAAGACGCCCCAGACCAGCCGGCAGGACGTTCGGCGGCACATGCTCTCACCGGGGTCCGGCGTCTTGGGCGGCAACCACTGCGCAATCACGCGCGGCCTCGCCGGCCTTGCGATGTCGGCGACGACGACGCCCTGGGAGTACCACGAGAAGTACGCGCGGCTGTTGCGCACCTTCGCGTCGTGGACGCTGTTCGCGAAGGCGGGAAGCGGCCGCGGCAACGGCCGGCTCGTGGCGGGAAGCACCAGTGAGCCGCGCCGCTTCGGTGCCCCCGGGTTGGAGATGTCGTAGAACGTCGGCACGCCGCCGCGGGTCTCGTGCGTCTCGATCAGCAACCGGCCGCCCTTGGCGAGCGCGGTCGAGTGAGCGTTCTCCTCGTTCCGGGTGCGGCCGAGGTAGCGTGGCGCCGCCGGGTTCGACACGTCGAGGATCACGCTGCCCAAATCCCAGTAGGACAGGTATGCGCGCGTCCCCGCCAGATTGCCGCGCACCGAGTGGACGAGGTTGGTGCGGTCCCCGTCGCGCGGCTGGATCCCGAGCGCGCGCCACGCCCCCCAGCCGCCTACCTCGACCGGCGCCGTGGGCACGCTGACGTCGTAGATGCGGAAGTCCGGCTCGCCTGGTGTGCTCGCCGTGTGCGTTCGTGCGTTGTAGTCGGGCGACGAGCGAAGCTCGGATTCCATGATCGCCGTCCAGACGAACGCCTGGTTGCCGCGCGGCTGGAGCCAGATCTCGTGCGATCCCCGCGGGTCCGTCGGTACGAGGGCGAACCTCTGTGGCGCCCGCGGGTCCGTCACGTCGTAGAGCCCAAAGCCCTGGAAGCCGCGTTCGCGGCAGCGCTGGAAGCTCGTCAGGGCGAGCGCGCCGGTGAACGCTCGTGTCGAAACGTGCTGGACGATCGTCTTCTCCGTCCACGACCCGGCAACCGCCGGGTCCGACTCGTCGTCCGCGAACGTCGCAACGTGAACGGGGCGGCGCGGGTTCCGCAGGTCGAAGACGCGGACGCCGTCCGACGGGCAGCGCGGACCGCCCCAGCTGGACAAGTACCCATGGCCGCGGTGGCCCCAGACGTCGCCGTTGTAGCCGCCGGGCGCCGTCCCGCGACCGACCGCTCGCAGTCGGTACCGCGCCGGACCTTTCGTCGCGGCGACGATGCTGGCGACGACCGGTCCTCGGCTCACACCGGACGTCTGCGCGCGTGCGGGCGGCGCGTCGAGGGCCGGAAAGACGAGCTCCACCGGTGTCGCGAGCGGAGCCTCCGCCGGAAGCGTCGGGCCGTGAACCGTGCATGCGAACGCGGCCGCGCCGCCCGCGCCGAGCGCAGCGGTTGACGTCAGGATGGCGAGCCGATGACGAGTTTTCACGAGGCGTCCTTCCTGTGGGACGACGGGTACGGCGCTCAGGTTGGGGGACTATCGTGAGCGGGGATGGGCGCCGGCTACATCGGGATCCTCTCGGCGGAGCTGCACTTTCCTGAGGCGAGCTCGCTGAAGGGCAAGCGCAAGTACGTGAAGTCGGCGAAAGCGCAACTCCAGCAGCGCTTCGGTGCGGCAGTCGCGGAGGTCGATTTCCACGACCTCTGGCAGCGGTCGCGCCTCACCGTCGCCTGCGTCGCTCGCGAGTACGGAGAGCTGGAGCGGCTGCTCGCCGACGCGGAGCGCTACCTGGCGGGCCAGGACTACGAGCTGGCCGGCGTCGACCGGCGGGTGGTGACGCTCAGTGACTGAGCGAATGCGCAGAGTCAACGAAGCCGTGCGAGAAGTCCTCTCCGAGGCCGTCGGCGAGCTCAAGGACCCGCGCGTCGGATTCGTCACGGTCACGGGCGTTCAGACCTCCGCCGACCTCCGGCACGCGCGCGTCTTCGTCAGCGTGCTGGGCTCGGCCCGTAAGCGGCAGCAGAGCCTCACGGCGCTCGAGTCTGCGCACGGCGTGCTCCAGGCACGGATCGCACGCGAGCTCCGCATGAAGCGGACTCCGCAGCTTGCCTTCGAATACGATCCGACCGTCGAGCGCGGCGTACGGATGACGCAACTCATCGACGAGCTCGCACCACCCCATGACGAACCCTGACCTACTCGAGGTAGTGAACGCGTTGCGCGCGCGGGACCGCTTCCTCGTGACGGCGCACGAGAACCCGGACGGCGACGCGCTCGGGTCGCTCCTGGCCACAAAGCTCGGGCTCGAGCAGCTGGGCAAGGACGCCGTGATGTTCCTGTCGGGCGACACGCCCCTCCCCGCCGAGTACCGTTTCCTGCCGCTCGACGACGTGCTGCGCCGGCTCCCGGACGATGCCCACGAGCGCGCGGTCGTCGCGGTGGACTGCGCGAACGAGAGCCGGCTGGGCCGCGACGGCGCCAGGCTGCTGGGGAGCGACCTGCTCCTCGACATCGACCACCACCACGACAACACCCGCTTCGGGCATGTCAACCTCGTCGTTCCGGAGGCCTCCTCGACGGGGGAGATCCTGAGCGAGGTGCTCGCGGAGCTCGGCGTCCGTCTGACGCCGGCGATCGCCGAGCCGCTGTACGTCGCCCTCGTGACCGATACGGGCCGCTTCCAGTACACGAATACGACGCCGAAGGCGCACCGCCTCGCCGCCCAGTTGCTCGAGGCCGGCGTCGACGTCCGGCGCGTCTTCCGCGGCGTCTACGAGTCGGTGCAGTTCGCGAAGCTGAAGCTCCTCGCCCGCGCACTCGAGCGCGCGCAGATCTACGACGGCGGGCGAATCGTCGTCTCGCACCTGCGCGCACGCGACTTCACGGACGTGGGCGCGGAGGAGCCGTACTCCGAGGGCATCATCGACTTCTTGCGGGCGGTCGAGGGCGCCGAGATGGCCGTGCTCATTCGCGAGCCGCCGCCGCGGCCGGACGCCCCCCGCCACCGGATCAGCCTGCGCTCGAACGCCGACGAACTCGACGTTTCCGCGATCGCCCGCGCGTCCGGCAAAGGTGGGGGACACCGGCAAGCCGCGGGCTTCGCGAGCGAGCTCTCGATCGACGAGATCACCGAATTCGTGCGGCGCGAGTTCGCGGCGGCGGCGGCGCCCGCGGCCTAGTGCCGCCGCGTGGGCTCGAGCCGAGCGGGCTGATCCTGCTCGACAAGCCCGCCGGGCCGTCCTCGTTCGCGGTGATCGCGGAGGTCCGGCGCCGGACGAACGCGCGTACCGGCCACGCCGGCACGCTCGATCCCTTCGCGACGGGTCTCCTGCTCGTGTTGTCCGGACGAGCAACTAAGCTCGCCTCGTGCTTCGTGGGGCTGGACAAGCGGTATGTCACGGACGTCGACCTGAGCGCGCGCACGACGACCGGCGATCCCGAGGGGGAGGAGCTCGAACGCACGGACGCACCTAGCGCCGACGAGCTCGAGCGGCGGCTCGCAGCCCTCCGGGGGGAAATTGCGCTGCCGATCCCCGCCGCCTCGGCGGTCAAGATCGGCGGTGAGCGCGCCTACCGGCTGCACCGGCGCGGCGTGGAGGTCGACATGCCGGTCCGCCGTTCGCGGGTGAACGCGCTCGACGTGGTCTCCTATCGCGACGGCGTAGCGCGGCTCGATCTACGCGTCAGCTCGGGCACATACGTGCGGTCGGTCGCGGATGCCTTGGGCGGGCACTGCCGGACGTTGCGGCGTACGGAGATCGGACCGTTCTCGGTTGAGGAGGCCGACAAAGAGCGAGTGATTCCCATCGACGAGGCACTCGCGCGGCTGCCGGGCGCAACGACTGGCTCGTCGGCGCTGCCCGGGTGAGGGTCGCGCGGAGACCCGATGAGCTCGAGTGCCGTCCACGTGCGGTGGCGCTCGGCACGTTCGACGGTGTTCACGTCGGTCATCAGCGCGTACTCCGCGCGGCGGTCGACGCAGGTCCGCCGCCGACCGTCGTGACGTTCACGCCGCACCCTCGCAGCGCACTCGGGAACCGTGTCGAGTTGCTGACGACGCTGGAACGCCGCCTGGAGCTGCTCGCGACGGCCGGGATCGGCGAGACGCTCCTCCTCGAGTTCACGCTCGACCTCGCGCGCATGGACGCTAGGGACTTCGCCGCGCGCTTCCTGCGGACCATCGGAGCGGAGGTGATCGTCGCGGGACCCGACTTCCGCTTCGGCCACGCGCGGGGCGGCGACCTGGCGCTCCTGCAGCAGCTCGGCTTCGAGACGCGGCCGGTGCCGCTCGTGGAGGGCGTGTCGTCGACGCTCATCCGCAGCCTCCTCAACGCGGGTGAAATCGAGCGGGCCGCGCCGCTGCTCGGGCGTCCGGCCGAGGTCGACGGCACGGTGGTCACCGGTGACGCGCGCGGGGGCACGCTCGGCTTCCCGACCGCGAACGTGCACGTCGAGCCTGACCTGCTCGTGCCGGCGAACGGCATCTACGCCGGCGCTGCTGCGGGGCACCGCGCGGCGATCTCGATCGGCGTCAACCCACACTACGGCGGCGTGGAGCGGAGGGTGGAGGCGTTCCTGCTCGACTTCTCCGGGGACCTCTATGGAGAGCGGCTGGTGATCGAGCTCTGGCGGCGGCTGCGCGATGAGCGCGCGTTCGCCAGCGAGGCGGAGCTCGTCGCCCAGATAGCCCACGACGCCGAGGCCGCCCGGCTCGCGCAGCCGCCGACCGTGAGCGCTTGACGTCGTGCATTCCTGCCCGCCATGCTTGCGACACTCGTCCGAAAGGAGGTACGCATGCTTTCAGGAGCCCGCGTCGAGGCGGTCGTGCCGGTGTCGGACCTCGACCGCGCCATCGAGTTCTACGGCCAGACGCTCGGGCTGGGTACGCCCGAGCGCGACGAGTTTCCGGGGACTCCCGGTGCGCGGTTCCGCTCCGGCGCCTCGACGCTCTACCTGTACAAGAGCGTGGGGGCAGGGCAGAGCCGGCACACACTCGTCGCGTTCGACGTCGACGATATCGACCAGGCGGTCGCGAGCCTGCGCCGGAACGGAGTCACCTTCGAGGAGTACGACTCCCCCGACATCAAGACGGAGAACGGGATCGCCACTATCGGCGAAGAGCGCGCCGCCTGGTTCAAGGATCCGGACGGCAACATCCTCGGCGTCGCGCAGACCGCGCGCGTCGGCGCCACGGCATAGGGACTCAGCCGAGCACCCGCGCCGCGCCGCTGCGGCGCGGGTCGCCGGCGGCACCGGTGCGGGTCACCGCGCTGACGCCTCCGAAGTAGTGGTGCTTCTCCGGCCAGCGACGGACGACCCAGCCGCGCGTCTCGAGCGCGGCGAGACCGTCTTCGTCGCTATCAGGCTCCGCGTGCACGACCGTCGCCGTCGGGTGGATACGCGGCCGAGCCACCGCCTCCACGGGACTGAGTTCCTCGTCGAGGATCCCGCTCGCCGACGTGACGAGCGCGGTTCGGAGGCGACTGCCACCGGCGGCGCCGATCGCGAGGGCGAGCTCGTCGTGGCCCTCGAACGCCAGCGTCGGGGCCATCATGCTCTCCATCCGCTCGCCGGCGACGAGCGGGCCGCCCACCAGCTCGGCCTCGCCGAGCATGCTGTTCAGGTGGAGGTCCAGCCCGGGCAGCCAGTCGCCCGAGCCTAAGCCCAGACTGGTGGTCAGCACGCAGGCGTTGCCTTCGGCATCCACCGTGACGAGGTTGGTCGTGTGCCGCTCGTCCTCGATGCCGTACTGACGAAGCGTGTCGACGAGCGCGACGACACGCTCGGCAGCCGAGCAAGTCCGAAAGCTGGGCAGCCGCACGAAGGCGCCCGGCACACCTGAGAGCCCGGCGCGGGTCTCCACGTGCCACGCGAGGTACTCGCACGAGACGGGTTCACGCCAGAGGACCGTGTACGACTCGAGGTCGTCCCGGGTGACCAGCCCGCCGCGCTCGTCAGACAGCTCGAGCAGCCCTTGGCCGATCGACCCGCGATACACCGACATCGCCCCCTCGGTGGCAAGCGCCTCGAGCGCGTGCACGAGCCCCGGCTGCTCGAGGCGATCGCCGGCCCGCAGGAGCCGCCCGTGTGGTGAGTAGATGCGACCGCCTTCATCCATCGTCATCACGGTCTCGAGCATCTCGAGGCAGCGCGCGTGCGCGGGCGTGAGTTCGACTCCGGCTTGCGCCAGCCGGAGCGCCGGCTCGACGAGCTGTGCCCATGGCAGCCGGCCGTGTGCACGCCAGAGCGCATCGAGGCCGGCGGGTACGCCCGGCACCGCGCACGAGGCCGGCCCCACGGCGTAGTGGACGAGCTCAGCGCCGAACGCCAAGTCGAGCATGACCAGCTCGGGCTCGCGCCGCTCGGCGCCGAGCCCGGGGACGGCGACGAAGCAGTCGAGGTTGCGCGCGCGACGCTGAGCAGCGTCCCAGTAGATCGCATGCCCGCCGCCCAGCAATCCGGTCATGACGGTCTCGGCGACGCACGAGGCAAGCGCAGCCGCCACGGCCGCGTCGGCCGCGGTCCCACCACCCGCCAAGGTCTCGACGCCCGCTTCGACCGTAGCCGGGTGCCCGGCGGCGACGGCGGCACGCATGGCGGGGACCGTAGCGGGCGGCCGGTGCGCGTTTACACGTTGGTGACGGCCTCGTTCACCACGCGTGCGTTCATTCGAAGTACGCTCGAACCGGAGGGAGGCCCGCGGCCGGCCCCGGAGCTGTCCCGTAAGCGACGTCCGCGGAGGCGGGGGCCCCGGCGTCCGAGCGCGCCGGCGAGCTCGGCGGGAAGAAGCGGAATCGCCATGCGGCTGCGCCGTGCCGGGCGACGGGCGACGGCGAAAACCGCATGCTGCTACCCTGTTCGCGACCGCAGCCTCGGTCGCGCGCGTGCTTCCTTCGCGGCGTACTGGGACTGCGGAATCGTCTGCGAGGAGGCCGGTGTCTCTCACAAAGGAAGCGAAGCTCGACATCATCGGGCACCACAAGCAGCACGAGTCCGACACCGGGTCCGCGCAGGTCCAGATCGCGCTGCTCACGCGGCGCATCAACGAGCTGACCGAGCATCTGCGTACGCACGCGAAGGACCACTACTCGCGGCGTGGCCTGCTCAAGCTCGTCGGCCGGCGCCGCCGGCTGCTCAGCTATCTCCAGCGCAACGACCTCGAGGCGTACCGCGCGCTCATCAAGGAGCTCGGCCTGAGGCGTTGACGCCGAAAACCCCGCGGGGGGTGGAAGTTTGAGCGAGCCCCACCGCGGTGGAGCTGACTCAAACCTCCACCTTCCGCCCAAGAAGTTGGAGGAACGAATGAGCATTGCCACCGAGCCCCAAACGCGGGCGTCGGCGACCGTAGGCGATCAGGAGATCGTCTTCGAGACCGGGAAGCTCGCCAAGCAGGCGGATGGGGCGGTCCTCGTCCGCTCGGGCGACACGATGGTGCTCGCGACGGCGATGGGGCGGATGGAGCCGCGCGAAGGCGCCGACTTCTTCCCGCTCACGGTCGACGTCGAGGAGCGCATGTACGCGGCCGGGAAGATTCCCGGGGGCTTCTTCAAGCGCGAGGGGCGTCCGACCGAGCGCGCGATCCTGACCGCGCGCATGATCGACCGCCCGATTCGGCCGCTCTGGCCGAAGGGGTACCGCAACGAGACGCAGATCATCTGCACGGTGCTCTCGGCCGACCTGATCACGCCGCACGACATCCTGTGCCTGAACGGCGCCTCGGCGGCGCTCATGGTCTCGCCGCTGCCGTTCCTGGGCCCGGTGGGCGCGGTCCGCATCGGCATGGTGGAGGGCGAGCTGCTCGTCAATCCGAGCCTTCCGGAGATCGACGAGCAGACGTCGCTCGATCTGATCGTCGTCGGCACAGCGGAGAGCCTCACGATGGTCGAAGCCGGCGCCGACGAGGTCCCCGAGGAGATGTTGCTGGAGGCGCTCGAGCTCGCCCAGCGCGAGATCCGGAAGCTCTGCGAGGCGCAAGAAGAGCTCGCGCGCCAGGCAGGCAAGCCCAAGTGGCTCGATCCGACCGTCACGGAGGCGGTCGCGCGCGAGCACGGCGGCGCGATCCGCGAACGCATTCAGACGGAGGGCCTGCGGGCGGCCGATGGGGCCGTCGAGCAGCTGCTACCCGCGCTCGGCATGGAGTCGACGGAGGACGACGTGATGCAGCAGACGCGGCAGAGGCTCAGCCTCGCGACGGTGCTGGAGCGGATCCGCCTCGAGTCGGTGATGGGACCGGTCCGCGAGCAGTTCGAGGCGGAGCTGCGCGCGCTGACCGACGCCGAGCAGGATTCGAAAGCACTGAAGTCGGCGAAGCGGCAGCTGCTCTTCGATCGCATCGTCGAGGACGTGCGGCTGCCGTTCCCGGTCGGCCCGGCGGTCGGCGAAGGCGAGCCCGCCACGATCAAGGACTCGCTCACGAAGACCTACGTCAAGAAGGCCGCCGAGGCCGTCTACAAGGAGCTCGTCCGCCGGAAGATCGCCGTGGACAAGAACCGGCCGGACGGACGCAGCCCCGAGGAGATCCGCCCGGTCACCTGCGAGGTCGGCGTCTCGCCGCGCACGCATGGATCCGGCCTCTTCACGCGAGGGCAGACGCAGATCCTCACCCTGCTCACGCTCGGCACGGCGAAGGAGGGCCAGCGGATCGACGACCTCTCGCTGGAGACCGATCGCCGCTACATGCACCACTACAACTTCCCGCCCTACTCGGTCGGCGAGACAGGCATGATGCGCGGCCCGAAACGTCGGGACATCGGCCACGGCGCGCTCGCGCAGCGGGCGCTCGAGTCGATGATCCCCGGGCCCGACGAGTTCCCGTACACGATTCGGCTGGTCTCCGAGACGCTCGAGTCGAACGGGTCGTCGTCGAT
>JACVRM010000048.1 GCA_014534415.1 Thermoleophilia bacterium | reverse complement strand
CTCCTTGCGCTCGCTGTTGTGCGCGATGACGTGGTTGGCGGCGCGCAGGATCGTGTTCGTCGAGCGGTAGTTCTGCTCGAGCGCGACGAGCCGCGTGCCCGGGAAATCGCGCTCGAACTCCAGGATGTTGCGGATGTCGGCGCCGCGGAACGCGTACACGCTCTGATCGGGGTCGCCCACTGCACAGAGATTCCGGTGCTTCGCCGCGAGCAGCTGGAGCAGCCGGTACTGCGCGTGGTTCGTGTCCTGGTACTCGTCGACCAGCACGTACCGAAAGGCCTTTTGCCAGCGGGCGGCCGCCTCCGGAAAGCGCTCCAGCACGTCGACGGTGAGCATCAACAGGTCGTCGAAGTCGACGGCGTTGGAAGCGAAGAGCCGCTGCTGGTAGAGCTCGTAGACGTCGGCGACCGTCTGGTCGAAGAACGAGGCGACACGGCTGCGGTACTCGACCGGCGAGACGAGTTCGTTCTTGGCGTTCGAGATCTGCGCGTGGACGCCCCGCGGCGAGAAGCGCTTCGGGTCGCGCTCGAGCTCCTCGAGGCACGCCTTCACGAGGCGTACCTGGTCGGCCTGGTCGTAGATCGTGAAGTTCGTGCGGTAGCCGAGCCGGGGCGCCTCGCGCCGCAGGATGCGCCCGCACGCCGCGTGGAACGTCAGGATCCAGATTGCGCGCGCCTGTTGCTCGAGCAGGTCGTCCAGGCGCGACCGCATTTCGGCGGCCGCTTTGTTCGTGAACGTGATTGCCAGGATCTCGTTCGGCTGGACACCACAGGCGCGCACCAGATGGGCGACGCGGTACGTAAGGACGCGCGTCTTGCCGGAGCCGGCGCCGGCGATCACGAGGAGTGGCCCTTCGGTGGCGAGCACGGCGTCGCGCTGGGCCTCGTTCAGCTCGGCGAGGTACTCGTCGGGCGCGGCGACGGCCATCGCGTTCGATCGTAGCGGCGGCCCGGGCGGGCGCTCGAAGACGCAGTTGGGGGGTCAGACCTCGTAGCGTCGCCGCATGGGCATCGAGGTGGCAGCCGGCATCGAACGGCGGTCTCGCCCAGCCGCGGCCTAACGGAGCGGGAACGGCGTGCCGGCGAGCGCCGGGACGACCTGCGCCGTCACGATCGCCGGCGTCGCCACGTAACGGCGCGAGTAGCGGAACGTTCCGTCGCCGCGGTAGAGCGAGAGCAGGAACCTGTGGGCGCCCCTGGGCGGCCGCTGCCCGGCGGCGAGGAAGGCCTGGATCGCCCACGCGGTCGACTGCGCGTCGGGCTCGCGCCCGGGCAGCAGCCGGAAGCCGCCGGAGTGCGCCTGGAGACGCCGCAGATACGCCAGGGCGCGACCGATGGGACGACCGCGCACGCCGGCGGCGCGCAAGGCCTGCACGACCGCCGCCGTGTCGTTCGAGTCGGGTGCACCCTGAGGAGCCCACGACCAGCCGCCGCTTCGGTGCTGGCGGGTGAGGAGGTAACGAACCGACGTCGCCGGCGCTGCGCGGCCGACCGTGCGCAACGCGATGACGCTCCACGCCGTGGAGTTGACCAGCGGGCCGATCCGACCGTCGGCACGCCGCAGCCCCGCCAGCCGGTCGGCGAGCGCGCGGGTCTCCTCACCGAGCGCATCGAGGGCGAGCACTCGGAGCGCGAGGTCGTTCGCGGTCGGATACGGCTGCTCGCGCAGGTACGCCACGACTCGCCGCGAATCCACCCGATCGCTGCGGGCGGCCCGCAGCGCGAGCACGGCCCACGCGGTCAGCGATGGATCGGAGCGGTCCCGCTCCGCGAAGCCGCCGTCCGTCTGCTGCCGCGTTGCGATGTACGCGGCGGCCGCCTCGAGCGGGGTGAGCCGGGCTGGGACGGCGAGTGCTACCGCCGCCGCCATGACCGCCAGCGCCTTCACGCGGCGACGACCTCCGTGCGCAGGCGGCGACCGTAGCGCTCGACCATCCGGCGCAGCTCGGGGCCGGCAGCGAGGGCGATCGCGACGTTCCCGGCCGCATGTGCCGCGCTGAACCAGACGCCGGCGGAGAAGACGCTCACGAGCGCGGCCCCGGTGTGCGGCCAGAAGCTCCACCACAGCCATAGATCCATGAAGCTCGAGAACGCGAAGCCGAGCGCGCAGCACGCGAGCGCGAAGGGCAGCCGGCGCCGCAGCAGCGGCGCGAGGAGCGCGCCGGCCGCGCCGCACGCGCCCCAGCCGAGCATCTGCCACGGCGTCCACACCCCCTGCCCGAGGAAGAAGTTCGACACCAGCGCGCCGATCGCTCCGACCGCCGCACCGGCACGAGCGCCGAGCGCAGCGCCGGCGGCCACCGCGGTGACCGTCAGCGGCTGGACGCCGGGCACGGCCGCGAAGAGCACGCGGCCGGCGGCGGCGACGGCGGCGAGCGTCGCAACCAGCGCGATCTCCTTCGCGGAATCGGGTCCCGCTTCGAGCCAGGCGGCGCCGGCGACGAGCAGCGACAGCGCGGCAAGGAGCAGCGCGAGGCCGGCCCGTCCCGGCGACAGCGCGGCCCACGCGGCGGCGCCGAAGGCGGCCGCGGCGGCGACTATCCAGACCGTCTTAACCATCCATGGCCAGGGACCTGGTCCCGCGACGGTGTCCCGGAACCAGAGCCCCATCGTGGAACGAGAGCTCACGATCGGCGACGTGCTCGGCGAAGAGCCGGTCGTGCGTTACGACGAGCGTCGCCCGGCGAGCGCGCCCGCCGCGAATCAGCGCGGCGAGCTGCTCCTTCCGCACCGGATCGACGCCGCGGGTCGGCTCGTCGAGAATCAGCACGTCCGGCGCAGTGACGAGCACAGCCGCGAGCGCCAGCCGTTCACGCTCGCCCGTGGAGAGATCGCGAGGGTGGCGATCCTCGAACCCGGCGAGGCCGACCGCGGCGAGTGCGGCCCGCGCCCGGTCCAGGTCGCCGTCGACGCCGAGCGCGACCTCCTGGTCGGCGCGCTCACAGACGACGTAGCGGCCGGGATCCTGTGCCAGGTAGGAGACGCGCCCGGTACGCACGATCTCGCCCGCGTCAGGCTCGAGCAGTCCGGCCGCCAGCTTCGCCAGCGTCGTCTTCCCCGATCCGTTCGGGCCCGTCAACGCGACGACCTCGCCGCGCCGGAGCTCCAGGTCGGCCCGGTCGACCGCCAACCGCTCACCGAACGCAAGGGACACCCGCGTGGCGCGGCATACGAGCGCGCCGCGCTCGTGCTCGAACGCGCCCGCCGCGACGGAGTTAGTGGCTGACAGCCACGAGCTCCGTTCCGCCCCGAGCCACGCGAGCGCCTCGTCGCGCGGCGCGTCGAGCACGATCCGGCCCGCCTCGAGGAAGACGACCCGGTCACACAGGTCGAGCGGCAGCTCCGCGCGCTGCTCGGCGAGAACGACTGCCGCACGGCCGCCACACGCGCGCTCGAGGAACGCGTCGGCGGCGGCGGGGTCGAGCTGCGAGGTCGGCTCGTCGAGCAGGAGAACACTCGGCTCGAGCGCGAGCGCGGACGCGAGGCAGACACGCTGGAGTTCACCGGCCGACAGCTCGAAAGTCCGCCGCTCGGCGAGATCCTGTGCGCCGACAGCCGCGAGCGCCTCGCGCGCGCGTGCCGCGATCGACGACGGCTCGACGCCGAGGTTCTCCAGACCGAACGCGACCTCCGCGGCGACGCGCGTCATCACCACCTGCTCCTCGGGGTTCTGAAACACCGTCGCGACTGTGCCGGCGAGCGCCGCCGGTCGGCTCGTCCGCGTGTCGAGTCCTCCGACCTCGACGCGACCTGCGAACCGCCCGCCATGGAAGTGCGGGACGAGGCCCGCGAACGCACGAAGCAGCGTCGACTTGCCCGACCCGGATGGGCCGAGCAGCAGAACGCGCTCGCCGGCTTCGATCGTGAGTGAGACGTCGCAGAGCGACGGCCGTAGCGCGCCCGGATAGGCAAACGTGAGCCGCTCTGCGCGCGCTACAGCCACAGGAACGCCAGGATCGTCAGGCCAGCGGCGGCGCCGACCAGCGCGCGGTCGCGCGGCGTCCACGGAGTTCGCGGCAGCCGCGTCGGCTGGGCGCCTCCGTAGCCGCGCGCCTCCATCGCCTCCGCGAGATTGAGCGCCCGTTCGAGCGCACCCGCGGCGAGCGGGGCGAGCAGTGTCGCGCGGCCGCGGACGCCGTCGACGTACACGCCGCGCCCGCGCAGCGCCTCGGCGTAGCCGCGCGCGTCGCGCTCCAGTGTGGGCACGAGCCTCGTCGCGAGGGCGACCGCGAGGACGGAGCGCCGGGCAAACCGCGCCGCCTGCACCAGCCGGTCGTGGTCGAGGAGCACCGCATACGCCGCGAACGCCAGCCCCACGGCCGCGAGGCGGAGCGCCTGGAGCGCCGCGAGCTCGAGTTCCTCCGACGTGACATCGAGCTCGCCGAGCACCGGCACACGCGGCCCCTGCCAGAGCTCGTCGTAGCCGACGTTGCCGACGACGGGAGAGACGAGAAGCAGGAAGCCGGCCGGAATGAGCGCACCGGCGACGTAGACCGGCCAGCGCGGAGCGCGAGCGCAGACCGCCAGCAGCAAGAGGGCGAGAACCGCCACGGTCAGGTGCCGCTCCGCAGCGAGCGCGGCGGCGGCGAGCGCGGCGAGCGCGGCCAGCCCCGCCGTGGCGCTCATCCTCGCGCCTCGTAGCGAAACCGGAGCAGCGCCGGCTGCCGGGCGAGCCGTGCGGCAACGCCGAGGGCCGTGAAGCAGACCGGGTCGCCCGCCGAGCCGCCCTCGCAGAACGCCGCCGAGAGCTCGCCTGCCCCGGGCCGGACGTAGAGGATGTTCGCGCCGGCGGGCGCGGCAACGGACGCCGGCTCGACGGAGTCGGCACGCACCACCTTGCCCACTGCGCGCGCCGTCTGCTCGAGTCCCGGCAAGAAGCGAACCGCCGCGTGGCGGCGCCTGCCCGCGTAGCCGTGGAGGAACGGCTCGGGAAACGCGCCCACCACGAGGCGGGCCTCGCCCGGCCGCTCCCAGCGGCGGTAGTCGAACCAGAGGACGTCGCCGTCGTGGAGCTGGTAGTCGGCTGCACTGCGGTCGCCCTCGTAGCCGTTCACGAAGTAGAACCAGTCGCGTCGGCCGGTGAGGCTGCCCTCTAGACCGTCGATTCCCTGGACGTACCGGCCGCCGTAGCGCGTCTCGACCTCGGCGACACGGTCCAGCGCCTCCATCGCGGAGATCCCGGCCGCCGTGGTCGCCGTCCTCAGCACCTCCGAACCGCGGTCGCGCGTGATCCAGAGCTCCGCGGTGCCGCGCTGCTCGGCATCGCCGCCGCAGCCGGCGACGACCAGGCAGACGAGAAGCGCGGCGGCGCGGCGGATCACGCCACCGCGTTCGACCGAACCGTGCCGGCCAGCGTGGCGCGAACGAGGCCGCGGTGCTTGCCCACGCAGCCCCGACCGGCCCGCGTCCTCACCCGTCTGCCGTCGACGTGCAGGACGGCTCCTGCGGCGGGCCGCGACGCTCCGGCGTCGTTGTGCGCGGCGACCGCGTAGCACCTGGGCTTGAGCCGGCGTAGAGACAGCGTCTCCGGCCCGCCGGCCGGCCCGAACGTGGCCCAGTACCAGAGCACGCGGTCTCCGTCCTTCAACTCAAGCTGGTCGGCGCCTATGGGCGGCGAGGCGCCGTTGACCTTGAACACCCAGCCGCTCGTGCCCTCGGCCTGGTAGCGGCCGATCTGGTCGACGTAGGGGCCGAATACGAGCGGAGTGACGTGGTAGTAGAACTCGCCGAGCAGGCTGGCCGCCTCGAGGGCGGCGAGCGGCGTCGCCCCCGCCTCGAAGCGTGGCTCCGCGGCGCCCCAGATCGTCTGCGTCTTGCCTTCGACGCGGACATGGACGCGCGCGGCGAGCGCCGCAGGCACGAGAGAGAGCGCCAGGGCAAGGAGCCCAAGCGAGACGAGCAAGGTGCGTTGCACGAATCCTCCTTCCGCGAGGGGTTCGGTGGCCCGGCGAGCAGCAGGTCTTCTGACTCGGGGCTCCCCTCTGCGCCGCCTTCCCGGCCCGCGGGCCAGTGGCATTCCGGAGCGGAGGCGTCTCCCCTCACAGCGGCGGGACCGTCCCGGACTTGCACCGGGTTCCCTTGACCGCTCGCCTATGTGCCAGCGAGCCTAGCATGGCTCGGTGCCCGCCTCCCGCGCCGCGACGGTCTGGGTGCCGATCGTCCTGTGGGCGGGCGCGATCTTCGCGGTCTCCTCCATTCCGTCGCTCGGCAGCGGGCTCGAGTGGGACCTCACGTTCCGCAAGCTCGCTCACGTCGGCGAGTTCGCGGTTCTCGGCTTCCTGCTCGCGCGCGCGCTCGCGCGGGTGCCCGCTTTCCTGGTCGGACTCGCCTACGCGGTCAGCGACGAGTTGCACCAGGCGTTCGTGCCCGGACGGCAGGGATCGGCGCGCGACGTGGCGATCGACGCCCTCGGCGTGCTCATCGGCGTACTGGTCTACCGTCGGTTGCGCCGGTGAACGCGGTCGCGATCGATCTCGACGCGCTCGGCGACACGCAGTCGCTCTGGCGCGCCTGGCTGGAGGACGCAGCGCGCCGCTTTGCTGCGATCGCCGCACTCGATCCCGTCTCGCTGCCCCGTGACCGGGCGGCCGCGGCCGCGCAGCTCGACGCGTGGGCTGCGCGCGGCGTCGGCGACTGGCACGCGGCACTGGCGCGCTTCGCGGAGGATCACGCCGCGCTGCATCTCAGGCGCGACCCGGAGGTCGGCGCAGCCCTACGCCGGCTCGCCGGCGCCCGGATCGGCGTCTTTACGGACGCGCCCGAGCCGCTCGCCCGCGTCGCGCTCGCCCAGCTCGGCGCGACCCGGCACGTCGGCGCCGTCGAGACGGGCGCCGGCGCATTCGACCGCGTACGGCAACGGCTTGGCCCGCACGCCGCGGTCGTTCGCACGCGCGCGGAGCTCCTCCGGCTGCGCGACTAAGATCGTGCAGATGGAGCGAAAAGACGTCGGCGACCGCCAGCTCGACGCGCTGCTCGAGCGTCTGGACGGGGTGACCGCCGAACTGCGCTCGCTGAACCGGCGACTCGAGAGCGGAGAGAACCTCGCGCCGCTCGTGCGCGAGCTGGGAGTGCTCAACGAGTCGCTTCAGGCGCTCGCGTACGCGGCGCTGGGCCAGCAGGGCCCGCGCGTGCACCGCCGCCGCGCGGGCTAGCGCTAGCGGGCCAGGATGCGGTAGACGCGGCCCGCGAGCGAGACGGCGTAGAGCTCGCCGCTCAGGTCCTCGCCGAAGGACGCGCGCTCCGGTACGCGGATCGCCTCGAGCCGCACGTCGCGCGCCGAGCCGCGCTCGACGCGCAGCGACCAGATCTTGCCGCTGCCGTAGTCGCCGAACAGGTAGCGCCCGCGCAGCTCGGGGATCGCACGGCCGCGGTAGACGAAGCCGCCCGTCACGGAGTACCCGTCGTCGCGGCCGTAGACGTGGATCGGTTGCACGAGGCGGCCCTGCGAGAGCTGCTTCTGCTCGAACGCGTCGCGCCCTTCGTACACGTCCCAGCCGAAGTTGTTCAGCGCGCCCAGCCGCGAGCGCGGCACGTAGTCGATCTCCTCCCACGCGCCCTGGCCGACGTCGGCGACGTAGAGGTCGCTCGTCTGCCGGTCGAACGAGAAGCGCCAGGGGTTGCGCAGCCCCAGCGCCACGACGCGCCGCGGCGCGCCGCGGCGGTCGACGTCGATGCGGACGAGCTTGCCTAGCAGGCTGCGCGGGCTCTGTGCGCGGTTCCCGGGATCGCCCGCACCACCGCCGTCGCCCATACCGACGTACAGGGCGCCGTCCGGACCGAAGACGAGCTGCCCACCGTTGTGATTGGCGTACGGCTGGTTGACGAAGAGCAGCTGCCGGCGCGCTCGCGGCAGCGCGTGCGTGCCGGCCCGGTTCGCCCGGTACTCGACGACGCGCGTGTCGCCGGCCGTGTCCGTGTAGTTCACGAAGAACCGGCGGTTCCGTGCGTAGTTGGGGTGGAACGCCACCGAGAGAAGCCCCTGCTCGCCGCCGCTCAGGACTCGCGCACGGATGTCGAGGAACGGCCGCCTGACCGGCCGTCCGTTGACGAGCATCCGGATCCTGCCGGCCTGCTCGACCACCCAGAGGCGCCCGCGCACACCCCGCGCCGGCGCTAAGTGCAGTGGCGACGCGAATCGTCCGATCGTGACGAGTCTCAGCCGCGTCTGCTCGCCGTCGGCAGCCGCGCCGCCAGACGCGGCCAGCGCGACGGCGAAGAGCACGCACATCGACGCGAATCCTGCGGCGAGCCGAGCCACGCGCGCACCGTAGCCACGCCCGTATTCGGGCCGTGTTAACGCTCGCGCCGCGTGCCGCCGTCCGCCGCAGCGCGCTAGCCTCTCGCTCCGATGCGGATCTTCGTGATCGGCGCCGGGCAGGTCGGGACGACGATCGTGGAAGCGCTCCACGCGGAGCACCAGCTGACTGTCGTGGACACCGACGCAGGGCGACTGCAGGCCGTGTCGCAGCGCTTCGACGTCACCATCGTGACGGGCAACGGCGCAAGCCGGCAGACGCTCGTCGAGGCGGGCGTGCGAGACGCCGACCTGTTCATCGCGTGCACGTCGCGCGACGAGATCAACATCATCTCCTCGCTGCTCTCGCGAAAGCTCGCGCCCTCCGCGAAGACGATCGTGCGCACCGGAAACGTGGAGTACCTGCACGTGTGGCGCGAGCGCGAGCTCGATTTCGACCACATGGTCTCGTCGGAGGAGGAGACGGCGCTCGCGATCTCGCAGAACATCGGTGTTCCGGCCGCCAAGCAGACCGACGTCTTCGCAGGCGGTCAGGTCCAGATCGTCGAGCTCGAGGTCGACTCGCACGTTCGCCACCCGCAGTCGATCGGCGTGCCGCTCCGCGACGCGTCGCTGCCGGACGACTCTCGCATCGTCGGCATCATCCGAGGCGACCAGCAGATCCTGCCGCGCGGCGCCGAGAAGATCGAAGCCGGCGACAGGATCATCGTGATCGGGTCGCCGCGCGCAGCGCGCGAATGGAGCGGACTGATGACGCGCGGACGGCGGCGCGTCGACGACGTCGTCATCTTCGGCGCCGGACGGGCGGGCGTCGCGACGGCGCGGCTCCTCCTCAAAGAGGGGATCGGCGTGCGCCTGATCGAGCCGAACGCCGAACGCGCGCGAGAAGTCGCCGATCTCCTTCCCAAGGCGCGCGTGCTGCAAGCAACGGGCCTGGATCCGGAGTTCCTGCAGCGCGAGCGCATCAGCCAATCGGAGGCAGCGGTGTTCGCCATGCGCGATGACGCCAAAAACCTCTACGCCGCGACGCTGGCGCGCCTGCAAGGTGTCGACCTGACCATCGCGATCGCGCACGAGGCCGTCTCCGTCCGCGTATTCGAGCAGGCCGGCGTGGACGTCGCGATCGACCCGCGCCGGCTGACGGCCGAGGAGATCGTGCGCTTCGCGCACGACCCGCGTACGCAGCAGGTCGCGATGTTCGAGGGGGATCGCTACGAGGTCGTCGACATCGTCGTGCGCGACGAGAGCGACCTCGTGGGCAAGCCGTTTCGCGAGATGCCGATGACCGGCACGTTGATCGGCGCGATCGTCCGCGACGGGGCGGCGTTCTTCCCGCACGGCGACGACGTCCTCCAGGCGGGCGACCGAGTGATCCTCTTCACCGAATCGCGCCGCGTCGCCGAGGTCGAGCGCGCGCTTTGATCGCCACCGGACTGCGGCGGGCGCTCTCGCCGGCCGTCGGCGTGGACGTTCCGGCCGCGATCAACCTGACGGGCACGCTGCTCAAGTACCTGAGCCTCACGGCGGCACTACCCGCGGCCGTCGCCGTGGGCTACGACGAGCCCGTCTGGCCGTTCGTCGCGGCGGGAGCGATCGCCGGTGGGACGGGGATCGCCATGGAGGTGCTCACCCGCGGCCACGAGGATGCGGGCATCCGCGAGGGCTTCCTGGTCGTCTCGCTGACGTGGTTGCTCGCCGCCGCGTACGGCGCGCTCCCCTACCTCTTCTCCGGCGAGGACCAGCTCGCGAACCCGATCGACGCGTACTTCGAGGCGATGTCCGGGTTCACCACCACGGGCGCGAGCATCCTGACCGCGATCCCCGAGCTCGACCACTCGGTGCTGATCTGGCGCCAGTTCACCCAGTGGCTCGGGGGCATGGGGATCATCGTCCTCTTCCTCGCCGTGCTGCCACGCCTGCGTGTCGGCGGCCGCCAGCTGCTCGAGTCGGAGCTGCCCGGCCCGGAGATCGAGCCGCTGGCGGCGTCGATCAGGGACACGGCCCGGCGCCTCTGGCTGCTCTACATCGGTCTGACGGCCGCAGAGGCCGTCCTCCTCGCCGTGCTCGGCTGGACCGGCGTCGACGACCGGATGAGCGTCTTCAACGCGGCCTCGCATGCGTTCACGACGCTGCCGACGGGCGGATTCTCGCCCGAGGCGCGCTCGATCGAGGAGTTCGCGGCCGCCACGCAGTGGGTGATCATCGCGTTCATGGTGATCGCCGGGGCGAACTTCGCCCTCACGTACGCGGCGCTCGTGCGCGGGCGGTTCCGGCCGCTCGTCCGCGACGAGGAGCTGCGCCTCTACCTCTTCCTGCTCGGGCTCGGCGCGGCGGTCCTCTTCTTCGAGATCTGGACAGAGGAGTTGTACGGCGCGAGCGAGTCGGTGCGGCATGCCGTCTTCCACGCCGTCTCCACGATGACGACGACCGGCTATGCGAGCACGGACTCGAACGAGTGGACGAGCCTCGCCCTCGTCGTGGTCGTGGCGCTCATGTTCGCGGGGGGGTCGGCGGGCTCCACCGGCGGCGGCGTCAAGGTGGTGCGCCATCTCCTCATCGGCCGGCTGCTGCGCCGCGAGCTCGATCAGACGGTGCATCCCGAGCTCGTCGCGCCGATCCGCCTCAACGTCCGGGTCGTCGACGAGCGAACGCTGCGGGCCGTGCTCGCGTTCGTGCTCCTGTACGTCGGGCTGTTCGCGGTCGGCACGCTGCTGATCGTGGCGGACGCCTCGCGGACCGGACTGGACCTGCGCGTGATCGACGCGATCGCAGCGTCGGCGACGACGATCGGCAACGTCGGCCCCGCGTTCGGCCCGGCCGGCCCAATGGGGTCGTTCGACCCATTCAGCGACTTCTCCAAGGGCGTGATGATCGTGCTCATGTGGCTCGGCCGGCTCGAGATCATCCCGGTCGCCGTGCTGCTGACGCGCGCGTACTGGCGCGCGTAGTACCAAGGGGGAACCCCTGGTTCCCCCTTGTCGACGTGGAGCTCGTCTTCGGCCGCGACTCTCGTCGACCGTAGGATCTCGCCAGCGATGACGCTCGCTGAGCTCGCCCTGACGGTCGCGATGCTCGGGGGACTGGGCCTCGTCGCGAGCCGCCTCGGCCTGTCGGCGATTCCCGCTTATCTGCTCGGCGGACTGCTGCTCGGCCCTAATGCGCCGCGACAGCTCTCGCTCATCCAGCCCTCCGAGGTCACCGACTTCGTCGCAGATATCGGCGTCGTGTTCCTGCTCTTCTTCCTGGGCCTCGAGTTCAGTCTCGCTCGGCTGGTCCGGAGCGGCCGGCATCTTGGCCTCGGCGGCGCCGTCGACCTGGCGGTCAACGGGCTGATCGGCCTCGTCATCGGCGTGGCCGCTTTCGGCATCGACTTCGGCGCCCTCATCCTCGCCGCGGCGATCTACGTTTCGTCGAGCGCCATCGCCGTCAAGGGTCTCACCGACTTCCGCCGGCTCGCCGACGAGGAGGTCGACCTGATCCTCGCCATCCTGCTCTTCGAGGACCTCGCCATGGCCCTCGTGCTCGGGCTCGCGGGCGGTGGGGGCGGTGAGCTCGAAACGACGCTGGCGCTCGTCTTCCGGGCGCTGCTCTTCGTGACGGCCGGCCTGGCGGCCTCCCGCTGGCTCCCGCGCGTCCTCGACGTGGCGCTCCAGCGCATGCCGCGCGAGTTCTTCCTGCTCTTCACCTTCGCGTTCCTGATCGGCTCCGCCGCCCTGGCGGACGTGCTCGGGCTCTCCGAGGCGATCGGCGCGCTCGTCGCAGGGATCGTGCTCGCCGAGACGTCGCTCCGCGAGGAGATCGAGGAACGGTTCTTCAGCTTCCGCGACCTGTTCGCAGCACTCTTCTTCTTCGTCTTCGGCCTGTCCATCGATGTCTCGGCTTTGCGGGAAGTCGGATGGCTCGTCGCCGTCGCGGCGGCGGCGACCGTCGCGGGCAAGCTGGCCGGCGGATACGTGGCGGGCGTCGTCGGCGGGTTTGCGCCGCGTCAACGCCTCAACGCGGGAGCGGCGCTCGTCGCGCACGGCGAGTTCACGATCATCCTCGCGCAGGTCGCGGCCGGCAATCCCCAGATCTCCCGCGCGGTGGCCGCGGATCTGACCGCGTTCGCCGGGCTCTACGTGCTCGTGACCGCGACGATCGGCGTGGTGCTCATGAAGGAGTCGAAACGACTCGGCCGAGCGCTGTTTCCAGCGCCTAGACTGACACCGGAGGAGGCTTAAAGTGCCCGTTGAGATCCGCGAGACGCGCCTGCCGGGCGTCGGCGTCAAGTACGGCTTCCGCACCGCGACTGGGGGGCGGCTCGCCGTCATCATGCACAACGACGGCACGCGCGAGGTCTACTTCTACCGGCGAGCCGACGACGAGGACCCGCGGGCGGTGATCACGCTCGGCGACGACGAGGCG
>JACVRM010000084.1 GCA_014534415.1 Thermoleophilia bacterium | reverse complement strand
TCGCAGTGATCTCCACGCCGTCGTCGCGCAACTCCGCCGACACGTCGACGTGGGAGATGGGGAGCGGATGGCAGAGCGGGATGAGCTCGCTCGTTCGCTTCGCGGCCATGACGCCGGCCAGCTCGGCGGTCGCGAGCGCATCCCCCTTCGGCAGCCCGCGCAGCCGACTTGCCGTCTCGGCCCGCATGCGCACCGTCGCCTGCGCGACGGCGCGCCGCCGCGACTCTTCCTTCGCGCCGACGTCGACCATGCGCACCCGGCCCGCCTCGTCGACGTGCGAGAGCTCCGGCGAGCTCACGCCTCGACGGCCGCCATCGGCCCCGTGTCGGCCCTTTCGAGATCGGCCAGCTGGTCGGCGATCCAGCGGCCGATGTCGTGCTCGCGCACCGTGGTACGGATCGCCTCGATGCGGCGGCGCCGCTCCTCTGCGGACATCGTCAGCGCACTGAAGATCGCTTCCGCCTGGCCGGCCACGTCGAACGGGTTGACGGTCAGCGCCCAGTCGCCGAGCTCCTCGTGCACGCCTGTGTTCTCCGAAAGCACGAGAACGCCGTCGCGCTCGTTGACGAGCGGCGCCTCCTTCGCCACGAGGTTCAGGCCGTCGAAGATGGCATTGACGAGCAGGACGTCGAACTGCTTGTAGGCGGCGACCGACTGCGCGAAGTTGTCCGCGATCTGGAGGTCGAGCGGCACCCAGCCGGGCTGCTGAAAACGGTCGTTGACGGTGCGCGCGGCGCGCTGGATCGCGGCCAGGTACTCCGCGTACTCGGGGATGTCCTGCCGGGACGGATCGAGAAGGGCGAGCATCTGGACGCGCCCGTGCAGCTCGGGGTGCGCTTCGAGAAACAGCTCGTACGCGCGCAGCCCGCGAACGACGTTCTTCGACGGATCGGTGCGATCCACGCGCAGAACCAGGTAATCACGGCGACTCGAGAGGATAGTTGCCTCTTCGGACAACACGGCGTCGCTCTCCGAGAGCTCCTCGAACTCGGGTGGATCGACCGAGATCGGCCGCGCGTTCGCGGCCACGCGGCGGCCCCCGTGCACGACCTCGGACGCGTCGTAGTCGACGCGGGCTTCGACGATGTCCTCGCAGCTGCGGAGGAAGTTGCGGCGCCAGCGCTCCGTGTGGAAGCCCACTACGTCGTTCGCGAGCATCCCCTCGTGCACCGCCCGGCGGATCTCCTCGGGAAGCACGCGCCAGTAGTCCGCCTGCGGCCAGGGGATGTGAACGAAGTGCGCCAGCGTCGCCTGCGGCGCCCTCTCTCTCACGAGCCGGGGGACGACGTAGAGGTGGTAGTCGTGGAAGAAGACGGCCGCGTCAGGCTCCCGCTCGAGCTCCGAGAGCACCGCACTGGCGAAATTGGCGTTGACCGCCAAGTAGCCGTTGTGCCAGGCGTTGTGCAACCCGTGGTCCCAGTCCGGCGAAGCAGCGAGGTCCCAGAGGTAGTGCTGGGCGAACCAGAGGACGGGATTCGCAACCACGTTGTAGTACCAGTCGTAAGCCTGGAGCGGGTGCCAGACGAGCCGCAGCCGGTACTCGGAGCCGTCACGCGCGCGCTCCTCCCACGCGTGGCCATCGTGCCGCTCGACCATGAGACGATCACCCTCGCTCATGACGCTCGCGATCCAGGTGACGTCGTGGTGGCTGACGAGGCTGCGCAGCGCCGTGACCAGCCCGCCGCCGCCGCGCCGCGCGGCGAGCTCGCCATCGTGGCCCAGCGTGTAGCCGACCGGACCGCGGTTCGAGACGATGATCAGCTTCCGCCGTCCCGGCATTCCTCCGGGACCCTAGCGAGGGCAGCGCGCTACGCGGCCGTTGCCACGACCAATTGCGTCTCGCCCACGTCGTTCCCGGCGAGCCGGTTGAAGAGCGCGAGCCAGTCGCGCAGGAGCCGCGGCGTGAGGTAGTGGCGACGGACCGTCTCCTTGCCCCGCAGGCCGCGTTGACGAGCGGCCTGTGGCTCGTCCAGGATCTCGCGACAGGCTTCAGCGCACTCCGTCGGCGAGTCGACGAGCCACCCCGACTCGCCGTTGACGATCTGCGCCGGGATGCCGCCGACGTGCCCGCCGACCGTCGGCCGTCCCTTCCACAGCGCTTCCGTGACGGTCAGCCCGAAGCCCTCGCGGATCGACTTCTGGAGCACCGCATTCGAGTGCACCTGGAAGGCGTTGACCTCCACCGAGCCGACGTTGTTGAGGTTCGACAGGATGAAGATGTCCGGGTCGCCGGCTGCGTACGTGACCGTCTGGTTGTAGAACTCCCAGCCCTCCGGGTCGTCGTGCGCCATCGAGCCCACGAGCGCGAGCTGCACGTCGGAATGCGTCCGCTTGACCTCACGGTAGGCGTCGATCACTCCCAACGGGTCCTTCCAGGGATCGAACCGGGACACCTGCGTGAGAAGCGGCCGATCGACGTCGATGCCGAACTGGTCGACGATGTACGCCGCGTCCTCAGGCGAGAGCGCCATGTTCTTCGGCGTCAGCGGGTCGATGGCGGGCGGCCAGATGTACGCGGGCGGGAGGTTGGCGATGTCCGGGACGTAGGCCGGCATGTGGAAGATCGCCGCCTCGTAGCGCGAGAGGGCAGGCGCCAGGAAGTCGAGCACGGGCCGGAACGGCTCGGAGAGGTCGATATGGCAGCGCCAGATCCAGCGCGCGCGCGACGCACCGAGGTACTCGGGCAGCGCGGCCGGTTGCGGGTCGTGCACGACCACGAAGTCGAAGTCGTCCTCGAACTCGTCCGCGTTCATGCGGTTGTAGCGGTGGTAGGTGTCCTCGTGCTCGGGCGTGAGGCCTTCCGGCCTGCCCTGGAGCGCGTTGTGAATGCGCTTCGTGACGTCGAAGAATTCGTCCTGGCCGTGGATGATCCGCCACTCGGTGTCGAGCCCCACGTCCTGCATCAGCGGGACGAGCGTGTAGTTGATCTCGGCCACCCCGCCTCCGAACGCCGTCGCCGACAGGTGAAGCACGCGGCTGCCCTCGAGGGGCGACGCCAAGCGTCTGATGTCCTCCATGAGCCCGCGCGAAGCGATCGTCGCGTAATCGGCGAGCGACTTGTGTCCGACGTTTACGAGTTGCAGCATGCGGCTTGAGCGAGCCGGGCTCGCGCGAGCCCGGCTCGCGCGAGGATAGCCAGAGCGTCGGCGCCTACTCCCGGAGCAGCTTGACGAAGCGTAGGCGCGAGCCGCCGCCGTTGCGTCGGCCGACCTCGAACTCATCGGCGAGCGACTGGATGATCGCGATGCCGAGGCCTCCCTCGTCGAGCTCGGTCCGCGTCTGCGAGTCGCCGTGCACGAATCCCTGGCCGTTGTCCGCGACCTCCACGACCAGCCGGTCGTCGCGTAGCTCGTAGAGCACCTCGACGACGCCTTCACCGTCGGCGCCGTAGGCGTGCCGGACCGAGTTCGAGCAGGCTTCCGTGACCGCCAGCTTCAGGTCGCCGAGCGTCTCGTCGGGGAGCGGGCGGAGGTGCGCAAGGCCGGTCAGCGCAAGGCGAACGAGCGTGATGTATTCGGGCTTCGCCGGGATCGTGAGGCGAACGGACTGTCCGCTGCCGTTCATCGACGAGCTCGAGGCTTTCTGCCGCATTGTGGAAGTTTAAGCAGATTGAGAAGGATTCTGGCCAGCGGATTTTGCCTCGCTCGTCGGCTGTCGGCGTCCTATTCCCGCGCACGGGCGTCCTGAACCCCGCGCAAGCGCGGTCAGGGCGCGTCGTCGGGAGCGGACTGCCGCACGCCGAGCGTGACAGGGACGGCTTCCCGACGGCCGTCGCGGATGACGGTGAACTCCACCGTCTGCCCCGGCCGGTAGCGCTCGAGAAGCACGCGTGCAACGTCGTCCGAGCGCATGATGGGGTGGCCGCCGATCGCGACGACGATGTCGCCGCCGCGCGGGTACGTCACGCCGTTGAAGATCTCCTCCTGGGTTCCGCCGCGCAGCCCCGCGCGGTCGGCGGGGCTGCCGTCGCGCACGTCGGCCACGAGCGCGCCACGGCGGACGGGCAAATCGAGGTGACGCGCGAGCGACGGAATCAGGTCGTCGGTTCCGATCCCGACGTACGGGTAACGCACCCGCCCGGTCGCGATGAGCTGCCGGAGCGACCGCTTTCCGGCGTTGATTGGAATCGCGAAGCCGACGCCCTCCGGCTGGCCAGATTCCGTCCGGATCTGCGCGTTGATGCCGACCACCCGGCCACGCGCGTCGAGCAGCGGGCCACCGGAGTTGCCGTGCGTGATCGGCGCATCCGTCTGGATGGCGTCGACGATCTGGTAGCGAGAGGTCAGCGTGGGGATCGACCGCGCCGTCGCGGAGACGATACCCACCGCGAGCGAGCCCTCGTGCCGGAACGGGCTGCCGATCGCGGCGACCGGCTCACCGACGCGCACCGAATCGGAGTCTCCGAGCGGGAGCGGTTGAAGCTTGTGTGCGCTCGGCTCGACGCGAACCACGCCGACGTCGTCGTAGAGATCCCACCCGACGACGCGCGCGGGGATGCGGTCACCGTCGGCGAATCCGACGTAGACGCGGTCAGCCCCTCGGAAGGCTGCGCCGGAACCGGCGCTCGTGATCACGTGCGCGCTCGTCAGGATGTGGCCCTGTGGCGAGACGACGAAGCCGGAGCCCTGCGCCGCCCGCCGGACTCCGTCGTGCGCGTAAACGGCGTAGATCGTGACGACGCCGGGCGACCGCGCCGCGTAGATCCCGGCTGGGTCGAACTCGCCGGGCCGAATCCGCACGGCGGGTGTCGCCGGCGCGCCGTCGACGTCGTCGATGACGACGGCCCGAGCCGGCTCGCCGTCGTCTCCGCCGACCTCGCTGAGCAGGAACACGGTCGCGCCTCCCACGAGGGCGGCCGCAAGAGCGAGGACGGCGACGAACGTCGGGCGCATGCGCCGGAATGTACCGAGAGCGTGTCGACTACCGAGCGGCGGAGTTTCCAGTAGCCGGCGGCGGCGTAGAGTCGACGGCGCCGTCCGGCCTCTTCGGGAGTCAGGCGGACGTGCTCGCGCGGGCGCCTTTCCGCTTTTCACGTGAATTCGGCCGATCTGCCTCGTCGACGGCCGGAAGGACAACGGTGAACGAGGTGGCAGTACGTCCGCTCTCGGCGCGGATCGACCCGCCCATCAGCTCTGCGAGCTCGCGCGCAATCGCAAGGCCGAGCCCACTGCCTCGCGCGCGCGCGCCGTCCACCCGGTAGAAGCGGTCGAAGACGCGGTCGAGGTGCTCGGCCGGGATGCCCGGGCCGTCGTCTTCGATCTCCAGCACCACGGCGCCGTCACGCCGCTCGGCGCGTATGCATACGCGCGTCCCGGCCGGCGTATGGACCAGAGCGTTCTCCACGAGCGCGCGGCCGATTCGAAGCACCCGGTCCGCATCTGCGCACGCGAGCGCCGCGCCGTCGCGCTCGACCGAGATCACGTGGTCGCTCGCCCGCGCCGCCGCGTCGAACTCCTCGGCGAGCACGGCTGCCGTGTCCCCGAGGTCGACCGGCTCGGCCGCCACCGCCACGCGGCCTGCATCCAGCCGCGTCAGGTCGAGCAGGTCGGTTGCGAGCCGCGTGAGACGCTCGACCTGCTCACGGGCCGTGGCGACGAACTCCCGTCGCGTCGCCGGGTCCAGCTGCTCCTCGTCGAGCAGCTCGAGAGCCGCACCGAGCGCGAAGATCGGCGTGCGCAGCTCGTGCGACGCGTTCGCGACGAACTCGCGCCGGGCGCGGTCGAGGGTGGCGAGCCGCTGCCGCATGCTCTCGAACGACCCGGCCAGCTCGCCGAGCTCGTCGGAGCCGCGGTCCACGACGGGCTCGCCGAAGGAGCCGTGCGCGATGCGGTCGGCCGCGCGCTGCAGGCGCCGAATGCGCCGCGCGTGCAGGGTTGCCGCGCCGAAGCCGACCGCCACCGCGCCGAGCAACCCCAGTCCGCCGGCGGCGAGCAACCGCCGCTCGACGAGCTCTACGCCGCCCAGCTCGGCCTCGAGCGACGACGAGACGAGCACCACTTCCCTGTCCGGCACGTAGACGGCAAGCGCGGCGTGTGCGTACCGCTCGCCGCCCCTTTCGACGATTCCGCTGGCGAGCCGATCCGTGAAGAACGCTCGGCGTGCGACGGGGTCGTTGTCGAGTTGCTCGGAGCCGACGAGGTCGGCGGTATCGTCGAACACAGAGAGGCGGCCGTCGCCGAGCGGCCGGAAGATCACGACGCGGCTCGCGTCGAACGAGCGAGCGAGTGCGTCCGCAGAGACACCGTAGGGGTCGGTCTGGTACTCGTCGGCGACGAGCTTCGCGCTCGTCTCGACGCGCTCCAGCTTGCCGCCCACGAGCCGCTCTTCCAGCGAGGGGACGACGAGCAGGTAGACGACCGTGAGCGCGGCGACGACGAGCGCGAGCAGCGCGAGGCTCAGCCGGACGCCGACGCCGAACCGCGGCATCACCGGTCGCGAAATCGATAGCCGACGCCGCGCACGGTGAAGATGTACTCGGGCCGGCGCGCGTCCAGCTCGAGCTTTTCGCGCAGGTGACGGACATGGACGTCGATCGTGCGCGGGTCGCGATAGTCGGCGTCGCCCCAGAGCCGCTCGAGCAGCGCCTGGCGCGTGAAGACGCGTCCCGGGCGCTCCGCCAGAGCGCGGAGCAACTCGAACTCGACGTACGTGAGCTCCACCGCGTCGCCTCGCACGGTGACACGCCGCCGCGCCGGATCGATCCGCAACCCGTCCGCCTCGATAACGTCGTCGCCGCCGGGATCGTGGCGCGGCGCCGCCGCCCGGCGCAGCAGCGCTCGCACCCTGCTCCGAAACTCGCGCACCGAGAAGGGCTTCGTCATGTAATCGTCCGCGCCGAGCTCGAGGCCGAGAACCTTGTCGAGTTCGTCGCCCCGCGCGGTCAGCATGAGGATCGGCACGGAGCTCGTCGCCCGAAGGCGGCGGCATACCTCGAGCCCGTCGAGCTTCGGAAGCATTACGTCGAGCACGACCACGTCGACGCGCTCCTCGGCGAACCGGGCGAGCGCCTCCTCGCCGTCGCGCGCCGCGACGACCCGGAAGCCGTCGCGCTCGAGCGGGTAGGTCAAAAGCTTCTGGATTGAGTCCTCGTCGTCGACGAGCAGGATCGTCGTGGAGTCGCGCATGTGCGGCTGGCACGCCCCTCGCGCCGCGCCTGGACCTACTATAGCCCCGCGTATGCCCGGGGCCCCGCGCGCATCCCGGCCGCGACGGCGCCGCCGGCCGCGCTCGGCCGACCGGCCCGTCAACGCCCGCCTCTACCGGATCGCGCTCGCCGGCGCCGCCGTGGCCGCGCTCGCCGTCAGCTTCGCCATCGCACATCCGGATCCGCTCCCGGTGGGCCCGCCACCGGCGTTCGACGCGACCGCGGCGCTCGATGCCGCCGCGGCGATCGCGCGGCAGTTCCCGGACCGCGCGCCCGGCACGCCGGGCGCCGCGCGTGCGGCCGACTTCGTCGCGCGGGAGCTCGCGCTCTCCGGATACAGCGTCGAGCGCGACCGCTTCACCGCCTCCATTGCGGGCCGCGGTGACGCGCCGCTCGAGAACCTGGTCGCGACCGCGCGAGGGCGCTCCGCGCGGACGATCGTGGTCGTCGCGCACCGCGACGACGTCGGAGTCGGCCCGGGGGCGGACGTCAACGCCTCCGGGACCGCCGCGCTGCTCGAGCTCGCCCGCATCTACGGCCCGGCCACGGAGGGCGGCGGCGGCGCGGTCGTCCCGACCCACACGATCGTCTTCCTGTCGACCGACGGTGGAGCCTTCGGCGGGCTCGGCGCCCAGCGGTTCGCCCGGGCAGCGAGGCCACGCCGCATCGTCGCCGCGGTCAACCTCGTCGCCGTCGCGGGCCGCAAGCGGGCCCGCCTCGAGATCGCCGGAGAGACCGCGCGCTCGCCAGCGTCGACGCTCGTCCTGACCGCCGCGGCGCGCATCCGCGAGCAGACGGGCGAGGCGCCTCGGCGGACCGGTGTGCTGGGGCAGCTGATCGATCTCGCTTTCCCGCTGAGCTTCTACGACCACGCGCCGTTCGTCGCGCACGACGTGCCGGCTGTGACGATCACGACCGCAAGCGCACGCCCGCCGGAGCCGTTCGGCGACGGGCCCGAGCGGCTGTCGGCCGGCCGCCTCGCAGAACTCGGCGCGTCGGCGCAGGCGCTCGTCGAGTCGCTCGACCAGGGACTCGAGCTCGCAGCGGGGCCGGCGAGCTACCTCTACCTGGGCTCGCGAATCGCCGCCGGGTGGGCGATCCAGCTGGCACTCCTGGCCGTTCTGGCGGCCTTCCTGCTCGTCCTGGCCGACCTCGTGCTGCGCGCCGCGCGGCGCGGCGTGGCATTCGTTCCGGCACTCCGCAGCTTCGCGCGCCGCCTGGGCTTCTGGTTGGCCGCCGCCGGGGCGTTCTGGCTATTCGGCGCCGCCGGCGCGTGGGCAGACGGCCCAGACCGGCCCATTTCTCCGCACACCGACGCGGCGGGCGATTGGGCGGTGCGGGCGGTGGGGCTGTACTGCGTCCTGCTCCTCGCCGGGTGGTTGATTGCGCGCACGCGCCTGCTCCCCGAGCGCGACGCTGCGCCGGAAGACGAGCTCGGCGGCTACGCCGTGGCGCTCCTGGGCGTCGCGGTGCTGGGCATCGCAACTGTGGTCGCTAACCCGTACGCGCTGCTCTTTGTGCTCCCCTCCGCGCATGCCTGGCTGTGGCTGCCCCAGCTGCGCGAGAGCTCGAGCTGGCTGCGCGTGGGCGTCTTCGCGCTCGGCCTCGCAGGACCGCTCGTCCTGCTCGGCTCGCTCGCGATCCGGTTCG
>JACVRM010000173.1 GCA_014534415.1 Thermoleophilia bacterium | reverse complement strand
TTGAGCTCGACGACCGGCGACGGCTGCCGCCGGGCGAGCTCGCCGTAGAGCAGCGCGATCTGCGCCCAGTCCGTCTCCTCGGCGTCGCGCGCGTCGGCGTGCAGCGCCGCGATCGCGGCCTGGAGCTGGTAAGGACCGGGCTGCCGGAGTCGCAGCGCGCTCTCGAGCACGCGCTTGCCTTCCGAGATCCTCTCGGCGTTCCAGCGGGAGCGATCCTGCTCGTCGAGCAGGAGCAGGCTGCCGTTCGCGGCCACGCGGGCGTTGCGGCGCGAGTCGTGGAGGAGCATCAGCGCCAGCAGGCCGAGTGCCTCCGGCTCGTCCGGCATGAGTACGGCGAGCACACGGCCGAGTCGCACCGCCTCGTCGCAGAGCTCCGCCCGCACCAGGCGCTCCCCGCCGGTCGCCGAGTACCCCTCGTTGAACACGAGGTAGACGACCGTGAGCACCGCCGCGAGGCGGTCCGGAAGCAGGTGGTCCGGGGGTACGCGGAACGGGATGCCGGCATGCCGGATCTTGCGCTTCGCGCGGACGAGCCGCTGCGCCAGCGTCGCCTCCGGGAGCAGGAACGCGCGCGCGATCTCGGCTGCCTTGAGCCCGCCGACGAGCTGGAGGGTCAGTGCGACCTGCGCCTCGCGTGCGAGCGCCGGGTGGCAGCAGGTGAACACGAGGCTGAGCCGTTCGTCGGGAATCGAGCTCTCTTCCATGTCGTCCTCTCCGGCGCGGATCTCTTCGAGTCGCCCGAGGAGCTCCGTCTTGCGCTCGAGGTTGCGCTCCCGCCTAATGCGGTCGATCGCGCGGTTGCGCGCGGTCGCCACGATCCAGGCGCCCGGGTTGGCGGGGACGCCGTCGCGCGGCCACCGCTCGAGAGCCGTGGCAAACGCGTCTTGCACGGCGTCCTCGGCCAGGTCCACGTGGCCCAGCGCGCGGGTCAGGTAGGCGACCGAGCGGCCGAACTCCTCGCGGAAGACGCTCGCGACGAGGTCTATTCGACCACCGGGCGGATCTCGACCGACCCGCGCGACGCGAGCGGCACCCGCGCGGCGATCTCGATTGCCTCGTCGAGGTGCTCGCACTCGAGGAAGAAAACGCCGCCGATCTGCTCCTTCGTCTCGGCGAACGGACCGTCGGTCACGAGCGGCTCGCCGTCCTGCCACCGGATCGTCTTCGCGGTGGGCGGGTCGTCGAGCTCGGCTCCGTCGACCGACTTCGCAGTCCGCTCCATGTAGTCGAAGAGCTCGAGCCACTGCGGCATGACCGCGGCACGCGCCGCCTGGATCTGCTCGGGCGTCAGCGACGCCGCACGCGAAGGGTCGCTGTAGAGCAGCAGGACGTACTTCACGAACCCTCACCTCCGTCCTCCTCGTGGACCGGTCGTACCTCGACCCCGCCGGGTTCGCGCGGAGGAGCGAGCTCCTCGACGAGCTCGACGGCCTCGTCGATCGATGCCGCCTCGACGAGCGCGCAGCCTGCGAGCGGCTCGCTCGTCTCGGCGTAGGGGCCGTCGGTGACGACCGTCTCGCCGTCCACGACGCGCACCGTCGTCGCGCGCTCCGTCGGATGCAGTTGCGCGGCGCCTAGAAGGCGGCCTTCATCGCGCGCCCGGTCCGCGAGCGCGGCAAATGCGCCCGCGACCGCGTGGCGCTCGGAGTCCGGTAGCGAGCGCCGCTCACGCTCGTCGCCGTGGATCAGCAGCAGAAACTTCACACGCTCTCCTTTGTCTCGCCGGTTCTCTCGTCCGGACGACGAACGGGCGCCGGCGCAATCGACACGCGTTGCAGAATCCTGCCGGTTCGGGCGCACACGCGCGAGGCGCGCCGGGCTACGCCGCCGCCAGCAACGCGTCCAGCAGGGCGAGCGCGCCGGCCTTGTCGAGCGGCTCGTTCAAGTTGCCGCACTTCGGCGACTGCACGCAGGACGGGCAGCCGCGCTGGCATGGACAGCCGCGGATCATTCGGGCCGTGTCGGCCACCCAGCCTTCGAACACCTCGAAGCCGCGCTCGGCGATGCCGACGCCGCCCGCG
>JACVRM010000100.1 GCA_014534415.1 Thermoleophilia bacterium | reverse complement strand
GCGCTCCTCGGCGAGAACGGCGCCGGGAAGTCCACGCTCATGAACATCGTCTACGGCTTGTACCGGCCGGACGAGGGCGAGATCCGTATCCACGGCCGACCGGTCGTCATCCACTCGCCGAGCGATGCGATCCGCAACGGGGTCGGCATGGTGCACCAGCACTTCATGCTCATCCCGGTCATGACCGTCGCCGAGAACATCGTGCTCGGAACCGAACCGCGCTACGGCGGAGCGCTGCTCGACTACGCCGCCGCGAGAAAGCGCGTGCACGAGCTCTCCCGCGCCTTCAAGTTTGCGATCCAGCCCGACGCGCGGATCGAGAGCATCACGGTCGGCCAGCAGCAGCGAGTGGAGATCCTCAAGGCGCTCTACCGCGGTGCGGAAATCCTCATCCTGGACGAGCCGACCGCCGTCCTGACGCCGCAGGAGGCTACGGACCTGTTCGAGATCCTGCGCACGCTCACGACGGAGGGGATGTCGGTCGTCTTCATCACCCACAAGCTGAACGAGGTGCTTGCGATCGCCGACCGGATCACCGTGCTGCGGCGAGGCAGGAGGATCGACACCGTTCCGCGCGCCGGCGCCACAGAGGAGGCGCTGGCAAGGATGATGGTCGGACGGGAAGTCCTCCTGCGCGTGGAGAAGCAACCGGCTGCGCCGGGTGAGCCGTTGCTCGAAGTCGAGGACCTATACGTGCTCGACGATCGCGGGCTCGAGGCGGTGCGGGGCGTGAGGTTCGGTGTGCACGCCGGTGAGATCGTCGGCGTCGCAGGCGTCGACGGGAACGGGCAGTCCGAGCTGATCGACGCTCTGGCCGGCCTCCGTCGTCCGAGCTCCGGGCGGATGCTTGTCGCGGGTCGGGACGTAACGAGAGTCGGCGCGCGCCGGATTCTCGATCTCGGTGTGGGGCACATCCCCGAAGACCGCCAGCGCCGCGGGCTCGTGCTCGAGTTCACGCTCGCCGAGAACCTCGCTCTCCACGACTACGACGAGCAGCCGAACTCGCGCTTCGGCTGGCTCTTCCCGCAGCACCTCGTCCGGCGGGCGCGGCAGCTTCTCGAGCGGTTCGACGTTCGCGGTGGCGGCCCGCAGACGCGCGCCGCGGCGCTCTCGGGCGGCAACCAGCAGAAGGTCGTCCTGGCGCGCGAGCTTGGCCGTGACCCGCACGTGCTGCTTGCCGGCCAGCCGACACGCGGTCTGGACGTGGGCGCAATCGAGTTCGTCCACCGGCAGCTCATCGCCGCCCGCGACCGGGGTAAGGCCGTGCTGCTCGTCTCGCTCGAGCTCGAGGAGATCCTCTCGCTCTCCGACCGCATCCTCGTCCTCTACGAGGGGCGCATCGTCGGCGAGTACGGCGCGGACGTGTCCGAGGAGGAGCTCGGCATCGCGATGACCGGTGGGCGCGTCGCCGAGGCGGCCGCGTGAGCGAGCCCGCCGCGTCCGCGCATCCGCCCGACCGGCCACCCGAGCTGTATCCGAGCTTCGCCGGACGCTTGTTGCTCGCTCAGCGGGTGGGCGGCGTGCTCACGCCCCTGCTGACGGCCATGCTGGCGTTCCTGATCGGCGGTCTCGTCGTCCTGTTCGTGGCCGGCAAGAACCCCCTCGGCACCTACAAGGCGATCTTCAACGGCTCGGGGCTGAACTGGCTGTTTCCTTGGGAGACGTGTTCTGTCCGGCACCCGAGCGACGAGGTCTGCACCGCCGCGACGAGCTTGCAGCAAACCCTCATCCTGTTCACGATCCTGGCGCTCACCGGCCTCGCCGTCGCGTTCGCGTTCCGCTGCGGCCTGTTCAACATCGGCGGGCAGGGCCAGTACATCGTGGGCACGGTCGCCGCAGTGCAGATGGGGATCTGGTTCGAAGCCCTCCCGGCGCTCCCGCACATCGTGCTCGCCGTCGCCGCCGCGGCCGTCGCCGGTGCCCTGTGGGCGGGGATCGCCGGGCTACTCAAGGCGACGGTCGGAGCGCATGAAGTGATCACGACGATCATGCTCAACTGGATCGCACTCTGGGTCGGGAGCTACCTCGTCGGCTTCGGCGGGCCGCTCAAGGATCCAGCGGCCGGTCCAGTGCCCGTGTCGCGCGAGGTGAGCGAGAGCGCGACGCTCCCCGTCTTCTGGGGCAGCCCACTCCTGCAGGGCCTCCACATCGGCGTGTTCGTCGCCCTTGCCGCCCTCATCGTGTACCGGCTCGTCCTGACTCGGACGACGCTCGGATACGAGGTGCGGGCGGTCGGGTTCAACCCGCAGGCGGCCGCGTACGGAGGGATCAGCGTGGCCCGCAGCTACTTCCTCGCGATGGCGATCTCGGGCGCGTTCGCAGGAACCGCCGGCGCAATGGACATCCTCGGCTGGCAGCTCAGGCTCGACACCACCGCCGTCCAGAGCTACTCGCAGATCGCGTTCCTCGGCATCGCCGTCGCGCTGCTCGGGCGAAATGCGGCGGTCGGGATCTTCTTCGCGGCACTGGTGTTCGGCGCGCTGCGTACCGGAGCGTCGACGCGCAACCTGGATCCCGAAGTGTTCCGACCGGAGCTCGCCGGCAATCTGACCGAGATCATCCAAGGCCTCGTGGTGCTGTTCGTCGGCGCCGAGCTCCTCGTGCTCTACGTCTGGCAGTCCCGCCGAAGGCTTCGCCGTGCGAAGGTCAGGCGGGCGCCCGCATGACCGCCGGAGTGGAGACAGCACGGCCCGCCGGCTCGTCGAGGATCTCGGCCATCAAGAACGTCGGCATCGTCGGAATCGCACTCGGCGCACTCGCCTTCTGGATCGCCTTGCCGCCCGTGACGACGCGCACGGTCGCCGCTCCCCTCGCCGTCGGCGTTGCGGCGCTCGCGTGCGGCATCGCGGCGATTGCTCGTGGGCACGGCCGCGTCGGCTGGGGCGCCGTGGCCAGTGGCCTCGTCGGCATGCTCGGGGGAGCATTCGCCACACGGGCGGCGACCATCCATCTCGAGGACGTGATCACGTGGTCGACGCTCGTGTCGCTGGCGCTCGTGTTCGCGACGCCGCTCACGTTTGCCGCGATCGGCGGCATGTTCTCCGAGCGGAGCGGCGTGGTGAACATCGGGCTCGAGGGCATGATGCTGATGGGCGCCTTCTTCGCGGCTTGGGGTGCAGACCGCACGGGCTCATGGGTCGGCGGCCTCGCGATCGGAATGGTCGCAGGCGCGCTGCTCGCGCTCATCCACGCCATCTTCTCCATCCACCTTCGCGCCGACCAGATCGTCAGCGGCACGGCCGTGATCCTCCTCGCCTGGGGCGTCACCGGTTTCCTCTACAACGACATCTACGGCGACGCCGGTACGCCCGGGAACCTGCCCTCGATCCCCGAGTTCGACCTCGGCTGGCTCGGGAGCATCCCGCCGGCAACGCTCGGCAACTTCCTCGAGGAGACCTTCGGGCAGACGAGCCTGATGACCTTGCTCGCACTCGCTCTCGTGGTCGTCTCCTACGTCGTGATGTTCAAGACGCCGCTCGGACTTCGAATCCGTTCGTGCGGCGAGCATCCGCGTGCGGCGGATACGGTCGGCATCAGCGTCTACGGCGTACGGTATGCGTCGGTGGTCACGTCGGGCGCACTCGCCGCGCTCGGAGGCGTCTACCTGTCGATCGGGTTCAACCATTCGTTCACGGAGAAGATGACGGCGGGAATGGGGTTCATCGCGCTCGCCGCCCTCATCTTCGGTAACTGGAGGCCGTTCGGCGCGCTCGCCGCGGCGCTCCTCTTCGGTTTCGCGCGCGCCCTCGAGCCGCAGCTTCAGAATGTCGAATCGTGGGCGAACTACAGCGAGTTGTTCGCGGCCCTGCCCTACCTGGTGACGCTCGTCGCAGTCGCCGGCGTGATCGGCCGCACGCTGCCGCCCGCCGCAATTGGCCGACCCTACGTCAAGCAGTAGCGCGCCGCGGCAGTCCGCTCGCGTGAGCGGCTGGCTGTCGCTGCTGCTGGGACTACCCGCGCTGGCCGTGCTCCCCGCGGCCGTCGCGGTGTCCGACCGTACCGACCGGTACTCGCTGCTCGAGGCCGGATTCGCGGTCGCGCCGGCCGCCGTGCTCGCACTCGCCGCGATCGGCCTGGCGGGCCGAGCGCGGCGGCGCCAGCGGGCCGCCGTCGGTCGCGTCCGGGGCCTGCGCGCCGCACAGATCGGCCGGCTACTCGGCTGGCTGGGGTTCTACCTCGCCGCGACGGGCGCGCTCGCGCTCGGGGTCTACTGGCTCGAGACGTACCTGGCGGAGTAGAGCGCCGGACAAGCGCGGTCCGGGCCGACCGCGCGGGCTGACGCGCTCGACGTGACGCGCCGCAGGCGCCGCTCTACAATCGCAGGCCCGTGTTCGAGATCGGAAACAGCCTGCGCGAGGCCCGCGTTCGCCAGGGCCTCGACTTCGCCGAGATCGAGCAGGCGACGAAGATCCGCGGCAAGTACCTGCGCGCCCTCGAGGACGAGCATTTCGAGCAACTGCCGGCGGAGACGTACGTCAAGGGCTTCCTCCGCACGTACGCGGACTATCTGGGCCTCGAAGGCCAGCTCTACGTCGACGAGTACAACACGCGCTACGTCACCGGTACCGAAGACGATCATCCACCGCTGCGGGTCCGGGGCGGATCCGGCGCGTGGCCCCGCTCCTCCCGGCTGCTGTCGAGTGCGGTGCTGATCGCGCTCACGGCGATCGGGCTCTCGATGGCGCTCGTGATCGCCGCGTGGAAGTTCGGTGCGACGGACGACCGAGGGGCCGCGCTGCCGAGGAAGGCGACGACCAAGCAGAAGACGGCCGGAAAGAAGCCTGCTCAGCGCCCGAAGCGCAGGCAGCCCGCCGCCCAGCGCAAGCTGCACATCGTCTTCGTGGCCGCTCGAGGCGACTCGTGGTTGCGCGTGTATCGCAACTCGGCCGTCGGCGCAATGATCTGGGAGGGCACGCTGCTCCGTGGCGAGCGACAAGTCTTCTCGGAACGCCGCATCTGGGTGGAAGCCGGCAACCCGGCCGTGCTCGTGCTCCGAGTCAACGGCAAGCGAAAGACGGTTCCGGTCTCCGCGGCGGCCTTCAAGGTCTCGCGCCAGGGCGTCTTCGGTATTTGACGCCCCGCGCGGCCGTCGTCCTCACGGGCACGGAACTCGTCCGCGGGCAGCGCGTCGACCGGAACGGACCGTTTCTCGCACGCGAGCTCGTCGCCCTCGGTGTGGATCCGGCGCGACTCGTGATCGTGGGCGACGGGCCGGCCGATCTCGAGCCGGCCTTCCGCCAGGCGCTCGCCGCGGACGTGGCCGTGTTCTCGGGTGGCCTCGGGCCGACACACGACGACCGGACGGTCGAGCTGCTCGCGCACGTGACGGGACGCAGGCTCCATGTCGACCCGACGCTGGCCGCCGAGATCGAGGCGGTCTCGCGCCGCATCTCCGCTCGCTTCGGGCGGCCGTACGCCGAATACGCGACCGGGATCGAGAAGCAGGCGACGTTGCCGGCGGGTGCCGTGTCGCTCGGCCTCGCGGGGACGGCGCCGGGCGTCCTGCTCGAACATGACGGCCGGATCGCCGTCGCGCTGCCCGGGCCGCCCGGCGAGCTGCGGCGTCTCTGGCGGATCGCGCTCGAGACGGAGCCCTTTCGGCGCCTGCGGGCGCGCGTCCGCCCCCCGCACGCGCGCGTCCTGCGCGTCTACGGCGTCACCGAGTCCGCCGTCGCGCGGGCATTGGACGCGACCGGCGGAGAAAGCGAGGGTCTCGATATCACGATTTGCGCGCACGACTTCGAGGTGCGGGTCGACCTGCTCGCCGCGCCCGGTGCCGAGGAGCGAGCGGCCGCAGTCGAGGCCTCGCTCGCCGACGCTCTGGCGACGCACGTGTTCGCACGCGACGGGCGCCCCGTCGAGGAAATCGTGCTGGCACTCGCGCGCGCGCGCGGGCTGAGGCTCGCGGTCGCCGAGTCGTGCACCGGCGGCCTCGTTGCGGCACGCATGACGTCCGTTGCCGGCTCGAGCGACGTGTTCGTGGGCGGAGTCGTTGCGTACTCGGACGAGCTGAAGCGCGCTCCGCTCGGCGTACCCGGCGACGTGCTCGAGCGCCACGGCGCGGTGTCCGCCGAGGCGGCCCAGGCGATGGCCGCAGCGGCGCGCGAGCGGCTTGGAGCAGATGGAGCTGTGGCGGTCACCGGCATCGCCGGCCCGGGTGGCGGCACGCCCGAGAAACCCGTCGGCCTCGTCTACATCCACGCGCAGCTTTCCGACGCCGACGAGAGCGTCGCGCTCCGCATCCCCGGCGACCGCGAGACCGTGCGTGGACGCGCGACCGCGGCTGCGCTGCACGTCCTGCGGCGAGTTCTGGCACCGAATAGCGTCGAACGCGTGTGAATCGACCGGCTAGCGTCGAGCGCGATGAGCGGCTTCGGCTCTTCTTCGGCCTTCCCCTTCCCGGCGACGTCGCGCCGGCGCTCGAGGGCTGGGCGCGGTCCGAGCTTGCGGAGGGCGGCCGCGTCGTCTCGCGCGAGCACCTCCACGTTACGCTCGCCTTTCTGGGCTCTCGGTCACGTAGTGAGCTCGGCGACCTGCTCGGCGCGCTCCGTGCCGCCGCCGCCGGGGCCATTCTTCCTCGTCTATCCGTGCGACGGTACCGTGAGACTCGCAGCGTCGGCATGCTCGTCCTCGAGGACCACGACGGGCGTGCGACCGCATTTGCGGACGACCTGCAAGGCCGGCTCGTGCAGCTCGGCGTGTACGAGCGCGAGCGCCGGCCGTGGCTCCCGCACGTCACCGTCCTGCGCTTCCGCACGGCGCCGCGACTGCAGCCCATGCTGCCGAAGCTCAAGCCCTTCAGTCCGTCCGATGCCGCTCTCTACCATTCAGTGCTGCGGCCGACCGGCGCGCAGTACGAGATCGTCGATTCTGCGGCCCTAGGAGGTTAGAACAAAGTGGATCGAGCGCAAGCACTTGACGTCGCCCTCAGCCAGATCGAGCGCCAGTACGGCAAGGGGTCGGTCATGAAGATGAGCGACCAGGCGCACGTCTCGACCGGCGCCGTGTCGACGGGTTCCCTGGCACTCGACCTGGCACTCGGCGTCGGGGGCCTGCCGCGCGGCCGGATCGTCGAGATCTTCGGTCCCGAGTCGTCGGGGAAGACGACGCTCGTCTACCACGTGATCGCCGAGGCACAGCGGCAAGGCGGTATCTGCGCCTTCATCGACGCCGAGCATGCGATGGATCCGCAGTACGCCCGGCGCATCGGCGTCAACATCGACGACCTGCTCGTCTCGCAGCCCGACCACGGCGAACAAGCGCTCGAGATCGCCGAGCTGCTCGTGCGCTCGGGCGCGCTCGACGTCGTCGCCGTCGACTCGGTCGCCGCGCTGACCCCCAAAGCCGAGATCGAAGGCGAGATGGGCGACAGCCACGTCGGGCTCCAGGCGCGCCTCATGTCGCAGGCGCTGCGCAAGCTCGCGGGCACGCTCAACCGGACCGACACGATCTGCATCTTCACGAACCAGCTGCGCGAGAAGATCGGCGTCATGTTCGGCAATCCGGAGACGACGCCGGGCGGCCGGGCGCTCAAGTTCTACTCGTCGGTTCGACTCGACATCCGCCGCATCGAGACGCTCAAGGAAGGTGTCGAGGCGATCGGCAACCGCGTGCGCGTCAAGGTCGTGAAGAACAAGGTCGCGCCGCCGTTCAAGCAGGCGGAGTTCGACATCATCTACGGGGCCGGGATCCCCTGGGAAGGCACGCTGCTCGACGCAGCGCTCGAGCGCAAGGTCGTACAGAAATCCGGCTCGTTCTTCTCGTTCGAGGACGAGCGGCTCGGTCAGGGTCGTCAGAACGCGACGGCGTTCCTGCGCGAGCATCCCGACCTCGCCGAGAAGATCCTCGCCCGTCTCCAGGTGGACGTGGGTCCCGACCAGGTCGTCTCCGCCCGGCTCGCGGTTCCGCCGGCCGGCGATCGCGAGCCCGCGCCGGTGCCCGAGACGGAGAAG
>JACVRM010000130.1 GCA_014534415.1 Thermoleophilia bacterium | reverse complement strand
TAACAGAACGTGCAGCGGTGCGCGCAGCCCATGTAGGGGTTCAGCGACCACTCGAACGGCATGCCGCGCACCCGGTTGAGCGCCGATTTGCACGGCTCTTCGCGGTACTCGACTCGCACGGCGACAAGTATAGAACACATGTTCGTGCGGGGCCGGATCGGGCGCACGAACCGGCTATTCGAAGCCGAGGCGTCGGCGGCGGCCGGGGCGGAACGGGGGTGACCCGGGG
Organism: Thermoleophilia bacterium; assembly: GCA_014534415.1. GTDB lineage: Bacteria > Actinomycetota > Thermoleophilia > Gaiellales > Gaiellaceae > JACVRM01. Next base: position 5,752 of record JACVRM010000130.1, on the reverse strand, counting down.
CTATACTCCGCAGAAGTTGGACGACGACCACCCGCCTAGTACGCGCGCCCCGAGGAGCGGGGCGTGACGATCCTCTTCGAAGCAGTCGCGGTCCTCCTGCTCGTCCTGGGGAACGCGTTCTTCGTCGCAGCCGAGTACGCGCTCGTCACTGCGCGGCGGACGCGGCTGGTCGAGATGGCCGAGGCGGGTAACCGGCGCGCGCGCATGGCACTGCGCATCATGGACAGCCCAGTTCGCTTCATCGGTACGGTCCAGCTCGGCATAACGGCTTTCTCGATCGCGCTCGGCGCGGTCGGCGAGCCGCTCGTGGAACACTGGTTCGACGGCGCGCTCGCGACAAGCGTGTCGTTCATTCTCGCGTTTGCGCTCGTCACGTATCTCCACGTAACGCTGGGTGAGCTCGTCCCAAAGGCGATCGCGCTGACGAAGAACGAGTCGACGGCACTCTGGGTTGCGCTACCCGTGGAGGCGGTCTACGTCGTCTCGTACCCACTCGTCTGGTTCCTGCAGGAGTCCTCGAACGCGTTCACTCGACTTTTCGGCATCCAGCCGGCGGCGGCAGGTGTCCTCGCTCACAGCGAAGCGGAGATCCGGATGCTCGTCGCCCACACCGAAGGGATCGAGGAGGCCGAGCAGGAGCTGATCTACAAGGCGTTCGACTTCGCCGACAAGGAGGCACACGAGGTGATGGTTCCGCGGCCGGAGGTCGTCGCGATCTCGGTCGACCTGCCCGCCGAGGAGTGTCTGGCGGCCGTGATCGATTCGCCGTACACGCGCTACCCGGCGTACCGCGGCTCAGTCGACGCGATCGTCGGCATCCTTCACGTGCGCGACCTCTTCTCGGCGCTCTATTCCGAGGGCATGGAGCGCGTCGCGATCGAGCACCTGCTCCGCCCGGCCTACTTCGTCCCGGAGACGAAGGACCTCGCCGCGCTGCTCGCCGAGTTCCGCCGCACGAACCAGCACATGGCGGTCGTCGTCGACGAGTACGGCTCGATGCAGGGCATCTGCACGCTCGAGGACCTGCTCGAGGAGATCGTCGGCGAGATCGAGGACGAGTACGACCTGCCCGACGAGCAGGTCGAGCGCGTCGACGAGCGCCGGATCCGCATCGACGGGACGTTCCCGATCGACGACTTCAACGATCAGTTCCAGCAGGCGTTGCCGCAGGAGGACTACCACACGGTCGCCGGCTTCGTGTTCGGCGAGCTGGGCCGCGCGCCCGAGACGGGAGACGAAGTCGTCTGGGACGGCCTGCGGTTCGGCGTCGTCGAGACGGAGGGGCCGCGCATCGAGCGCCTGGAGATCGAGTTCCTCGGCGACAACGGTGGCGCGGACGAGCGCGTCGAGCAGGCCGGGTAGCGTCCCGCACGCTCTCTACGCTCTGTCCATCCTGGCTCCTCGCGCTCCATCGGTGCCGCTACGGGGCGCGTTCGCCGGCGGCGAGGCCGACTGGCTGCCGACTCCGGCGGCGCCGCAGCCTCGACGGCTCGACCGCGCCGTCTCCGCCCTGCGCGGCGTCGGTCCCGCGGTCGAGCGGAAGCTGGCGCGGCTGGGGCTGCGTACGGTCCGCGACCTGCTCGAGTACCGGCCGCGGCGCTACGAGCGCGCTGTTCCCGAGCGGCGGATCGCCGATCTGTTCGCCGACGAGGAGGTCGTGATCGCGGGCGAGGTGCGGCGCACGTCGGTGCGACGGCCGCGCCGCCGGCTCGCGATTGTGCTCGCCCGGGTCGCCGACGGGAGCGGAGAGATCGACGCAGTCTGGTTCAACCAAGCGTGGCTTGCGGACAAGCTCGTCCCCGGGACACATGTCCGGCTGCGCGGCCAGCTGCGGCGCGGCGAGTTCAACGTGCGCTCCTACGATCTGGACGGGGCGTCCGAGACGGCCGACTACGCGCCCGTCTATTCGGCGAGCGAGGAGGTGAGTGTCAAGAAGCTCCGCGAGCTCGTCGCGGCGGCGCTCGTGTACGCGCGCGACGACTGGGACGCGCTGCCGGCGGCGGTCAAGGCCGAACGCGGGCTGCCGGTCCGCGCCGACGCCCTCTGGGCGCTTCACCGGCCGGCTTCCGAGGCGGAGGCCGAGACCGGGCGCCGCCGGCTGGCGTTCGACGAGCTGCTCGTCCTTCAGCTCGGTTTGCTGCGGCGCGGGCGGGCACGCGGCGGCGTCACGGCGCCGGCCTTGCCTCCCCCGGGCGAGCTCGTCGCGCGGTACCGAACGACGCTGCCGTTCGTCCTGACGCCCGGCCAGGAGCAGGCGATCGCCGAGATCGACGGCGACCTCGCCCGCGAACGACCGATGGACCGGCTGCTCCAGGGCGACGTCGGCTCGGGGAAGACGGTCGTCGCGCTGTACGCGCTATTGCGGGCGGTCGAGGCGGGGCGCCAGGGCGCGCTCATGGCGCCGACCGAGACGCTCGCCGAGCAGCACTTCCTGACGCTCGAGGAGCTCTGCGCCGGGCTCGACGTGCGTGTCGCGCTGCTCACGAGCTCGCTTTCCGCGGGGGAGTACGAGGCGGCGCGCACGGCGATCGCGAACGGGGAGGCGGCGATCGCCGTCGGGACGCACGCGCTGATCCAGGAGGAGGTCGGGTTCCGCGACCTGGCTGTCGCGGTGGTCGACGAGCAGCACCGCTTCGGAGTCGAGCAGCGGAAGGCTCTCGCCGAGGGGCGAACGCCGCACCTGCTGCACATGACCGCAACCCCGATCCCGCGGACGCTGGCGCTCACCGTGTACGGGGATCTGGCGGTCAGCGAGATCGCGAAGCCGCCGGCCGACCGTAAGCCCGTTGTGACGGCGTGGGTGGAGGAGGGGCGCTCGAGCGAGGCGTACACGCGTCTGCGCAGGCACCTCGACGCCGGACGGCAGGCGTACGTGGTCTGCCCGCTGATCGAAGAGTCGGAGACGAGCGTCGCACGCGCTGCGGAACGCGAGGCGGAGCGGCTCCGGCGCGCCGAGCTGCACGGCTATCGCGTCGGGCTGCTGCACGGCCGGCTGCGTCCGGGCGAGCGGCGGGAGTTGATGGCGCGCTTCCACGCCGGCGAGCTCGATGTGCTCGTCGCGACGACCGTGATCGAGGTCGGCGTCGACGTTCCGAACGCGACGATCATGATCGTCCAGGAGGCCGATCGGTTCGGGCTCGCGCAGCTCCACCAGCTGCGCGGCCGCGTCGGGCGAGGCGCCGAGCAGTCGTACTGCCTGCTCGTCTCCCGTCCGAAGGAGCAGCTGACGGACGCGGCGCGGGCGCGGCTGGAGGCACTCGTCGAGACGTCGGACGGCTTCGAGCTCGCCGAGATCGACCTCGAGCTGCGCGGCGAGGGCGAACTGCTCGGGACGCGGCAGTCGGGGCTCTCCGACCTGAGGTTCACGCGGCTGCCCGTCGACCGCCCGCTGCTCGAGCAGGCGCGTGACGAAGCCGAGCGGCTGCTCGATTACGACGGGCCGCTCAACGACGAAGTCGGGCGGATCTTCGCCGTCGCGGACGACGCGCGGCTCGCGTAGCGACGTTTCGTGGACGCATTGTCACGCTTTCGTCGCGAACGCCACGTCCCGCAGGGCCGGTTGCGAGGGACAGTCCCCTGGGATCGACCCTGCAGGACGAATCCGGCGAAGCCGCGATGAGGATCATCGCGGGCAGCCGGAAGGGAGCGCGGATCTTCGCGCCGAAGGGCCGCGACACGCGCCCGACGTCCGACCGGGTCCGGGAGGCTGCGTTCAACCTGATCGGCCCCGTCGACGACGCGACGGTACTGGATCTCTACGCCGGCTCGGGCGCGATGGGGCTCGAGGCGCTGTCGCGGGGCGCCGCGCGAGCGGTCTTCGTCGAGTCGGACCGCGACGCCTGCCGTACGATCGAGCGCAACCTCGACAAGCTCGCCCTGACCGGCGCCGTGGTGCTCTGCGAGGACGCCAAGCGGGTGCTAACCACGGAGGCGGCCGCCGGCCGGCGCTACGACCTCGTACTCGTGGATCCGCCGTACCGTGCCTTCTCGGGCGTGGCAGAGGTGCTCGCGCGCTACCTTCCCGGGGTGGTCGCCGCCGAGGGACTGGTCGTCGTCGAGAGCTCCGAGCACGAGGAGCCCGATCTGCCGTTGCGGAAGCGGACGAGCCGGCGCTACGGCGCCGCCCGCCTGACCGTCTTCGACGGAGCCGCATGAAGGACTCCCGGCCGGTCGTCGCGATCTACCCGGGCACGTACGACCCGGTCACGCTCGGGCACGTCGACATCATCCGGCGGGCGGCTGCGATCTTCGACCGCGTCGTCGTCGGCGTGGTCCGGTCGCCCACCCACAAGGCGCCGCTGTTCACCGTCGACGAGCGGTTGCAGTTCCTCGAGGACGCGCTCGCCGACGTCGCGAACGCGCGCGTGGAACCGTTTTCCGAGCTCGTCGTCGCGTTCGCCCGGCGGTTCGACGCCACGGTGATCGTCAAGGGCCTGCGGGTTATCTCGGACTTCGAATGGGAGTTCCAGATGAACCACTTGAACCAGACGCAGGCGCCCGAGATCGAGACCATGTACCTGATGTCGCGGCCGCAGTTCAGCTTCGTCTCGTCGAGCGGCGCGAAGGAGCTGGCCGCCTTCGGCGGAAACGTCGACGAGCTCGTGCCCGCCGGGGTGGCGCGCCGGTTCGCCGAGCTCTACGGCGAGGCCCGGGCCCACGTCCCATCTCAGGAGTAGACTGGCTGGAATGGACGTCCTGGTACTGATCGACCGGCTCGACGACATCGTCCACAATGCCAAGGCGGTACCGCTCACCGACCAGGTGCGCATCGACCGCGACGAGATATACGACATCCTCGACCAGATGCGGGCGACGATCCCGGAGGAGATCAAGCAGGCCCGCTGGATCGTCAAGGAGCGGCAGGAGATGCTCGCCGAGGCCAAGCGCGAATGCGACCGCATGCTCGGCGAGGCTCGCGAGCAGGCGCTGCGCGAGGCGTCGCAGACGGAGATCGTCAAGCTCGCCGAGCGTCAGGCGCAGGAGATCATCGAGGAGGCCCGTCGCTCGGCGCGCGAGACGCGGCTCGAGATGGAGGACTGGGCCGACAGCATCCTCTCGACGCTCGAGGTCAATCTCGACAAGTTCCTCGGCGCGGTCCGGCGTGGGCGCGAGCGGCTTCAGGAGCGCTCGCAGGAGACGGTCACCGCGGCCGTCAGCGCCGCGCCGACCGACGAGCAGCCCTAGCCCGCCCGAGTCGGCGCTACGCTGGCCGTATGGCCCGCGTCGTCAACCTCCGCTCGCTGCGGCTGCGCTCCGGCGAGCAACACCGTGACGAGTACGACGTCCCGCTCGAGCCGTTCGAGCTCGGCGGGCAGCGTTACCTGCCTGTGCCGGACACGGCCGCCGCCGAGCTCGCCGTCACGCGGGCATCGAGCGGGATGGTGCTCGAGCTCTCCTTTCCCGTGCGGCTGCACGGGCCGTGCTTCCGGTGCTTGGAGGAGGCTGCGCTCGACCTGCGGATCCGCGGCCGCGAGTACCAGGCGCTGAGTCCGGACGCCGATGAGGAGCTGCGGTCGCCGTACGTGGAGGACGAGCGGCTCGATCTTGCCGGATGGGCACGCGACGCGACGGCGCTGAAGCTCCCCGAGCAGATTCTGTGTCGGGCGGACTGCGCCGGCCTCTGCGCGATCTGCGGCCGCAACCTGAACGACGAGCCTCACGAGCATGAAGCGGAAGCGACCGACCCGCGCTGGGCCGCGCTCGCCGACCTGCGCGACCGGCTCTGAGCCCGAGCGACGGACCGGTCGAGTCC
>JACVRM010000090.1 GCA_014534415.1 Thermoleophilia bacterium | reverse complement strand
GGATCATCTACATCGACGAGGTCGACAAGATCGCGCGCAAGGCGGACAACCCGTCGATCACACGCGACGTCTCGGGCGAGGGCGTGCAGCAGGCGCTGCTCAAGATCCTGGAGGGCACCGTCGCGTCGGTGCCGCCCCAGGGCGGGCGCAAGCACCCGCACCAGGAATTCCTCTCCATCGACACCACGAACATCCTCTTCATCTGCGGCGGCGCGTTCGCGGGGGTCGAGAAGATCATCGGCAAGCGGATCGGCAAGAACGCGATCGGGTTCGGCGCGCACATCCGGTCGAAGCACGGCAAGGACGACTCGGAGCTGCTCGGACAGGTCATGCCGGAGGATCTCCTCGCGTACGGGCTGATCCCGGAGTTCATCGGACGCCTGCCGGTCGTCTCCTCCGTGCAGCAACTCGAGCGCGAGGACCTCGTCCAGATCCTCACCGAGCCAAAGAACGCCCTCGTCAAGCAGTACCAGCGCTTCTTCAACTACGACTCGATCGAGCTCGTCTTCACCGACGACGCGCTCTGGGAGATCGCCGACAAGGCGCTGGCGCGCGAGACCGGTGCGCGCGGGCTGCGCTCGATCATCGAGAAGGCGCTGCTCGACGTGATGTTCGAGCTGCCGTCGCGCCGCGACGTCTCGAAGTGCGTGATCACGAAGGAGACGATCCAGAAGGATCTGAAGCCGACGTTGGTCACGAGCGCGGGCGCCGATACCGAGGACGAGGCGCCCGAGGCGATCGCCGGCGAGTCGGCGTAACGCCCCCGGTCGACGCTCTCAGGATCGGTAAGCGTCTCGTCGAGCACTCGCGGGGCAGCAGACGACGGGCGCGAGAGCGCTGCGGGCATCGCCGTGGGCCACCGGTCGCAGGGACTGTCCCTCGGAACTGACTCGCGCGGACATGACGTTCGAGCCGTTCCGGCGACGATCCGTCCACACTGCCGTCGCGGCGACTGCATGGCATAATCGGGGCATAGTCGCTGCTTGACCTGACCGGCCGGGCCTGCGGGCCCCTCCTTTTCGACCAGCCGGTCGACCGGTCAGCCGCGCGTAACGACCGGGCTAGGATCGCCTGATGGAGCCGCTCTACCGTCCAGAGGGCGTCGAGGAGCGCTGGCAGCGCACCTGGGAGGAGGAAGGCCTCTACGCCGCCCAGCCGGGCACGGGCCGCGAGACCTTCGTGGTCGCGCACCCGCCGCCGAATGTCACCGGCGCACTCCACACCGGCCACGCGCTTCAGATTTCGCTCGCCGACGCCCTCGTTCGCTGGCACCGGATGCGCGGCTTCGAGACCGCGTTCCTGACCGGGTACGATCACGCCGGGATCTCGACCCAGAACGCGGTCGAGAAGCATCTCGCCTCGCAGGGCAGGACCCGCCAAGAGCTCGGCCGCGCAGCCTTCGAGCAGGTCGTGTGGGACTGGCTCCACCAGTACGGGCGCACGATCATGGGGCAATTCAGGCGCATGGGCGCGTCGATGGACTACGCGCGCGAGCGCTTCACGATGGACGACGACTACGTGCGCGCGGTGATGCGCTTCTTCGTCCATCTGTACCGCAAGGGCTGGATCTACCGCGCGAATCGCATCATCAACTGGTGCCCGTTCCACGAGACGGCGCTCTCTGATCTCGAGCTGATCCACGATGAGCGCGACGACGCCCTCGCGTACGTGCTCTACCCCTTCGCCGACGGGGCCGAGGGCGGCGTCACGATCGCGACGGCGCGTCCCGCGACGATCCTCGCCGACGTCGCCGTCGCCGTGCATCCGCAGGACGACCGTTGGCGCGAGGCGATCGGCCGCGACGTGCTCGTGCCGTTCGTCGAGCGAGTGGTGCCCGTGATCACGGACGAGCGCGTCGATCCCGCGTTCGGCACCGGCGCTCTCAAGGTAACGCCGGCGCACGATCCTCTCGATTTCGAGATCGGGCGCGACCACGGGCTCCCCGAGCCGGCCGTCATCGGTCCGGACGGGCGGATGAACGAGAGCGCGGGCGAACTCGCCGGCCTCAGCCAGGACGAGGCGGAGGAACGGATCCTGGCGTGGCTCCGCGACCGCGGCCGGCTCGTGCGCCGCGAGAGCTACCGCCACACGCTCGCACTCTGCGAGCGCTGCAAGCATCGCATCGAGCCGCTCATCTCGCTCCAGTGGTGGTGCACGATGGAGGAGCTCAAGAAGCCCGCCCTCGAGTCGCTGCGCGCACGGTCGGTCGAGTACCACCCCGAGTCGCAGCATCGCTTCGCGATCGACTCGCTCGAAAGCGCACCCGACTGGAACATCTCGCGCCAGCTGTGGTGGGGGCATCAGCTGCCGGTGTGGGAGTGCCCTGACGGTCACCTCACGGTCGAGGAGACCGCGCCGGGAAGCTGCGGCGAGTGCGGCTCGCGCGACCTGAAGCGAAGCGACGACGTCCTCGACACCTGGTTCTCCTCGGCGCTCTGGCCGTTCGCGATCCTCGGCTGGCCCGAGGAAACGCCTGAGCTGCGCGCGTGGTACCCCGGCACGCTCAACACGACGGCGCGCGAGATCATCCGGCTCTGGGAGAACCGCATGATCTTCTCGGGCCTCGAGCTCCTCGGCGAGGTTCCGTTCCGTCACGTCATCATCCATACGACCGTGCTGGCGCCCGACGGTCGGCGCATGTCGAAGAGCCTGGGGACCGGTATGGATCCACTCGACCTCGTCGACGCACACGGCGCGGACGCGACGCGGTACGGATTGCTGAAGCTCTCGTCCTCGCAGGACGTCCGCTTCTCCTACGGCGCTGTCGAGGAGGGCCGCAAGCTCGCGAACAAGCTCTGGAACGCGAGCCGACTGCTGCTCGGCGCAGGCCCGGTGGAGCGGGTCGAAGCGCGGCCGGACGCGCTCGAAGAGCGCTGGATGCTCGCGCGGCTCGACGAGGAGCGCGCGCAGGTCGAGGCGGACTTCAGCGCGTTCGACTTCGCGCACCTGGTCGACCGCCTCTACCACCTCACGTTCGACGACTTCTGCGACTGGTACCTCGAGGCGGTCAAGCCGCGGCTTCGCGAGGCCGCCGTTCGTGCAACGGCGTATGCGGCGCTCGAGCGCCTGCTCAAGCTCCTGCATTCCGTGATGCCGCACGTAACCGAGGAGATCTGGGCGAACCTGCCGGCGCGCGAGACGCGGCTGATCGTGGCGCCGTGGCCCGAGCCGGACGCCAGCCACGCCTCGCACGCGAGGGCGCTGGATCGTGTGCAGGAGGCAGCAGCGATCTTCCGCCGCAGCGGCGTGCTGGTCGAGCTCTCGGGCGACGAGCGGCGGATCTTCGACGCCGTTGTGAAGCCGGACCGCATGCGCGCCGACGGGAACCTCGAGGCCGAGATCGAGCGCCTACGCAACGAGATCGCGCGCGCTGAACGCATGCTCGCCAACGACCGCTTCGTCTCGAAGGCGCCGCCGGACGTCGTCGAGGGCGAACGCGAAAAGCTGGCCCGCTACCGGCGCGAGCTCGAGGCGCTCGAAGGAGCTTAGTAACAGTCTGTTGCAAGGCACTCCCGAGCGCGGCCCGCAAACCCGCTGGATCGAGTCGCTGTCGCCGTGGCCGGAGGAATTCGGGCTCGATCGGATGCGATCCCTCCTCCGCGCGCTCGGCGACCCGCAGACGGCCTATCCCGCGGTCCACGTCGTCGGATCCAAGGGCAAGTCGACGGCCACGCGCACGGTCGCCGCGCTCCTGCGCGCCGACGGCCTGCACGTCGGCGCGTATACGTCGCCGCACGTATCCGGCTGGAGCGAACGCATCCACGTCGACGGCGTCGACGCCGACTTCGAGCGCGCGCTCGGCCGCGTCCGCGCGGCGGCCGAGGCGGTCGACGCCACACAGTTTGAGGCGCTCACGGCCGCGGCGCTGACCGAGTTCGCCGCGGCCGGCATCGACGTCGCCGTCGTGGAGGCGGGCCTCGGGGGACGTCTGGACGCGACCAACGTCGTTGCCGCGCGGGTCGTGCTACTTACGAACGTGGGCCGCGAGCATGCCGACGTGCTCGGCGACACTCCTGAGGAGATCGCACGTGAGAAGCTTGCCGTGGCACATTCCGCGAGGGTGGTTGTCTTGCCCGACGACGAATTCGCGACGCTCGTCCCGAGCGGCCGCGTCGTGCTGGGCGGCGCGCGCGAGGCAGCCGAGGCGTTCGTGGGTCATCGGATCGAGGCGGAATTCACCGTCCGCCTTCCAGGTCGCCTCGAGCGCCGCGACGGCGAGGTCCGCGACGGCGCGCATACTCCCGAGGCGGTCGACTGGCTGCTGCCTCGGCTGCCGCGCGAGGACTACGCCGTGTGCGCGTCGATTCTCGCCGACAAGGACGCGGATGCCGTGCTCGCACGGCTCGCTCGGGCCGGCCGCACGCTCGTCGCTACTCAGTCGTCGAACCCCCGCTCGCTGCCGGCCGAGGAACTCGCCGACCGCGCGCGTCCGTACTACGAGCATGTCGAGGCGGTTGCCGATCCGCGCGCGGCGCTCGCCCGCGCCCGCAAGCTCGCCGGGAGCGACGGTGCCGTCCTGGTCACGGGCTCGCTGTACCTTCTCGCCGATCTCCACTCCGTCCCGTAGACCGCGTACCATGAGATGGCTCGTAGAGAGGCTGAGCGTCTACGCGTTCGCCGCGACCGTCGTGCTGGCGATCGTCGGGCTCGCGTTCGCCGCCGGCTACCTCGTCGGGCAGCTGCTGCTCTAGGGCGGAGGCGGGTTGCAGGACGACGACAGCATTTTCGAAGGCTTCCGAGACTTCTTCGACTCGGGGACGTGGATCGTCTTCCGCAACCTCGCACTCTTCTTCGCCCTCATCTTCTGGCTCGCCGTCGCGTACTGGGTCTTCAAGGACGCACGCCGGCGGATCGACGATCCCTGGCTCGTGGGGATGGCGACCGTGCTCGGCCTCGTCCCGCCCTTCGTCGGCGCGATCATCTACATGCTCTTCCGCCCCCCGGAGTACCTCGACGATGTTCGCGAGCGCGAGCTCGAGATCAAGGCGATCGAGGAGCGTCTCGCCGAGACCGATCTCCACTGTCCCGTCTGCCGGGCGGCCGTCCGGGAGAACTTTCTCGTCTGTCCGGTCTGTACGACGAAGTTGAAGCAGGCCTGCGAGGCGTGCAAGCAGCCGCTCGAGCCGCTCTGGCAGATCTGCCCGTATTGCGAGGCTCGGGTCGCCACGCCGGCGCCGATCGAGTTCGCGCCGACGAGCTCGGCCCGCGGGCGGCGCAGCCGTCGCCGATCCGAATAACGCCTGAGTAGAGTTGCGCGCTCCATGGCCGCGGAGCGCACACTCGTGCTCGTCAAGCCCGACGCGATGGAGAGGCGGCTCGCCGGTGAGATCGTGCGCCGCTTCGAGCAGCGCGGACTGACGATCCGCGCCGCGAAACTCGTCCAGGTCGACCGCGCGCTCGCCGAGGAGCACTACGCCGAGCACACGGACAAGCCCTTCTTCGGCGAGCTCGTCGAATTCATCACGTCCGCGCCGACCCTCGCGCTCGTGCTCGAGGGAGAGGGCGCCATCGGAGTCGTGCGCACGACGATGGGAGCGACGAATCCAGCCGTGTCGGCGCCGGGCACGATCCGGGGCGACCTGGCGCTCTCGATGCCGGACAACCTCGTCCACGGCTCCGACTCGGCCGAGTCCGCCGAGCGCGAACTGAGGCTCTGGTTCCCCGATGAGCTGGTCGCCCTCAGCTGACGCGCTCCGAAACCGCGCGTACTGGGACAGCGCCTCGGACGAGTACCAGGCGCTCCACCGTGATTTCATCGGTGGGTCGGAGCCGCGGTGGGGGATGTGGCAGCTACCCGAAGACGAGCTGCAGATGCTCGGCGACGTGGGCGGCAAGGACGTCCTCGAGTACGGGTGCGGCGCCGCCCAGTGGTCCATCCTGCTCGCGCGGCGGGGAGCGCGGCCGGTCGGTCTCGACAACTCGCAGCGCCAGCTCGAGCATGCGCGCCGCCTCATGGCGGAAGCCGACGTCCACTTCCCGCTCGTGCACGCGACTGCCGGGGCCGCGCCGCTGAACGACGAGAGCTTCGACATCGTCTTCTCCGATCACGGCGCGATGACGTTCGCAGATCCGTACGAAACCGTCCCGGAAGTCGCGCGCGTGCTGCGACGCGGCGGCCTCTTCGCGTTCTCGCACTCGACGCCGCTCTCGCTGATCTGCTGGAGCGCGCAGGACGTGATCGAGCCCGTGCTCCACCGGCCGTACTTCGGATTGCACCGGCTCGAGTGGCCCGACCAGCCGGTCGAGTTCAACCTGCCTCAGGGCACCTGGATCGGCTTGTTCCGCCAGAACGGGTTCGTGATCGAGGCGCTCGTCGAGGTGCAGCCGCCGCAAGGCGCGACGTCGACGTACCGGGACGCCGACGAAACGGAATGGGCGCGCAGCTGGCCGATGGAGCAGATCTGGAGGCTGCGGAAGCCGTGAAGCTGAGCGACCACGCGCGGCGCAACCGGGCCGAGTGGAACGCGTGGGCCGCCGAGTTCGTCGAGCCCGGGCGGCGCGCCTGGGCGGCCGAGGAGATCTCGTGGGGGATCGTGGACACGCTGGAGTCGGACGTCCGCGTACTGCCTGACGTCGCCGGGAAGGATGTTCTGGAGGCGGGATGCGGGACGGCGTACGTGTCGGCCTGGCTCGCTCGTCGCAGCGCGCGCGTAACGGGACTCGATCTCTCGGACGCGCAACTGGCGACCGCACGCCGGTTCCAGCAGGAGTTCGGGCTCGAGTTTCCGCTCGTGCACGGCTCCGCCGAGGCGATGCCGTTTGCGGACGAGTCGTTCGACCTCGTCGTATCCGAGTACGGGGCGAGCATCTGGGCCGACCCGTACGCCTGGATTCCCGAGGCGGCCCGGGTGCTGCGGCCCGGAGGACACGCGGTCTTCCTCGTGAACGGCACCCTGCTCGTGCTGTGCATGCCGGAGCTCGAGGCGGAGTTTCCCGCTGGCACCCGCTTCGAGCGGCCGTACTTCGGCATGCACCGCTTCGAGTGGCCCGACGACGACAGCGTCGACTTCCACCTCGGCTACGGCGACTGGATCAGCCTCTTCACCGCGACCGGGTTGGAGGTCGACGACTTCGTCGAGCTCCAAGGGAAGCCGGACGCCGAGCCGAGCCGCTTCAACCTCTTCGCGCCCGAGTGGGCGACGAAGTGGCCGGCCGAGGAGATCTGGCGAGTGCGGAAACCGCGGTGAGCGTCCCGCCGGCGCCTCCGCTGCTCCTCGCTTCCACGTCGCCGCAGCGGCCCGCGATCCTGCGGCAGCTCGGCATCCCGTTCGACGCCGTCGCGCCGCGTTACGAGGAGCGGGACGCGCCGGACGCCGACCCGGCCGACCTCGTGCGCGAGCATGCCCTCGGCAAGGCGCGGTCGGTGGCCGGCCAGGCGGGCGACCGGCCCGTGCTCGGCGTCGACACCGCCGTCTGCATCGGCGGGCGCACGCTCGGCAAGCCCGGCGACGCCGCCGAGGCGTTCGCGATGCTCGAGGAGCTCTCCGGGCGGACCCACGTCGTGCTGTCGGGGCTCTGCCTGATGACGCCCGCGTGGGAGCTCGTCCATGTCGCCGAGACGAGCGTCACGTTCCGCGCGCTGACGCCGCGCGACCTCGCCGCCTACGTCGCGGCCGGCGAGTGGGAGCGCCGCGCGGGCGCGTACGCGATCCAGGGCCGCGGCGCGGCGCTCGTCGAGCGCATCGACGGCGACTACCTGAACGTCGTGGGACTTCCCGCAGCACTGCTCGTGCGGCTCCTCGCCGAGCGGTTCGCCGGCGTGTACGGGTTCGGCTGAGCGCGCCGTCGATCGGCCTGTGGCAAGACCGGGGGCGATTTCGGCAACAGCCGTTTCTTCAGCCGTGCGAGGTTGCCCGGTTGGGCAGCAGCGGGGGAGGGGATCATGGCCCCGCTCGCGGTGCTGGAGAGGGCGAGGTAAGATCGCCTGCTCGCATGGGTTTTCTCGACTACGTGAACGGGTTCGGCGGCCGCGACATGGCCGTCGACCTTGGCACCGCGAACACGCTGGTCTACGTGCGCGGCCGCGGCATCGTGCTCTCGGAGCCGTCCGTCGTCGCGATCGACCAGCGGAGCGGCGAGGTGCACGCGGTCGGCGTCGAGGCGAAGCGGATGCTCGGCCGCACGCCCGGCTCGATCACGGCGATCCGTCCGCTCAAGGACGGCGTGATCGCCGACTTCGACGTCACGGAGCAGATGCTCCGCCACTTCATCCAGAAGGTGCACCAGAACCGCTTCGCGCATCCGCGCGTGGTCGTCTGCGTCCCGTCCGGCGTAACGGGCGTCGAGAAGCGCGCGGTGGAAGAGGCGTGCCTGAGCGCGGGCGCCCGCCAGGCCTACCTCATCGAGGAGCCCATGGCGGCGGCGATCGGCGCGGGCATGCCGGTCGGCGAGCCCACGGGCAACATGGTCGTCGACATCGGCGGCGGGACGTCCGAAG
>JACVRM010000131.1 GCA_014534415.1 Thermoleophilia bacterium | reverse complement strand
GTCGCGACGTACGTCGTCCAGGCGACCGAAGGCTGACGGACGGCCGCTGCGGCCGCGTCTACGATGGCTGCGTGATCGACCTCAAGGCGGCGCGCGCGAACCCTGACCAGTTCCGCGCGGCGCTCGTCCGGCGCGGCGCCGCCGAGGAGCTCGATCGGCTGCTCGAGATCGACTTCGAGTTCCGGCGGTTGCAGCAGCGGATCGAGGAGCTCCGCGCGCAACGCAAGCCGAAGGGCAAGCCGAGCTCGGCCGAGATCGCGCGTCTCACAGACGCCAAGCGCGAGCTCCAGGAGCTCGAGGAGCAGCTCGGTCCGCTCGAGGAGGAGAAGAGGCGGCTGCTCGCTCTGATCCCGAATCTTCCCGATCCAGAGGCGCCCGACGGCTGGACGGATGAGGACGCGGTCGAGCTGCGCCGCGTCGGCGTGGCGCCGTCTCTTCCGTCGCCGAAGGACGCTCTTGAGCTGGGCGCGCCGTTCGGCTGGATCGACGTCGAGCGCGGCGCGCGAGTCTCGGGGTCGCGCTTCGTCTACCGGCGCGGCGACGCGGCGCTGCTCGAGCTGTCGCTGTACCGCTGGGCCCTCGACCGCCTCGTCCAGAAGGGGTTCGAGCCCGTGCTGCCTCCCGTGCTCGTCCGCGAGGAGGCGATGTACGGGACGGGCTTCCTGCCGACGGAGGAGTCGAACCTCTACCGGCTCGACGAGCGTGACCGTCTGTACCTCGCGGGCACATCCGAGGTGGCGCTCGCCGCGCTGCACATGGGCGAGATCCTCGAGGACCTGCCGCTGCGCTACGCCGGCTTCTCGACGAACTTCAGGCGCGAGGCGGGCGCGGCCGGCAAGGACACGCGCGGCATGTTCCGAGTCCACCAGTTCGACAAGGTCGAGATGTACGTCTACACGACGCCGGACGACTCGCGCGAGGAGCACGAGCGGCTGCTGGCGATCGAGGAGGAGCTCGTCGGCGAGCTCGGCCTGCCGTACCGCGTCGTCGATGTGGCCGCCGGAGATCTGGGCGCGTCGGCGGCGCGCAAGTTCGACATCGAGGCGTGGTTCCCGTCGCAGGAGCGCTACCGCGAGATCACCTCGTGCTCGAACACGACGGACTACCAGGCGAACCGCATGCAGATCCGCTTTCGGCCGGGCGGCAGAGGCACGGCGTCTGTGCACACGCTGAACGGGACGGCTGTGACCGCCCGGGCGATGCTCGCCGTACTCGAGAACTTCCAGGATGAGGCGGGCACGGTCGCCGTGCCGGAATGCCTGGTCGCGCACGGGGCGCCCCTGCGCCTCGGTTCTCTCGCCGGCTCAGGCGTCGAGCAGCGGGCGTAGCTCCTCCCGCCAGCGCATGTCCGAGGGCGCCCGGCGGAAATACGCTTCGAGGATGTCCCGCGGCGTGGCGTCATTGGTGGCGCGGGCGATGAGGCAGACGACCGCCGTCAGCAGGTAGTCGAGCAGGGCAGCGTCGATGCGCGCGATCTCGAGCGCGCGCTCGAAGGCCCACACCGTCTTCTCCGCGTCGGGCGCGCTGCGCCGCTCGCGAAGGCGCTCGGCGAGGCGGTCGAGCTCGAACTCGTCCCAGTCGATCGTGGCCATACCCCGGGTTATCGGCATCCCGACGCTCGGATTCAAGTGGGTCGGGCGCGGGTATCCGATGGGGGTCCGCAAGCGACCCAGGAGGTGGCGATTGTGACGAGTGCAGATCTCTGGACGTACCGTGAGCCCGCCACGGTTGGGCAGGACCTCACGGGCTACGACGTCGAGGCGCTGGACGGCGGTATCGGCAGCATCGACGAAGCGACGTACGACGTCGGGCGTAGCTTCCTCGTGGTCGACACTGGCCCCTGGATCTTCGGGAAGAAGGTCTTGATCCCGGCCGGAGTCGTCGACCGCGTGGACCACGACGAGAAGACCGTCTGGGTCAACCGGGGGAAGGACGAGATCAAGAACTCTCCCGAGTTCGACGAGACCGCCTACTCGACGGACGAGTACCGGACGACGCTGAGCGGCTACTACGGCCCCGGCGGCGCGGGCTGGCGGGACACGGACGCGCCGTACTAGCGCGACTCTACGGACCGCCGCGAAGGAGGGCATATGCCCTCCTTCGCGCTTCCGGAGTCGGAGGCGAGCGCGGCTACACTCGGTGGGCGGGCGGGGTGCCGGAGCGGCCGAACGGGGCGGTCTTGAAAACCGCAGGCCGCCGGAGAGGCGGCCCCTGGGTTCGAATCCCAGCCCCGCCGCTCGAGGAGGCGCTTCCGGATAGTTCCGGTTGCAAGCGTCCTCTCCGCGACGCGAAGAGGGCCGCCCGGAATGCGACCCTCGTCGAAGCGCTTAGACGCGACTCATGCGGAATCGCACACGGGGCGGCGGAAGCCGACGCAACCGGCTCCTCACAACGGTCGCGGCCACGCTCCGAAGGGAAGGTCCCGTGGCGCTGCACCGTCCTAAGGGCACTTACCTCGCTTCGGAGACAGGAGAAACCTCATGCACTCAGTCAATTCCCTCATGTCGCGAGTGGTGGCGCTGCTGGTCACCGCGGCCGTCGCGCTCGTTGCGATCTCCGTCGCACCGGCCAGCACCGACCTCCGCTCGCCCGATGCTCGCCCCGGCGCGCTCGGCGGCGAAGAGGCGGTGGTGGTGCCCAGCCTCGCCGGCCGTGACCTCCGCTCACCGGATGCTCGGCCCGGCGCGCTCGGCGGCGAAGAGGCGGTGGTGGTGTCCAGCCTCGCCCGCCGTGACCTCCGCTCGCCGGATGCTCGGCCCGGCGCGCTTGCGTACACGACGATCGTCCGCGCGAACACGGCACGCGCCTCTGACCGCTTCGACTGGAGCGACGCCGGCGTGGGCGCGGCGACCGCGCTCTTCGCGGTCCTGCTGGCGGGCGGCCTCGGCGCTGCGCTCGTCCGGCACAACCGGATGCAGCCGTCGGAGCGGCTCGCCGGGCCGTAGGTTCCCGTCACGGCGCGACGGACGACGCCGCTCGTTCACTTCGCCCGCCCACCGATTACACGTTCAGAGAGGGCCCGACCGGAGCCCTCTCTGAATGTCGGCCGCCGAATCTGCCGCTCGACGAGCCGGTCGCGCGCCGGGCTAGTAGCCTGGACTTGCGTTCGGCGACTCGCAGCCGCTCGCCGGGCAGACAAACCGGCTCAGGTTGACGGTCCACCACGCGAGCGTCGCCGCGCTTCCGCTCGTCGGGTCGGCACGCGGATCCCAGTAATCGTCGAGCCCGTAGTCGTACAACAGGCCGCCGGAATACGGAATCGTGGACGCGAACCGGCCAAGGACGTCGTTCGCATTGTCGTTCACGTGCCCGCCGTCGTTGTTCGGGGCCGTGTACTGCACCGCTCCCATCGCGTGCGTCAGCTCGTGGAGAACCGTCCGCCGGCCGCAGAAGCCGCCCGTCTCGGCGTTCGCGGCGTCGTAGTAGCGATAGGCGATCGACATTGTGCGGCGCTCGTTGACGTTCGAAGGGCCGCGGGTTTGGTCGTTGTACAGCTCGCTCTGGCCGCAATATTGCGAGCCCGCGTCCAACCAAACCAGGTACTTCTTGTCCGGGTGCCGGAACTTGAGCCGGTCGAGCTCGCGCGCCACGAGGCTCCACTGGCGCGAGCTGGCGAGCTCCTTCTTCGAGTAACGACTCTTGACGACGGTGATATCGACGTAGCGCGTGACCCCGTCCGCACCGACACGCTCATCGAGTCGGATGCCACGGTCGTACAGCGTCTTCAGCACGCCGGAGGCCTCGCGTGCGTCGCGCTGGAACATGGCGGCATAGGTCGCGAAGCGGCTGGGCGCGTCGCTCGGATGCAGATAGATCGCGTGAATGGCCGGCAGCGTGGTGGTGTCGAGCGCGTCGGCGCTCAACGCAACCCCGTCGTACTCGGCCACCGTCCACGGCGCCGCTGGCCCGACGTCGGCGAGCGCAGCCGGCGTGTCTGCGTGGACGACACGCTCCGCCGAGCGAAACGGGTGCGCGAGCGCCGAGCCCGCGCACACCGCGAAGAGCACGACGAGCATCAAGGACATAGCAAGCCGCATACAGACCCCTCCCGGACGTGAACGCCACAAGCGTTACAAATAGAAGGGCCGCGCCGCATGGGCCGTTCGGCTCATCTTCGCCGTCGACAGGTCCCAGAGAACGGCTTCATGCCGACGGCCGGCGCGTTGATCCTGAAGTTGCGGAGCTTGACGACGAACGTCGTCTTGGAGCCCGTCACGGCACCGGCCTTGGGGCGGACGAACGAGACGGACGGCGAGCCGCCCGCCGGCGCCGCACCCTCAACCGGTTCAGTCCGCTCGCCAAGACGAGCGAGGTCGCCGCTCCGCCGCTCGTCGGCCGCCTCGGCGCGCTCGGGTTAACTATTCCGCGTGCGCGTCGTCGTCGTGGGAGCGACCGGGAACGTCGGCACGAGTCTGCTCGAGGCGCTCGCGCGCGAGCCGCAGGTCGAGTCGGTCCTGGGCGTGGCGCGGCGGCTTCCGGACGCTGCGTTCGCGAAGACCGACTGGGCGCGCGCGGACATCGCGACGGACGATCTCGTCCCGCTCTTCCGAGGAGCCGCTGCGGTCGTCCATCTGGCCTGGGTGATCCAGCCCTCCCATGACGCCGCGTTCCTCCGCCGCGTGAACGTCGAGGGGTCGGCGCGGCTCTTCGAGGCCGTCGTCCAGGCAGGCGTGCCGGCGCTCGTCTACGCCTCGTCGGTCGGCGCATACGCGCCCGGGCCGAAGGACCGGCGCGTCGACGAGAGCTGGCCACTGGAAGCGGTGCCTACGAGCTTCTACGCGCGTCACAAGGTGGAGGTCGAGCGGAGGCTCGACGCGATCGAGCGACGCGCGCCGGCCCTGCGAGTCGTGCGCATGCGGCCGGGCTTCATCTTCAAGCGGGAGGCAGCGTCCGGAATTCGCCGGCTCTGGACGGGGCCGCTCTTGCCGAGCCGGCTCGTCCGGCGAGCGCTGATCCCGCTCGTGCCGCAGTTCCGAGGCCTGCGCTTCCAGGCCGTGCACTCGCACGACGTCGGCGAGGCGTACCGGCTTGCCATCGTGCGTGACGTCCGCGGGCCGTTCAACCTCGCCGCCGAGCCGCCGCTCGACGCAGACGAACTCGGGCGGACGCTGGACGCGCGCCCGCTGCCGGTCCCGCCGGGGCTGGTGCGCGGCGTGATGGACGCGACGTGGCGGCTACGTCTCCAGCCCACGCCGCCCGGCTGGCTGGATCTCGGTCGCGCGGTGCCGCTCCTGAGCACGGAGCGCGCCCGGACGGAGCTCGGCTGGGAGCCGCGCCGCAGTGCGGTCGAGGCCGTACTTGACCTGCTGGACGGAATCCAGGCCCGCGCGGGGATCGAGACGCCGCCGCTCGCGCGGACCTCGTGCGAGACGGTCGCCAGCGCGCCCACACGACTCTATGGCAAGCTCGATTCCGCAAACGACCAGGGAGGTGGCGATGCCGTGGGATGAACTCAAGGCGCAGCGGTTCCCGGCCTTCGACAAGGAGCTCGACGGGATCTCGCGCCAGACGATGGAGGACCACTTCAAGCTCTACGAGGGGTACGCGAAGAAGACGAACGAGTGCCGGAAGCTCCTCAACGAGTTCGACTACGGGGAGATCGAGGGTAACCAGGTCTTCTCGCAGCTCCGCGCGGTATCGGTGGACTACACGTTCGCGCTGCTCGGCTTCAAGAACCACGAGCTGTACTTCGGCCACCTCGGGGGCCCGGGCGGCGAGCCGACGGGGCGTTTCGCGGAGCTCGTCCAGTCGGAGTTCCACGGCGGAGTCGACGAGTGGAAGAAGGCGATCCGCAAGGCGGCGCGCGCGGCGCGCGGCTGGGTGATCGTCGGCTACGACCTGAACGACGGCTCGATCGTCAACTACATCATGGACACCCCGAACCTCTGGGCCGTCTACAACATGGTTCCCGTGCTCGCGCTCGAC
>JACVRM010000079.1 GCA_014534415.1 Thermoleophilia bacterium | reverse complement strand
GATGGGACTCGAGCTCTTCTCGCCGGACGACGACCGCTCAGCCGTCGTCACGGCGATCCGCATGCCGGAGAGGATCGACGGTCAGCAGGTCGTGCACGCCGTCCGGGACCGGCTCGGCGTCACCGTCGCCGGCGGACAGGGGCAGCTCCAGGGCAGGATCGTCCGCATCGGCCATATCGGCCACGTGGACGTCTTCGACATCGTGACGGCGCTCTCGGCGCTCGAGCTTGCGCTCGTAGAGGCGGGCGCCGACGTGGAGCGCGGTCTCGGGCCTGCCCGCGCGCTCGAGGTCTTCGAGCACGCCCGCGTGTGAACGGCTGTCTCTGTCCGGCGCCGACCGGGCGCAGCTCCGCTTGGCTTCTGCGTCGCGCCAGTCTCCTGTCTGAATCCACGCGCAGCCGGAGCCGGTCCATGCGTGCCCCGGCGCCGCACCGGGAGCGGGACCGATGAGCGGAGCACGGGTGCTCGTCTGCGAACCGATCGCGGCGGCGGGTATCGAGCTCCTCCGCGCCCGCTTCGACGTCGACGAGGACGGTGGTGCAACGCTCGACGAGCGCATCGCCGAATACGACGCGGTCGTGATTCGCTCGGCAACGCGTCTCGACGCCGCCGCGATCGAGCGTGCCGAGCGCCTGAAGGTGATCGGACGCGCCGGAGTGGGAATCGACAACGTGGACGTGGATGCCGCGACGCGACGCGGGATCGTGGTCGTGAACGCGCCCGAGTCGACCGTCGTGTCGGCCGCCGAGCACACGGTCGGGCTGCTCGTCGCGCTCGCGCGCAACATCCCGCAGGCGCATGCCGAGCTCAAGCAGGGCCGCTGGCACCGTTCGCGCTACGCGGGCACCGAGCTCGCCGAGAAAACGCTCGGCGTGCTCGGCTTCGGGCGCATCGGCCAGCAGGTCGCGCGCCGGGCGCTCGGCCTGGGCATGCGTGTCGTCGCGTACGATCCGTTCGTCGCGCCGGACCGCTTTCGCGAGCTTGGCGCGGAACGGGTGGAGACGGTTCAGGATGTGTACGTCGCGGCCGACTTCGTCACGCTGCACCTGCCGCTGACGGACGAGACGCGCGGCTCGATCGGCGCCGACGCGTTCGCTCGCATGCGGGACGGCGTGCGGATCGTGAACGCCGCGCGCGGCGAGCTGGTGGACGAGGCGGCGCTTGCCGAGGCGCTGCGGTCGGGCAAGGTCGCCGGCGCGGCGCTGGACGTCTTCTCGGCCGAGCCGTATTCCGGCCCGCTGCTCGAGCTCGACAACGTCGTCGTCACGCCGCACCTGGCTGCCTCGACCGCCGAAGCGCAGGATCGCGCCGGTATTGTCGTCGCCGAGCAGGTTGCCGCGGCGCTCGAGGGCCGTCTGGTCACGAACGCCGTCAATATCCCCACGATCGGTGCGAAAGACATCGAGGTGCTCGGGCCGTTCGTGCCGCTCGCGGCGCAGTTGGCGCGACTCGCGCTAGATCTCGGCGGCCGGCGCGCCGACCGGCTCGCGCTGACGTACTACGGTGGGCTGGCCGAGTACGACACGCGCCTGCTGACGGTCGCGGCGCTGAACGGAGCGTTTCAAGGCCGCGCAGACCGCCAGGTCAACTGGGTCAACGCGCCGGTGGTCGCGGCCGAGCTGGGAGTCGACGTGAGCGAGGAGCGTCGGCGCTCCTCACGCGACTTCACCAACCTCGTTCGCGTCGTGGCCGCGTCGAACGGCGGCGAGGTGCGCGTTGCCGGGACGACGATCGGCCGCGACCATCGCCGCTGGCTCGTCAGCGCGCTCGGCTTCGAGCTCGAGATGGAGCTGGCACCGCTGATGGTCTTCTTCCGCTACGACGACGTGCCGGGTGTGATCGGCCGCGTGGGGACGCTCTTCGGCCAGGCGGGCGTGAACATCGCGAATATGACGGTGTCGCGCACCCGGCGGGGGGGCAAGGCGCTCATGGCGCTCTCGATCGACACGCCGGCGCCTCCTGAGCTCCAGGAGCGACTGCGCGCCGAGGGCTTCGACGACGCTCGCTTCATAACTCTCGAGTAAAGCGGCGCCGGACCGCGCGGTTTTGCACTTTCGACACAGCGCTGTGACGCTTCTGCGCCCGCGCCTGGCACCGCTCGGTGCGCTCCGCGAGCCGAGCAGCCAAGCCAAGCGAGGGCTCTTTTGCCACATCCGCGTGACTGATTCGTGCGCGGGCCTGGCCCCGGCGAGGTGGCGTGCGAACACGACCAGTGCGGCCACTACCGTTCTGGCCGTGAGAGCGTTGCCTGAGCCGGTCGAGCGTGTCGCCCGCTACCTGCGCGAGTCCGGCACGGAAGCACGGATCGAGGAGTACTCCGGCGGCACGCCGACAGCCGAGGACGCGGCGCGCGCGGCGGGCGCCTCGTTGGAGCAGATCGTCAAGTCGCTCGTCTTCGTCTGCGATGGCCGCTACGTCCTCGTCCTGACGCCTGGCGACCGCAGGGCCGATCCGCGGAAGGTCGCGTCAGCGACCGGCGCTGGCCAGGCCCGGATCGCCAGCCCCACGCAGGTGGAGGAGGCGACCGGCTTCGCGCCCGGCGCGGTCGCGCCGTTCCCGCTCACGAGCGTCGAGCTGGTCTTGCTCGACCGCCGCCTGCTCGTTCACGACCAAGTCTGGGTCGGCGCCGGCTCGCCGCGCCATCTCGCGGCGGTCGACCCCGCCGATCTCGCGCGCCTCACGCGCGGCCGAGCCGTGGACGTCACCGAGGACGCCGGGCCATGATGCGCCGCCCCCGCCGGTAAGATCGGCCCCGCGCGCGCCCAGAGAGGAGAGGACGATGCGGGAGACCGAGAAGATCTGGATGAACGGCGAGCTCGTGGACTGGGCGGACGCCCGGATCCACGTGGGGTCGCACGGTCTCCACTACGGCACGGGCGTTTTCGAAGGTATTCGCTGCTACGAGACCGAGCGCGGCCCGGCCGTCTTCCGGCTCACCGACCACCTCCAGCGCCTCCAGAACTCGGCCCGTCTGCTGTACATGGAGATCCCGTACAGCCTCGACGAGCTCAGGGCAGCGTCGCTCGAGCTGATCGGCGTGAACGGCCTTCCCGAGTGCTACCTGCGGCCAATCGCGTTCTACGGATACGGCGAGCTCGGCGTGTCGACGGCAGGCAACCCCGTCGACACGGTCATCATGAGCTGGCCGTGGGGTGCGTACCTGGGCGACGAGGGGCTGCGCGACGGCATTCGCGTCAAGGTCTCCTCGTGGAAGCGCGTCGGCCCGAACACGATTCCGCACGCCGCGAAAGCGACCGGCATTTACCTCAACTCGATGCTCGCCGTCAGCGAGGCGAACCGCGCCGGCTACGACGAGGCGATCCTCCTGACCGAGGACGGCTACGTCGCAGACGGCTCGGGCGAGCACGTGTTCGTCGTGAAGAACGAGGTCGTCGTGACCCCGCCGCTTTCGACCTCGATCCTGCCGGGAATCACGCGCGAGACGGTGATCGAAATCGCGCGCAGCCTCGGCTACGAGGTCCGCGAGGAGAACCTGATCCGCACGGATCTGTACCTCGCGGACGAGCTCTTCATGACCGGCACGGCGGCCGAGGTGACGCCGATTCGCACCGTCGACGACCAGCAGGTCGGCCCACCCGGACCGGTCACGAAGCGCATCCAGGAGACGTACCTCGACGTCGTCCGGGGACGCGGCGACGACCGCTGGTCCCCGTGGCTCGAGTTCGCCGAGATCCGTCCGCGCGAGCCGGCCGGCGCGTGACGCCATTCTCGGCTGCGCCGAGAATGGTTCGAAATGACTCCCCCTAAGCTTTCCGCGCAGCGGAAAGGCATTCCGCTCAGCCGCCCGTACATCGCCGAGCGCGAGGAAGAGCTCGTCCTCGACGCGCTGCGCTCGGGGCGGCTGTCACTGGGCCCCACCATCCAGCGTTTCGAGGAGGCGTTCGCCGAGCGCGTCGGCGCGCCGTACGCGGCCGCCGTCTCGAGCGGGACCAGCGGCCTCCACCTGCTCTCCCACCTGGCGGGCTTCGGATCGGCCGCCGAGGTGATCACGTCGCCGATTTCGTTCGTCGCCACTGCCAACTGCTTCATCTACGAAGGCGCAGCGCCGGTCTTCGCCGACGTCGACGCGCGCACGCTCAGCCTCGACCCGGCCGCTGTCGAAGCCGCGATCACCGAGCGAACGCGGGGCATCGTGGCGGTCGACATGTTCGGCTATCCCTGCGAGCTCGACGACCTGCGCGCGCTGGCCGACGAGCACGGCCTGGCGCTGATTCTCGACTCTTGCGAGGCGCTCGGCGCCGAATACCGCGGCCGGCCGGTCGGCTCGCACGGTCCACCGGCTGCGTTCGGCTTCTACCCGAACAAGCAGATCACGACGGGCGAGGGCGGCATCGTCACGACGCACGCCGAGGATGAGTGGCTCGCGCTTACGAGCCTGCGCAACCAGGGCCGCTCGTACGACTCGCGGTGGTTCCACCACGTGCGGCTCGGGTTCAACTACCGGTTGACGGACCTCCAGGCTGCGCTCGGTCTCGCCCAGCTCGAAAGGCTCGACGAGATCCTGGCACTGCGTCGCGAGGCGGCGGAGCGCTACGGCACGTTGCTCGCGGCCGTCGACGGCGTCGAGCCGCCGCATCCAGACGACGCCGACCACCGCCGCTCCTGGTTCGTCTACGTCGTCAAGCTGGCGCGCGGGCTCGATCGCGACGCGGTCACGGCCCGCCTCGCCGAGGACGGCATCGAGGCCGGCCACTACGTGCCCTGCGTGCACCTCCAGCCGTACATGCGCGAGCGCTACGGCTTCGCGGAGGGCGTCTGCCCGGTTGCCGAGGACGCAGCGAGCCGCACGCTCGCGCTCCCATTCTTCACGGCGATCGAGCTGGAGGATCAGGAGCGCGTCGTCGAATCGCTCCGCGGCGCCCTCGAGCGCTAATCGTCCTCGCGCGGGTCGAGCGACGTCGTCGCGAGGGTAATGCTGCGTACCGGATCCTCGCCGAACCGCACCGAGCGGTGCGGGCCGACCGCACGACGCACTACGGATAGCCGCTCCGCTCGCCGAGCAGACCCGCGTCTGCGGGTGTCTTGGCACAGCTGAAGCCGCCGTACCTGCCGAGCACCTCGGCCAACTCGTCGCCGATCGCGATGCCGGTCACCGTCTCGGCGGCACCATCCGTGACGACGATCGCATAGCACGCGACCGGCAGCGTGGAGGATTGCGACTGCGGCCATCCGGATCCGCCCCATTTGTCGATAATCGTCCCATGCCGGACGGCGCACCCAGGATGGTCTTTCTCGGCTTCGGCAAGTACGCGCGCGCCGACCGGATCTACGCGCTCGAGCCGTTGATCGGCGAGGAGCGCGGCGGCGGCCGGCGCACGCGCGTCTGGGTCGAGGGGATCGGCGAGCCGCTGATCGCCTCGCGGACGGAACGGAGCATCCTGCTCGCGATGGGCCTGAGCCGCGACGAAGGACGGAGCTCGCAGATCCTCGACGACGCGCTCGGGCTCGCAGAGCGGATCGTCCAGGATGCCGAGCGCGGGCGCGTCGACCTCGGCGACCTTTCGCGGCGCGCACGGCGCCTGCTCGAGGCGACCGGGCCGGCAGACGAAGGCTCGAAGCTCTTCTAGCTTTGGCCTGCTGCGTGGCTCGCGGCAATGGCGGTGCCGCGCTCGTCCGCTACGACGCCAGGCGGCGCGAGATTGAAGCTCGCGGCTGATTTCTTCGCCCGCTCGGTTCACGAGGTGGCGCCCGAGTTGATCGGCGCAAGCATCCTCGTCGAGGGCGTCGGCGGCATGATCGTCGAGGCCGAGGCGTACGACCACGAGGATCCGGCGGCGCACGGCTACCACGGCAGGACGGTCCGTAACGCGTCGATGTTCGGCCCGCCGGGCCACGCGTACGTCTACCGCTCGTACGGTGTGCACTGGTGCCTGAATCTCGTCTGCGATGACGAGGGCGTTGCCGCCGCCGTACTCCTCCGTGCCCTCGAGCCGAGCGCCGGTCTCCAGACGATGCGTGCGCGGCGCGGACGCGAGGACAAGCGGCTGCTCTGCGCGGGGCCGGGGCGGCTGTGCCAGGCGCTCGGCGTCACGCGCCGGCATGACGGCCTCCCGCTCGACCGGCCACCGTTCGAGCTACGGGCACGCGAAGGAGACGTCGACGTCGTGGCCGGCCCGCGGATCGGCATCACGAAGGCGGCCGACCGTCCGTGGCGGTACGGCGTCGCCGGCTCGCGGTTTCTCAGCCGCGCGCTACGAGGAGCTTGATCAGCATGCCGGGGGCGGCGGCGACGCCGGGGCGCGGCCACTGGCGCACCACCCTGCGGGAGGCTGGTGCGCCGTCGGGCCGGACGCGTGCCTCGAGCCGGAACCGCTCCAGCTTCGCCAACGCGCGGCGGAGCGCCAGTCCCTCCACGCGCGGGACGACGCCGTGCAGGGGTTTCGGAAGCACGAGCGTCACGATCTGGCCGGCCACGAGCCGGGCCGCCGGCCGCGGGTGCTGCTCGAGCACGACGCCCAGGCGCTGTCGCGGTGCCGCTTGCCTGTAGACGACGAGTGGCCGCAGCGGCTGGGCCGCGAGAATCGCGTGCGCCTCGCTGATCCGCGCCCCTACGACGTCCGGCACGTCGACCTCGTTCGGGCGGCAGTCTGCGACACGGCGCGGCCCGCCGCCGCTGAGCACGGCCACCTGGACCGCGCCGCGGCAGACGCCGTTGTCGAGCTGGAGCTCGCCGTCCCGCAGCACCACGTAACGCGTCTCCGGGTACAGCGCCGGCGGCGAGGTGAAGTCCTCCGGCTCTGCGCCGAGGTGCTGGAGCGCGCGCTTCATGAATGCCCGCCAGATCAGCGCCGGATACGTGCCGCCCGCCACCTCCTCGCCGTTGAACTCGGTCAGCATGGGGCGCAGCTTGTTCGGGTAGCCGACCCAGACGGCGACCGCCAGGCGCGGCGTATACCCGACGAACCAGGCGTCCCCATGGTTCTCGGTCGTGCCGGTCTTGCCCGCGGCCGGGTAGCGCTCGAGAGCGGCGCGCTTGCCGGTCCCGCTGCGGAGAACCCCTTGGAGGATGTCGTTGACGATCGCTGCCTTGTCCGGGTCGAGCACCGGCTTCGCGACAGGCCGGTTGGCGACGAACGTCCGCTTCGTCGGATCCTCGTCCTGCGGTGCCTCGATCCAGCGGACCGCGCGCGGCCGGTTGCCGCACTCGGCACCGTCCACGCGCTTGCCTCCGTTGGCGAACGTCGAGAACGCGCGCGCCATCTCGAGCGGATTGACCGCCTCGGCGCCCAGCCCGATCGACAGGTAGGCATCCAGGCGGCTCGCGATGCCGAGCCCGTGTGCCATCCTCGCGACGTTCTGCGGCCCGACGAGCCGGGTCAGCTGCGCGTACACCGAGTTGTCCGAGTAGACCGTCGCCGTCTCGAGGTTCGCGCTGCCGAGGTAATTGCCCTCGTAGTTCTCGACATGCCAGACGCGTCCCTCGAACGGCAGGTCGAGCTCTCGTGACGCGAACGTGGTCGCGGGCCCAATACCCTGGTCGAGCGCCGCCGCGAGCACGAACGGCTTGAAGGCCGAGCCCGGCTGGCGCTCGCCCTGCACGGCGAGATTGAACTGGCTCTCACGAAAGTTCGAGCCGCCGACCATCGCCAGCACCTCGCCCCTGCGAGGGTCGATCGCCACGAGGGCCGCCTCCGGGCCCCGTGGGTCGGTCAGCCACTTGGCGATCGCCCCGTGCGCGAGCCGCTGGAGCTCGAGGTCGATCGTCGTGCGGACGTGCAGGCCGCCGCCGAACACGCGCGACGTGCCGTACTTGTCGATCAGCTGCTGCTTGACGTAGTTGACGAAATACAGGCCCGTCGAGCCGTGCGTGGCGGGAAGGCCGATGTCCTCCCGGCGCGGCAGAGGGGTGCGGATCGCCCGCCGGTAGTCGCCGCTGTCGCGGTCGACGAACCCCTGCTCGACCATTAGGCGGAGCACCTCGTTCCGTCTCCGCCGCGCTGCGCGGGGGTTCGTCGCCGGGTCGAGGCCGTGCGGGTCGCTGGGGATGGCCGCGAGCAGCGCGGCCTCCCCGGCCGTAAGCCGTTTCGCCGAATGATCGAAGTACGTCCGCGCCGCCTGCTCGACCCCGTAGGCGCCGTTGCCGAAGTAGATCGTGTTCAGGTACTCCGTGAGGATCTTCTCCTTGTCCCAGTCCTGCTCGAGCTGCCACGCGAGCGCCGCCTCCCTGACCTTGCGCCCGAGCGAGCGTTCGTCGTCGATGTAGACGTTCTTGATGAACTGCTGCGTGATCGTCGAGCCGCCTTGGACGAATTCCTGGTTGCGGACGTCGGCCCAGAAGGCGCGACCGATCGCGCGGAGGTCGACGCCTCGGTGCTGCCAGAAGCGGCGGTCCTCCACCGCGACGATCGCGTGTTTCATCATCGGCGCGATCTCCTCTGGCTTCAGCAGCACGCGGCTCTCCGACCCGCGCAGGACGGCCAGGATGCGCTTGCCGCTGCGGTCGTAGACGTAGCCGTTCCGCTCGCGCTCGGCCTGCGCGGCGGGATCGAGATCCGGCAGTTCGCTCGCGAGCGCAGTGATCAGGCCGTACGTAAAGGCGGCGAGCGCAAGCCCCAGCAGCACCCCGGTCAGGGCGAGGAGGCGGAGCTTGCGGATGCGGCGCCTGCCCTTCGGCGGCGCGGTGCTGCGTCTGCGAAGCCGCACGAAGATTGGGAGTGTACTCCGTCGGCCAGCGAGTTCCGGCGCGGCGCGCGCCTACAATCGAGCGGTGGCGGTCGCCGATCTCGTCGAGCAGCTCACCCGCAACGCGGTGCACGTGCTGCCCGAGGGCGAGCTCGAGCGCAAGCTTGCGCTGGGCCGGCCGCTCCGCGTGAAGTTCGGCATCGACGTCACCTCACCGGACATCCACATCGGGCGTGCCGTGCCGCTCCAGCGGATGCGGGCGTTCCAGGACGCGGGGCACGTCGGCGTGCTGATCGTCGGCGACTACACAACGCGGATCGGCGACCCGTCGGGGCGCTCGGCGGAGCGGCCGGTGCTCTCCGACGAGGAGATCGACCGCATGGCGCAGACATACATCGAGCAGGCGATGGTCATCCTCGACCGCGAACGGACCGAGGTGCGCTACAACGGTGAGTGGCTCTCTCAGCTGTCGTACGCGGACGTCGTCCGCCTCGCACGGGAGATGACCGTTGCGCGGCTGCTCGAGCGTGACGACTTCGCGAGCCGCTTCGCCGCGGGCGAGCCGATCTCGGTCTCCGAACTCCTGTACCCCTTGATGCAGGCGTATGACTCG
>JACVRM010000129.1 GCA_014534415.1 Thermoleophilia bacterium | reverse complement strand
GACGGGTCTCCACCCTCGAAGCGTGCGATGCGTACGAACATGTCTACCTCCTTCGGTCGGGACGGAAGGCGGATTCTCGCGCGTCGCGGGATGGGGATGCGACGAGCTACGTCGCGCCCTCGATCGCCCGTCGTTCTTCGCCCACGCGTTCGAGCTCCGCGCTCAGCTCGGCCAGATCGCGTTCGGCCGCCTCGGCGGCGCGCCGAGCGTCGCGGACCGCTCGCTCCGCCGCGCGTACTTCTTGCCGGAGCTGCCGCTCGCGCTCGCGCAGCTCACGGACGCGTTTGCGCTGCTCGGCAAGCCGCCGCCGTTCGGCCACTTCGGCGGCTCGCCGCGTGGAGTCCGCCTTTGCCGGCGCGGCCGCTTCGCCGCGCTCAGCCTTCGGCGGCGGTGTCGCCGGTCTCTCCGGCGGCGGGCTGAGCGCGACGCCGCTGAGCGCGCCGAAGCCGACCGTCTCCATTTCCTCGGTCAGGAGCCCGCGCTCGAGGAGCGGCCGCGCCTCGTCGAGCGCCGCGGCGGCGTGGAGAGTCGTCGCGACGCGCTCGAGGACCGCCTCGCTGACCTGCGTCTCGTTCCGAGCCGCGAGGTCACGTGCCGCCGCGACGAGTTCCGCCACGGCCTCGCGTTCCTGAATGACGGCGGCTTGCAGCGCGCCGCTCTGCTTGCCGTGTGCCTCTCGCATCGACTTCGCCGCTCCGAGCAGCTGTCGTACGCCGCCTTTCTCTTGGCGCGCAAGCTGGTTGACTAGCCAGACGGCAACGGTCGGCTTGCGTAGCGCCTGAACGCGGCTCGCTTCATCCGCGTGGCCCGATTTCTTCAACCGGCGCGCCGCCTCGTTCCGCGCCGAGACGAACTCGTCGAGCGGAAGTCCGTACAGCCGATCGATCTCCTTCTCGACCTCTTGTGCCGGCACGCGCCCGATTGTGGCTGAAGCGCCCGCCGCTGCAGAATGCGGACTTGCTTCTACATTGTAGTAACTGTAGTAGACTCGATCCATGGCCAAGACGCAGCCCTTCTCGATTCGCTTGACGCCGGCCACCGCCGGTCTGGTCGCGGAGGAAGTCCGCCGCAGCGGCCGCTCGCGCGGCGCGGTCGTCGAGGAACTCGCGGAGGAGGCCGCGAAGGCACGCCTCTTCCCCGGCATCGCGTTCCGCGGGCCGGCCCCGCGTCGTGCGTGGGTCATTGGCACGGGTCTCGACGTCTGGGAGATCATTGCGATGCAGCGCGACTACGGCAACGACCGCGCAAAGCTGCTCCGCAATCACCCCGCGCTCTCCGACCGCGCTCTGTCGACCGCGCTCGCGTACACGAGCCGGTTTCCCGACGAAGTCGAGCCGCTCATCCAGGCAGCGCGCAGGTCGCCCGAGGAGCTCCGCGAGCTGTACCCGTTCATCGCGTTCGAGGGAACCGGCGAATAGGCGTTGCGCTTCCTGCTCGACGCGCAGCTGTCGGGGCCGCGCGTGGGCGCTGACCTCCGGCGGCGTGGGCACGACGTGCGGGCGCTCGACGAGGAGCCGGCCCACGAGGGCCTCGAGGATCCCGAGGTACTCGCGCTTGCGACCGCAGACCGCCGCATTCTCGTGACCTTCAACGTCCACGACTTCCCGGAGATCCTTCGCGAGTGGGCAACGGCCGGCCGATCGCACGCCGGCGTACTGCTCGTCTACGGGCTGCGTCACGACGAATTCGGGCCGCTCCTCCGGGCGATCGAACGCGCCGTCGCGCGGCACCCCGCTCAGGCGGACTGGGTCGACCGCGCCGAGGCTGTTTCGCGGCCGTTCTGATCGCGCTGACCGCGTCTCTAGGCCGCCGGAACCGCGACCCGCGCCCACACCGTCCCGTCTGCGACCCGAAATGCAAACGGCTCGCCGGGCGTTGAAACTCCCCGCATGCGCGCCGTGGTCGTAACGCGGAGCGGCGGGCCGGAGGTGCTCGAGGTGCGCGACCAGCCGGCGCCCGAAGTCGGCCCCGGCCGGCTGCTCGTCGACGTCGAGGCCGTCGGCGTCAACTACCGAGACATCTACGAGCGCGAAGGTCGCTACGGGCCGTCACCGCCGTTCGTGGCCGGCGTCGAGGGCGCCGGCACGGTGGCCGCCGTCGGGGCGGATGTTAGCGACTTCGGCGCCGGCGACCGGGTCGCGTGGGTGGCGGCGCCGGGCAGCTACGCGGAGCAGGTCGCCGTCGACGCTGCACGCGCAGTGCCCGTGCCCGAGGGCGTCTCCAGCGAGCTGGCGGCCGCCGCCCTCCTGCAAGGGATGACGGCGCACTACCTCGCGACGAGCACGTATCGCGTCCGGCCCGACGACGAGGTGGTGATCCACGCCGCGGCGGGCGGGGTCGGTTTGCTGCTCACGCAGATCGTGAAGCTGCGCGGCGGACGGGTGATCGCCACGACCTCGAACGAGGAGAAGGCTGCGCTCGCGCGACGCGCCGGCGCCGACGAGGTGATCGGCTACGACGGCTTCGCCGAACGCGTGCGCGAGCTGACCGGCGGCGCCGGCGCGGCGGTCGTCTACGACGGCGTGGGCAAGGCCACGTTCGACGAGAGCCTCACCGCACTGAGGCCGCGCGGCACGCTGGTGCTCTTCGGCGCCGCGAGCGGACCGGTGCCGCCGTTCGATCCGATGCGCCTCGAAGGGCACGGCTCGCTGTTCCTCACCCGTCCCTCGCTCCGGCACTACACCGCCGAGCGGAGCGACCTGCTCGAGCGCGCGTACGAGGTCTTCGGTTGGATCGCCGAGCGCAGGCTCGACGTGCTGATCGGCGGGCGCTACCCGCTCGACCAGGCCCGCCGGGGGCAGGAGGACCTGGCCGCCCGGAAGACGACGGGCAAGCTGCTGCTCCTGCCCTAGCGGTAGCGGCGCGCGAAGTCGCGCATGGCCGCCTCGTCCGGGAAGGTGACGACGGCGCCCTCGGCACCCGCGTCGACCATCGCGTCGACGCGGTCGGGCGAGGTGCGCGGGATGACGCGGAGATCGGGGTGCTCCTCCTTCACGCGGCGGACGTGGTCGGGGTCAGACCCCCGCGACGGATGCCAGGCGTCGCCGAGCTCGCGCGCCCGCCGGATCGCGCGGTCCGAGCTGCCGCCGACCCAGATCTCCGGCTGCGGGGAGGGATGGGGCTCGGCGGTCGCGTCGTGGAACGACCAGTACCGACCCTCGAAGTCGCGCTCGCCGCTCCAGAGCGTCCGCATCAGGCGGATCGCCTCGTCGGCGCGCCGCCCGCGCTCCTCGAACGGCACGCCCATGAACTCGAACTCGTCCCTGTGCCAGCCCAGGCCGACGCCCAGCGTGAAGCGGCCGCCGGAGAGCTCCTGGAGCGTCGCGACCTCCTTGGCGAGGAGCACGGCGTTGCGCAGCGGCAGGAGCAGGATGGACGTGCCGAGCCCGATCCCGTCCGTCCAGCCGGCGACCCATGCGAGGGTGACGAGCGGGTCGTGGACGCGCCCGTAAGGATCGACGGCGTCCGGCCCGACGATCACGTGCTCCGTCGCCCAGACGGAATCGAAGCCGAGCTCCGCCGCCGTCTCGGCCACGCGACGGATACCGTCGGGCGACGAGCCGGCGCCGAAGTTCGGCAGGATCACGCCGAGATGCACGACCCGAGGCTAGTCGGCGCGCGTGTGGCGACGCTGGCGACGATCGACCCCGACGGCCGCACGCACCTCGTCCCGATCGTGTTCGCGATCGACGGGGACACGCTCTACTCGGCGGTGGACAGGAAGCCGAAGCGCTCGCAGACGCTCCGGCGGATGGAGAACGCGCGCGCCCGCCCCGACGTGACGGTGCTCGTCGACCACTACGAGGAGGACTGGCGGCGGCTCTGGTGGATCCGCCTGCGCGGCCGCGCGCGCGTGCTCGAAGAGGGCGAGGAGCGCGAGCGCGCCCTCGAGCTGCTCGCCGGGAAGTATGCGCAGTACCGCGCCGATCCACCCGACGGCGCCGTGCTCGCGGTCGACGTGACAGAGGTGCGCGAGTGGGCCGCCGCGAGCGGTGGGCGCTAGTCACCGCGGACCGGCCAGCTCGACGAGCCGGCAGAGCGCGTTCGCGAGCCGCATCTGGTCGACCGTGCGGCAGCGGACGTCCAGGAGCCGCGGGCTCGCCACCACGTAGGCCAGGCACTTCGCCCGCGAGATCGCCACGTTCAGGCGGTTGCGCGAGAACAGGAACTCGAGGCCGCGCGGGACGTCCTCGCCGCTCGAGCTTGCCAGCGAGTAGAAGACGACCGGCGCCTCCTGGCCCTGGAACTTGTCGACCGTGCCGACCGGCACCGCCTCCGGCAGCGCCGCCCGCAGGCAGCGCACCTGGGCGTTGTAGGGCGCGACGACCATGAAGTCGGAGTAGCGCAGCGGGCGCGTCACGCCGTCACAGTCCGTGTAGTCGAGGCCGACGAGCGCGTCGATCTCCTTGCGCACGCGCGCAGCCTCCTCCGGCGAGGAGACGCGGTTCGCCTCGTGCGCCACCTCGACGAAGCGGATACCCGTGCCCACGGCAGTGCCCTGGCGCGCGCAGCGCTCGGCCGCGTGCAGACGCCCCTCGTACGACGTTTCGGACACGAACGCCGCCACGTCGGGGTGCATGCGCCAGGTGAAGCCGAGGAAGAGGCCGCGGTCGGCCGGGATCGTGTCCTCGTCGCCGAGCAGGTGCTCGAGTACCGACGCGTCGGTGCCCTTCGGGTGCGTGCCCTGCGAGACCTGTGCCAGCTGCTGCGGGTCGCCGAGCAGCACCACGTTGCGCGCGCAGGTGCCCATCGCCAGCGCGTCGGCGAGCGATACCTGACCAGCCTCGTCGACGAAGAGCGTGTCGATGCCGGCGTCCTCCATCTCCTCGCGCGCGAACAGCCACGCCGTGCCGGCGAGCAGCAGGACGTCGTGATCGGGTTGCGAGAACGCGGCCCGATTGCCGGACGTCTTGATGAACGGCCCGCTGTACGACGCCCCCTTCTTGAGCCCGCGGAACCGAACGCCCTCCCGGTCGGCCACGCGCTCCACCTCGAGGAGCAGGTTGTGGATCGCCTTGTGGCTCGTCGAGGTCACGCCGACGCGCCGGCCGTGCGCCAGCAGCTCGACGATCATGCGCGCTCCCGCGTAGGTCTTGCCTGAACCCGGCGGCCCCTGGACGACGAGGTAGCTGCTGTCGAGCTCGCGCGCGAACCGCCGCGCCCCGCCAAGGTCGTCCTGCGCGAGCGGCGCGCCGGCCGGCAGCCCCCGCACGCGAGGCAGCTCGCGCCGCAGGATCGCCTCGAGCGCCGGGTAGCGCCCGCCCCGACGTTCGATCGACTCGGCGAGCCGCCTCAGCGCGCCCTGCTGCGCGTCGCTGTCGAGCGGCCCGCCCGGGATCAGCGAGTCCGGCAGCTGCCGCTCCCGCACCGTCGGGCCGCGCCGCAGCTCGAGGTATCCGCGCGCGTCGTCGAGCGCGTCGATCGAGCCCGCCGAAGCGAGCGTCACCGGGTCGTGGACGCCGTCCCCCCGCGAGAGCTTGTGCTCCTGCGCGGGGAAGCTGAATGGCACGACGAGCGACTGCCCCACTTCCCACGGATCGCCGGCCGGCACCAGCCCGCCGATCGCCTCGCGGTCGCGCTCGGCCAGCTCGTCCGGCGTCGCGCCTTTGCGGTTGAAGAACGCCCACCACACCGGCTTCGCCTCGCGGCGGTGGTAGTCGAGCAAGTGCGCGGCCAGCCAGCGCTCGCGCTCCCCCAC
This sequence comes from Thermoleophilia bacterium, assembly GCA_014534415.1. Lineage (GTDB taxonomy): Bacteria > Actinomycetota > Thermoleophilia > Gaiellales > Gaiellaceae > JACVRM01. The sequence continues at coordinate 295 of JACVRM010000129.1, read as the reverse complement.
GCTGAGCTCGTCGGGATCCTCGGACATCCCGGCCAGCAGCCGCTCGCGCAGCTCGGGCGCGCCGCCCGCCTCGGGCGCCTGCTTGTGCTCCGGCAACGCGGCCCAGGGGATCTCCTGCCCGTACTCCCGCATCGCCTCCTCGCGCAGGCCGAGTAGCCACTCGCGCAGCTCGTAGGTGATGCGGCAGTCCTCCTTGTTGTAGTCGGCGATCGCCTCGAGCAGCGCGTCGTCGCGCTCGGCGAGCCAGCGCTCGTAGAGCAGGATCGAGTCGTCGCCCGCGCGCAGCTCGGCCTCG
>JACVRM010000120.1 GCA_014534415.1 Thermoleophilia bacterium | reverse complement strand
TACGCTGCGCCGCGCAGACCGTGCTGGGACGGCGAGGTCTAGGCGTGGTGCTCGGCTGCCTTCTCCTCGCCTGACGACGTGGGCGACATCGCGGTCGCGAAGTACCACTGGTGGCCCTCGAGGTCGGTGCAGTCGTAGCGCCGGTCGCCGTACTCCTGGTCGGTCGGCTCCTGGAGGATCGTCGCACCGGCTTCGCGTGCCTGTTCGAAGTGAGCGTCGACGTCCTCGACGTAGACGTGGACGCCGCCCGTCACCGCGCCGAGCCGGCGCGGGTTCCGATAGCCCTCGCCCGGCTCGCCGAGCATGACCGTGTCGCCTTCGAGCTCGAGCTCGGCGTGAGCGACGCGCCGCGCGGGCGTCTCGGCGCGCGTCCGCTCGCGCAGGCCGAACGCGCGCGACAGCCACTCGATCGCCGCGCCGGCGTCCTCGTAGAACAAGTAGGGCGTAATCGTCTCGGGCATCAGTCCTCCCCGGCTCGACCGTCGGACTGTACGGCGTCGAGCTGCGCGAGGAGTCGCTTCGGCGCCGTCATCCGGTAGCTCTCCTCGACGAGGTCGGCGAGCTCGTCCCAGTCGACGTCCACGTCGAGCCAGACGCCGACCCAGCCGTGCTGGCCGACGTAGGGCGGCGCGAAGAAACGCCCGGGGTCGTGGCCGACCAGCAACTGCTGGACGCCCGCGGGCGCCTTCACCCAGCACGACGGCCGGCTCTCGTGGCCGTGCTGCATCGCGAAGATCTTGTCGCGTACCTTGAAGGATGGATTCCCGACGCCGCCCGCCTCGACGGCCTCGGGGAAGCGCAAAGAGATCCGCCGCAGCCCGTGGAGCGTCTCGGTGGGTGCGCTCACGACCATGCGACGTGCGCCTCGAGGTCTTCCTGTACCTCCAGGCGGCGGAGCAGTAGCGGTGGGCGACTGCCGCTTCCGCCGGCGAGGCCGCCCACCGGAGGCGCTCGCGCTCCCTCGTTCGAACCGCAGCTCGAAGCCGTCCACCGCAGAGACTGTACGGGCCGCGGGCGGGGCCGACCGCCTGGTGAGGCGTGATTCGTGGCTGACAGCCACTAACTCTGGCCTCATCCGGCGCAAATCCGCCACGATCCCGTTACCGCGCCGTCGCGACGATTGCGACGTGCCGCGAAGTGCGCCGCGCTACGACCCCGTCATCGACCGGCTTGTCAGTGAGCTGGACGATCCCTCCGAATCGATGGCCGAGATATGCAGGCGCGTGGCTCAGCGGGCGCAGGCGCTGGGCCTGACGCGACCGAGCCTCGTTCACCTCCGCACGCTCGTTCGCGCGGAGCGCGATCGACGCGAAGCGGAGCGAGACCGGCGGGAGGCACTGCGCGAGGTCGTGCTCGACGCCGCTACAAAGTCGATCGCCGGGCTGGTGCCCGATCCGTACACGATCATCGAGCGCCTCTCGGAGCCGGGGCACACGGACACATAGTGGCGGTCAGCCACTAACTCTCGTCACGCGCGCACGAGTGGCTTGTACTTGATCCGATGCGGCTCGAGCGCGTCAGCGCCGCGCGTCTCCCGGACCCAGTCGGCGTACTCCGCCCACGTGCCCTCGAACCAGGTGGCCTGCGAGTCCCCCTCGAAGGCGAGGATGTGCGTCGCGACTCGATCGAGGAACCAGCGGTCGTGCGAGATCACCACCGCGCAGCCGGCGAAATCCACGAGCGCCTCCTCGAGCGCGCGTAGCGTGTCCACGTCGAGATCGTTGGTCGGCTCGTCGAGGAGCAGCACGTTCCCGCCCGAGCGGAGCAGCTTCGCCAGGTGGACGCGGTTCCGCTCGCCGCCCGACAGCTGCGCGACAGGCTTCTGCTGATCGGCGCCCTTGAAGTTGAACCACGAGACGTACTGCCGCGAGTTCACCTCGCGGCGGCCGAGCTCGATGGCGTCGTGGCCGCCCGAGATCTCCTTCCAGACGGTGTTCGCGGGATCGAGGTCGTCGCGAGCCTGGTCGACGTAGGCGAGCTCGACCGTGTCGCCGATGCGAAGCGTCCCCGAGTCAGGTTGCTCCTCGCCCATGATCATGCGGAACAGGGTCGTCTTGCCGGCGCCGTTGGGGCCGACCACGCCGACGATCCCGCCCGGCGGCAGCGAGAACGTCAGGTCCTCGACGAGCAGGCGGTCGCCGAACCCCTTCGAGACCCCGTCGGCCACGATGACGAGCTCGCCGAGCCGCGGTCCCGCCGGGATGTGGATCTCGACCCCCTCGAGTCGCTTCGCGCCCTCCTCGGCCAGCAGCCTCTCGTAGGCCGCGAGGCGCGCCTTCGACTTCGCGTGCCGCGCCTTCGGGCTGAGCCGCACCCACTCCAGCTCCCGTGCGAGCGTCCGCCGGCGCGCTGACTCCTGCTTCTCCTCAGCGGCGAGCCGTGCCTGCTTCTGCTCGAGCCAGGACGAATAGTTGCCCTTGAACGGGATGCCGCGTCCGCGGTCGAGCTCGAGAATCCACCCGGCGACGTTGTCGAGGAAGTAGCGGTCGTGCGTGATCGCGACGATCGTCCCCTTGTACTCGCCGAGGAAGCGCTCGAGCCACGCGACCGACTCGGCGTCGAGGTGGTTCGTCGGCTCGTCGAGCAGCAGCAGATCCGGCGACGAGAGCAGCAGCCGGCAGAGCGCGACGCGCCGCCGCTCGCCGCCCGACAGTGTGGCTACGTCGCGGTCGCCGTCCGGCAGCCGCAGCGCGTCCATCGCCCGGTCGAGCGTCGCGTCCAGCGTCCAGGCACCGCGCCGGTCGATCTCCTCCTGGACGGTGCCTTGCTCGGCGAGCAGCGCGTCGAAGTCGGCGCCGGGCTCGGCGAACCGCGCGGAGATCGCGTTGAAGCGGTCGAGCAGGTCGCGCAGCGCCCGGACGCCGTCCTCGACATTGCCGCGCACATCCTTCTGGGGGTCGAGCTCCGGCTCCTGCTCGAGCAGACCGACCGTCGCTGCGGGGGCCAGCTGCGCGATGCCGCTCGACGGCTCCCCGCGCCCGGCCATGATGCGCAGGAGCGTCGATTTTCCCGCGCCGTTCGGGCCGAGCACGCCGATCTTCGCCCCGGGCAGGAAGGACAGCGAGATGTTCGCCAGCACCTGCCGGTCCGGCCCGTAGAACTTGTCGACCCGGTACATGCTGAACACGTAGTCGCTCATGATCGCGGCGACCATAGCCGCTCGAATCACTCCGTTGAGGGAGTTCGGACGGTGAGCGGGCCGGGCACAACACGGGTAAGAACAACGGGCCAACCTGCGGCGGCCCAAGGAGGGAGTAACGTGGCCGAACCGCGGTTGGGACATGTTCTCGTCGTCGACGACGAGGACGACATCAGGGCGATGCTCCAGATCGTGCTGTCGATCGAGGGCTGGAGCGTCGACGAGGCTTCGGGCGGGAGCGAGGCGCTCGCGCAGTGCGCGCAACGCGCGTATGACGTGGTCGTGCTCGACGAACGCATGCCCGGGCTGAACGGTCTACAGGTGGCGCGCCGTCTGGTCGCGCGCGGCTTCGACGGCCGGCTCGTGCTGTTTTCGGCGTACGTCGACGACGACGTCAGAAGTGAGTGCGAAGAGCTCGGCGTCGCGGTCGTGGACAAGGTCGACTGGTACGCGCTCGTCGAGAACTGCCGCGGCGCGGTCGCGACGACTATCGCGTCGTAACGTCGTCGCCGACCGCGCCGACCTGCGACGCACGGAAGCGCCGCGCTTGACGCTGCGCGGGCTCAATACCTAGAATGACTAGGTATGCGTAGCGAGCAGACGAAGGGGCAGCTGGACTTGCTGCTCCTCGCCGAACTCGCACACGGACGAGCGCACGGGTACGCGCTGATCGAGGCTCTGCGCGAGCGCAGCGGCGGCGCCTTCGACCTAGCGGAGGGGACGGTGTACCCGGCACTCCACCGGCTCGAGCAGGCCGGCGCCGTCGCGAGCGAGTGGCGCGAAGTGGCGGGGCGCCGCCGCCGGGTGTACCGGCTGACGCGACGGGGCCGTCGCGCGCTCGAGGCCGAGCAGCGCCGCTGGCGCGACTTTGCGCGGGCGGTGGACGTCGTCGCGGGAGTCGCTCGGTGATCGAGCCGTTCCTTCGCCAGCTCGCCGACGCGCTGCCGGGCGACCGGCGCGCGCGGCGGCGGATCCTGGTCGAGGTCGAGGACCACTTGCGCACGGCGGCGGCCGAGGCGGAACGTCGTGGCCTTTCTCGCGACGAGGCCGAAGCCGAGGCGGTGCGCCGCTTCGGCGACGTGCGGACCGTCGCCGCCGGCTTCGGGCCGCTTGCGCTGGCGACCGCGCTGCGGCGTGCGGCGCTGGCGTTGCTAGCTGCGCTCCTCGTCGCCTTCCCCGTCGCGTACGGACTAACGGAGAATCTGCTGCCGCCGGCGACCTGGGTGGGAGACGAGCCGCCCCCTGCGCTGCGCTGGAAGCGCGGCGCGGTCGCATTCCTCGCCGCGGTCGCGGCGGCTGCGGCGGTTGTCGCGTACGTGCTCGCGCGGCTGGGCCGGGTGCGGCTCGCCGGCGCCGCCACGGGATGTGCGGCCGCCGCTCTCGCGCTCGGCGCCGGGGTCGCCACCGTGCTTGCGGTGCAGTGGAGCGAGCAGGTACCGGGCGCCGGTCGGGCGTTTCTCGCGGCGGGCGCCGTGACCGCCGCGCTGATCGCTCCGGCGGTTGCGCTCGGCCTCCGTGCCGCGCTCGAGGGACGGAACGTTCACTCGTAGTACGCACCGGCTGCCGGGTTGACGAGCTCAAGGCGTCGGCCGCTCCTGCCGATACCGTCTTTCACGGGTCGAATTCGATGCGGCAGAAGGTTCTCGTCTGCGACAACGAAGACGTGCTTCGGGCGCTCGTCCGGGCTGCTCTCGACACCTCCGATTACGACCTCTTCGAGGCACGCGACGGCGACGAGTCGCTGGAGCTCGCGCGTGCCGAGCGGCCGGACGCGATCGTGCTCGACATGATGATGCCGGGGAAGACGGGTCTCGAGGTCGTCGCCGAGCTCCGCGCCGACGATCAGCTCGCAAAGACGCGCGTGCTCATGCTGACCGCGCGGGCGCAGGCGGCCGACCGGGACGCTGCGCTCGCAGCCGGCGCGGATCGCTTTCTCGCGAAACCGTTCAGTCCTCTGGAGCTCATGACGGTCGTCGAGGAGCTGCTCGCAGAGCCTCGATGACGAGCCGTCTGCTCTCCACGCGGCGCAGCCGCTCGCCGGCCTGGCTGATCGCGGGAGCCGCCGTGCTGTCGCTCGTGCCGCTCGCGTTCCTCGCCTACTTCAGCGTGTCGCTCGCCGCGGATGCCGTCCGCCGCGAGGTCGACAAGCGCGTCGCCTCGACCGCCTCGCTGAGCGCCGAGGTCGTTCGCTCGGAGCTGGTCGGTCTCGCCAGCCTCGTGGATGCGTACGCGCAACGGCCGACGCTCGTCCGCTCCCTGTCCCGCGCGCGACGCTCTCGTGCCGACAGCGAGAGGATCGAGTTCCACCTGGAGCAGCTGCGGGCGGCACACGAGGGCGTCTTCACGACGTTCGTGGCCGACCTCGACGGACGGCTCATGGATGTCGTCCCGGCCACGCCCGGGATCGTCGGGAAGGACTTCAGCTTCCGCGACTGGTACAGAGGCGTCACCACCACGCGACGGCCGTACGTCTCCCGTGCTTACAGAACACAGGCGAGAGGGCGTCCGCTCGTCGTGGCCGCGGCGGCGCTCGTGCGAGGAGGCGACGAGCGTCCGGTCGCGATCCTCGTCGCGGCGTACGGGCTCGGGCACCTGCAGCGCTTCAGCGACCAGCTCGGCATGTCGCAAGACGTCAAGCTGAAGGTCACCGACCACCACGGTGTCCTGGTCACGTCGTCGGGGGAAACGCTCCGCACTCTCGTCTCGCGCCGCGCAGACAGGCGCGTGGTCGCGGCGCTCGACGGCCGGTCGGGCGTCTTGGAGCTCGAGACACCCGACGGGCGCCGGCTCTCGGCATTTGCACCGGTGCCCGACCTCGGCTGGACGGTGACGGCTTCGGTCCCTGCAGATACCGCGTTCGCCGCGATCGGCGAACTGCGGAAGACCGTCCTGGCGACCACTGCCGTGCTCGGACTCATCCTGGTCGCGGGCATCTTCCTGCTGGCGCGCGCACTGCGCAGCCGGCGGCGCGCGGAAGACGCCGCGCTCGAGCAGGCGGCCATCAACGAGGCCGTCCTGGAGGCGAGCCGAGACGGCATCCGGATGATCGATCCGGAGGGCAACGTGCTCGTGTCGAACCGCGCGTACGAGGAAATGGACGCGAGCGTGTTCGGCGCCGCGTCGAACGGCTCGCCGGAGGACCGCGTGGAACAGCTGGCGGTCCTGGCCACGGCTCCGGCCGAGGTGCGGAGGATCGTGGAGCGGACGCGCGACCCGGACTATGCCGGCACGCACGAGATCGAGCTGGCAGGCTCCGGCCGGGCGTTTCAGGTCTACACGGCGCCCGTGCGCGAGCGCAACGGCGAGCTGCTCGGGCGCACGACGGTCGTCCGAGACGTGACGAGCGAGCGCGAGGCCGAACGAATGAAGACAGAGCTGATGGCGACCGTCTCGCACGAGCTGCGCACGCCGCTCGCGAGCGTACTGGGCTTCGCGGAGCTGCTCAGCGAGCGAGAGCTCGACCGCGAGACGCAGCAGAGGTATCTCCGGACGATCCACGGCGAGGCGCG
>JACVRM010000032.1 GCA_014534415.1 Thermoleophilia bacterium | reverse complement strand
ATAGGAGAAGCCGCGCTCCGGGCGGTCGATCTGCATGCTCGACACCCCGAGATCGAGCAGGACGGCGTCCGCGCGGAAGTCGTTGTCCGCGAGCTGTCCAAGCACCACGGATGCTTCCCCGCGGAGGAAGCGTGCCGGTACGCCTGCTCCGCGCCGGAACCGCTCGAAGTACGGGCGGACGGTGGGGTCCCGGTCGATCGCGACGAACCGGCCCCGTCCGTTCAGATCGGCGGCGAGCAGCGCAGCGTGGCCGCCCGCGCCGAACGTCGCATCCACCACCGTATCGCCCGGCTGCACCTCGAGGACCTCGCGGACCTCGGCGGCGAGTACGGGGACGTGCTCAGGTCCGTCTGCCTGCAAGACGTTCGGCAACATGCTCCGCGCTCCCTTCGATCTCGTCTCGCTGCCTGCGCCAGGTGTCTCGGTCCCAGATCTCGAGCCGGTCGCGTACACCGGCCACCACCACGTCGCGCCCGAGCTGCGCGTATTCGGCCAGCCGCGGCGGGATGAGGATCCGCCCCTGGCGGTCGGGCTCCGCCTCCGTGGCCGCCGAGTAGAAGTAGCGGGTCAGGGCGCGCCCCTCGCGGCTGAGCGGGTCGAGGTCGACGAACGTCGACTCGGCGAGCTGCTCCCAGCCGGCGCGCGGGTAGACGGCGAGGCACCCGTCCATGCCGCGCGTCACGACGGCTCCCTCCCGGAAGGCGTCCCGGAAGCGCGCGGGCAGTGTGAGGCGGTTCTTGTCATCGACCGTGTGCTCGTACTCGCCAAGCAGCATCGAGTGGGCTTTCCTTCGCGCCGGATAGCCTCCACTTTAACCCACTTTGTTCCACATCGCAACACGACTGCGCCACTGGTCGCGCGTTCTAGGGCGAGCGTACGTGCACGCCGGGTCCCGTCAGCGCCGCCGCCCCGCAGCGCGACGCCAAATCGAGAGCGGCTTGGACTGCGTCGCCACGGCCGAGCGCGTACGTGAGGCCGGCGGCAAAGCAGTCGCCTGCGCCGTACGAGTCGAAGACGGGGCCCGGCGGGCGCACCGCCGCATACGTCGCGAGGCCGCCTCCGGCCAGCGCATAGGTGCCGCCGGCGCTGCCGGCGGTCGTGACCAGCAGCTCGGGCGCCGGCTCGAGGGTCTCGCCATGGACGCGCTCGCCGGAGTCGGCTCCCGAGTGGACGAGCGCGTCGAGGCGGACACCGCCTGCGATCAGCGTCGGCAGCTCGCGCGCCGTCGAGACGAGCACTCGCGCGCGCCGCGCCTGCGTGAGCGCACCTGCGTCGCGCGCCGTGAAGTACACGGCGTCCATCTCGTCGAGCTCGCTCCACGGAAGGTCGTCGTCGCCGCGCGGCGTGACCTTCGGGCCGAGCAGGGTGATCGTCCGCTCCGCATCGGCGTCCAGGAACGTGAACGCGCGACGCTGCGGCTCGTCCCGCCAGGCGGCAACCACGCGCAAGCCCCGCTCCTCGAGCCGGCGCGCCGCACGGCGGCCGTACTCGTCGTCGCCGAGTGCGGTGTAGAGCGTCGCGTTGCCGGCGAGGGCCGCCAGCTGGAGCGCGGCAACCGCGCCCCCGCCGCCCGCCTCCTGCCAGTGCCGGAGCGCGGCGACGATCTCACCTGGCGCCGGCAGCCGCTCGACGCGGGCGAACTCGACCCATTCCACGTGCCCGACGACGGCGACGCGCATTGCGCGAGTCTTCCACGCGCCGGCGTGCGGCTTCGTCACCGAATCGGCACAGATACGCGCGCCCGCTCCGGATATGCTCGAAGCGGGGAGGAGGCTACGGGCACCTACGGCGCTCGTCCACGCGGGTCGTGTCCTCAACAGCCCGACCGCGCGGATCGATCTCACGAATTTGGTGCGCGGCGCGTTCCAGAGATGATGGAATCGCTCTCGATGTCGGCGCCGCCTCCTTTCGAGCGCTTCTACGCGGACCACCGCGAGGCCGTCTTCGCCTACCTGACCAGGCTCGTCGGGCCCGGGCCCGCCGAGGACGCGTTCCAGGAGACGTTCCTGCGCGCCTTGCGGGCCTACGGCGGGCTCCGCCACGCCGAGCACCTGCGCGCCTGGGTGTTCACGATCGCCACGCGCGTCGCCGCCGACGAGCACAGGCGCCGACGGGCCGGCTGGCACAGCGCCGACGTGCCGGACATCGAGACCGTGGACGAGCGCCCCGGCTACGAGGACCTGTCCGAGCTGACGCGGCCACTGCCGCCCAAAGAGCGCGCCGCGGTCGTGCTGCGCTACGGCTACGACTTCGACTACGAGCAGATCGGCGCCGCGCTCGGGTCGAGCCCCGAGGCCGCTCGCCAGGCGGCCTCGTCCGGAGTGAGGCGGCTGCGCCGGAAGGAGGACCGACCATGACTCTCTCGCCCGACCTCGACCGCCGCTTCCGCGAGGCCGCCGCCGCCGAAGGGCTGCTCGACGTCTCGTACGACCTGGCGGACTCGCCGCTCGGCCCGCTGCTCGTGGCACGCACGCAGCGCGGCGTCTGCCGCATCAGCTTCGACCCCGAGCCGGCCCGCGCCGAAGAGGAGCTCGCGCGAGCCTTCGGCGCACGGCTGCTCCGCGTGCCGCGCGCGGTCGACGACGTACGGCGCGAGCTCGAGGAGTACTTCGAGGGCGAGCGGCGCGGGTTCGAGGTGACGGTCGACCTCCGCCTCGCGCGCGATTTCAGCCGGCGCGTGCTGGAACAGCTCGCGCTCGTTCCGTACGGCCGCACGACGACGTACGGGACGCTCGCGACCCAGGCCGGGCGGCCGCGCGCGGCCCGCGCCGTCGGCACCGTCATGAACCGGAACCCGATCCCGATCGTCCTTCCGTGCCACCGCGTCGTGGGCTCGACGGGCGCGCTGGTCGGTTACGGCGGCGGGCTCGAGCGCAAGCGGCAGCTGCTCGCGCTCGAAGGTGCGCTCTAGCCGGCCCGCTCGACGCCGTCGAGCAGCAGCCAGTTTCCGCGCAGCGCCGCCTCGGCGGCGGCGACCAGCCGATCCTCGTCTTCCGCGGACGCCTCTGCGTGCAGGATCCGTTCGGCGCGCGCGCCGTGCGCGTCGTCGCGCTCGGCATGGACGTGGAAGTACGCGAGCGCGGGCGAGTCGTCTCGGAAGCCGTAGTGCGCCACGAGGCCGCGGAGCTTCGTCTCCGCAATCGGCGGCTGCGCAGACTCGACCGCGTACAGCACCGCCGTCGCGGCAAGCGCCTCCTGCGGCGCCCAGCTTTCGGCGCACGCGGCCGTCTCGGGCGTCGCCTCGGCGGTCGGGTCCGCTCCCACGGCGTGCGTGAAGGCGTCCCACAGCATGACGTGTGCAGCCTCCTCGGCGGCATGCTCGGGCGTGCCGTACGTCGCGGACGCGCGCGCCGCATGCGCGACGGCCGCGACGGCATGCCCGTACTGCCCCGCGTAGAACCTCAGCTCGTCGGCGCTCAGCGCACCGGCGTCCCAGCGCTCGTAGAAGGGATGCCTCAGCACGTTCCACCGGTGCTGCGCCTCGCGAATCCGCTCGATCAAGTCCACGGAAGCTCCTCCTCGTTCGACGGTGAGAGCCTAGCGGCGCGGCGAGCCGCAGGCCGCACGCCGCCTAGCCGTACACGTACAGCGCGTTCGGCGCCGTGTACCAGCCGTGCGCGTTCCAGCCGTACGCGTGGTAGCGCGCATGCAGCGCGCCGATGTCGTACGGGTACGCGACCTTGATGCAGCCTTCCGAGTAGTAGTCGACGTCGCCGTCCCAGCACCATGGCTCACACCACTGGCCGTGCCACGGACTCTCCTCCGTGTGGATGAACAGCGCGGTACGGAGCTGGCCGTTCGAGCAGCGCTTGTCGCTCAGCCTCCAGACGCGTCCTTTGATGCGGTCGTCGAAGTGGTCGACGTGGCCGGTCATGTCGTAGTAGCCGCTCGGGAGCCAACCGTGGTCGACCCAGCACGCGTTGGTCGAGACACCGGAGCCGGCGCGCCAGCTCGCCGAGTAGACAAGCCCGTCGTACGGATCCACCCACGCGAACGAGAGATTCGAGTGGATGTTCGTGTGCTTGTAGAACGTGAACCGCCACGCGCTCGCCGTCGGCGGCGCGGCGAGCGCCACGACGACCGCCGCACAGATGGCGACGCAGACGGCGCGCAGGGAACCGGTCATCTGCGCCTCCGTCCGGCCGAGTCGTCGAGGAGTTGAATCCACGTGCGAGGCGAGTACCCGGGACCGCGCCGGCACGCGCGGGTCGTCCGTTCGCATGTCACGACGAACGCGGAACCGGGCGCATTGAATTCCTCCATGCCGGCCTCGGCCTGCTCCAGCGTCAAGGGCTCCACGACGCTGGCGATCGCTGCGACCCGGTTGCCGGAGTCGTCTAGGAAGCGCGCGTCGCTGATTCCGCCGGACTTGAACGCGGACACGCCGAAGTCGATGACGTGCTCGAGCACCAGATCGTCCGCGACGTGGAAGACGACGAGCTTGCCGTTCCCGGGAGCCACGACCCGCTCTCCGGCCCAGTCGCCGCCGTAAACGACCGGGCCAACTGACTCCGGGTCGATATGCAGCGAAGCGAGGCGCGCGCCGCCGGCGACGTCGAGGAGCTCGACCTCCATGCGCTCGCCGCGCTCGACGACGAGCCGTTCGCCGGTCGGCTCGATTGCGACGACCCCGGCATCGCGCGCGAGCACGCGCGCCTGCCCCGGCGCGTCGAACACGGCGACATCGAGCTGCTCGCCGAACGGCCGGCGATACACGATGAGACGACTACCGGCCCAGCCGACGACCACGTAGCGGCCCGGTTCCGTCGACCAGCGCTCGGGCTGTGCCGCGAGGGCTCGGCGAACGTAGACGTGACCCGGGTACGGGGACGACGAGCGGTACATCGGCTCGTTCGCTCGGACATACGCGATCGCGCCGTCGGACCGCCAGGCGAACGAGTCGGCTCCCAGCGCCAAGAGCTGCTCGCTGCGGGTGCGTAGGTCGTGGATCCGGATCGAGGGGATGCCGATCGCGTCGCCCGCATCGAGATGGCGGTAGTCGACCCCCGGCGCGTCCGCCCACGTGCTGTAAGCGAGCGAACGGCCGTCGGCCGACAGCGCGGCCGTGGGCGACAGATCGCCGACGAGCGGCGCGAAGATGCGCTCGTCGAGCGTGGCGGTTGCGCCCGACGCCTCACGCAGCACGCGGCCGGCCACATGCGCCCGGCCGACACTGCTGATTTCCTTCGGCAGCGCCACCTGCTGGACTGGATGGCCCGCGCCCGACGGAGCCGCGTCTCGACCCGAGTCCTCCCCACAGCCGGCGCCGAAGGCCGTCGCTGCCACCGCGGCGATGGTCAATGCGCGCACCGCAGCCTGCATGTACGGCTTCGTACCGCGGCGAAGAGCCGCTCGCAATTGGCTGTTGCGGACACGTCTCACGGCTGCATCAGCCGGTAGCCGACGCCCCAGACGTTCAGTACGTACGGTCGGTCGCTCGCGGCGGCCAGCTTGCGCCGCAGCCGCGAAGCGTGCGAGTCGAGAGTCCTCGTCCGGCCGAGCGACCGGAAGCCCCAGACCTCGCGCAGCAGCTGATCCTTCGTGAACACGCGCGTGGGATCCGTCGCCAGCTCGGCGAGCAGCTCGTACTCCTTGCTCGCGAGCGCGACGGAGCGGCCTGCGACCATCACGTGACGCGTACGCCGGTCGACCACGATCTCGCCCGCCTCGAGCCGCTCGTGCGGGGGCGTGCCGGTTCGGCGCAGCACCGCCCGGATGCGCGCGAGCAACTCCTCGTAGACGAGCGGCCGGTTGACGAAGTCGTCACACCCGCGTGCGAACGCTCGCACGCGGTCGAGCGCGTCTGCCTCGTCGTCGCCGAGCACGATCACCGGAACGTCGCGATCCCAGCTGCGGCCGGGTTCACCCGAGCGGATCCGGGCGCAGACGTCGAGCGCATCGACGAGGCTGCTGCCCACGAGCACGAGGTCGGGTCGCGCGCGCTCGGCGAGGTCGAGCGCCTCGCGCGCGGCGCGCGCCTCGATGACCTCGAAGCCGTCCCGCGAGAGCTGGCGCTCGAGGAACGACCGCGTCTCGTGCTCGGACTCGGCGACCAGCAGCGCGTTCATGGCGACGACGGTAGAGGCCGCCGGCGCGGCGCGACAGATGTCCTTTCGCGCAACTGTGCGACGAATGATCGACAGCGCTGTCGACAGCCGTCCGGTGCCGTCGCGTCAGCTCGAGACGGTCGCGAGCGCGATCAGCACCGCCGCCGCCCGTCGAACGCCGCGACGCGGAGCGACATCAGAGCCGTCCCGAGCGCAGTACGCCGACGAGTAGCCAGGCAGCGAGCACGCCGGAGAGCAGGAAGCCGATCACCGATAGGAAGTGGATGCCGAACACTTGCGGCCCTTCCTCGGCGAAGATGCCCATCAGACTCGACGAGATGAGGCCGGCCGCGACGACGAGCGCGACGACCAGGCGGTTGAACGCGACGTCCATCTTGTGCAGGAACTCCTCGACGCCCTTGTGAACGAAGCCGACCTCGATCTGGCCGTCCCGCGCCTGCTCCAGGATGTCGCTCAGCTGGTGCGGGAGGTCGCGCGTGATCCGCGCCAGGTCGGTCGTCTCCCGGCGGGCGCGTGACAGCATCCGACCCGGGCTGTACCGCCCGACGAGCAGACTGCGCGCATACGGCTTCGCAACCTCGAAGACGTTGAAATCGGGGTAGAGCTCCACGCCGACCGAGGCGAGCGTGGCGATCGCCTTGTCCAGGAGCAGGAAGCGCGTCGGCAGCTGGAGGTTCATCGAGTAGATGAGGTCGAAGCCCTCGCGGATGACCTGGAGCGGGTCGATTTCGGAGAGCGACATCCCGTAGTAGCGGTAGAACAGCTCGCGCAGCTCGGCGGTGAACTCGGCTTCCCGGTCGCGCGGGTAGCGGACGCCGAGCTCGGCGAGTCGCTTCGGCAGCGCCTCGACGTTCTCGTTCGTCGCGTCGATGAAGAGCCGCGTCAGCTTGGCCATGTCGGCATCGGTCAGCTTTCCGGCGAGCCCGAAGTCGACGAGGCCGACGCCCTCCGCGCCCTCGAGGATGAGGATGTTCGCGGGGTGCGGATCGCCGTGGAAGAAGCCGTTGCGGAAGATCATGGTCATCCACGCCTCGGTGATGACCTCGGCGAGTCGACGGCGGTCGACCACCGAGTAGGTCGAGGCCTCGATGTCGGCGAGCTGGATGCCGTCGATGAACTCGAGCGTCAGCACGCGCGCTCGCGTGTACTTCCAGTAGACGCGTGGTACGCGCACGCGCGGGTGGCCGGCGAAGTGGCGGCGGAACGTCTCCGCGTTGCGCGCCTCCGTGCGGTAGTCGAGCTCCTGGCGAATCGAGCGGCTGAACTCGTCGACGATGCCGCGCGCATCGATGAAGTCGAGCCGGCGGACGCGCTCCTTCGCGAGCTTCGCCGCCTGGTAGAGGAGTGCGATGTCCGCCTCGATCTGCCGCGGTGCGTCGGGACGCTGCACCTTGACGGCGACGCGCCGGCCGTTCGGCAGGACAGCACGGTGTACCTGGCCGATCGACGCGGCGGCCAGCGGCGTCTCTTCGAAATCGCGGAAGAGGCGCTCGACGGGCAGGCCGAGCTCGGCTCGGATGACGAGCTCCACGTCCTCGAACGCGAACGGGGTGACATCGTCCTGGAGGCCGCGAAGCTCCGCGATCACGTCCGCCGGCAGGACGTCCGGGCGCATCGAGAGCAGCTGCCCGAACTTGACGAAGGTGGGCCCGAGCTCGTCGAGCATCTCCCGTAGGTGAACGCCGCGCTGGGACGGGGCTCCGTCGACGAAGTCGCCCTGCCGGCGGAGCTTGCGCGTGTCGAAGAGGTAGCCGAAGCCGTGACGCGCGGCGACCTGCGCGATCTCCGAGAGGCGTCCGAGGTTGCGAGGCGGTGCCTGCGCCACGTCGCTCAGTGTGACACGGGCGCCCGCGGCCCCGTCCGCGCCTGACTCCGGGGCACCCCGAGCCCACCACCCGCTTTCACGCTAGCGAGTCAGAGCGCACGCGTGTTCGACCGAGCGTGCCGGGAGCCGAACCAACCGGTGACGAAAGCCGCGCGACGCTAGACGCGTGGCGGGGCGCCGTCCGAGCCCGGGGTGGGCGGCTCGAGGAGCCGGAGGCGGTGCTCGAGCTGGGCGACGCGCAACTCGAGCTCGTCGAAGCGGTCGCGCGTGACGAGTCCGAACTCTTCGAACCAGCCCTCCAACGCGACGCTCGCGCGCTGGCCGACACGGCCGGCGTCGGAACGCCAGCGGCCCACCAGGTCGTCGATCACGACGCGTACGTCCTCGCGACGCAAGCCCCCCCGCGCGGCCAGCTCGTCGGCGAGCCTGTCGGCGCGCTCGGATGTCAGCGAGACGGCGCCGATCGCGGCGAGACCCAGCTGTTCTACCAGCTCCCGGAGCGCGTCCGACCCGGCCAACGCGCTAGCGCGCCCGGCCGTGCGGGCGAGACCGTCGTCGCTGCCGACGCCGCTCGCGCCTTGCCTCGGCGCGCGTCCCGCCGTCGCCGCCGTCGATCGTGGGCGCCAGCTCGGGCGCCGGCTGCTCGGACGCCGCGACGGTCGCCGCGGCGAGCGCCTCCTCGGGCTGCCTCCCCGGGCGCCCGTCGCCGCGCTCCTCGGTCTCGCGCCGCCGGGCGTACTCCGGCTCACGCTCCTTCCAGATCGTGAGCAGCGGCGCGGCGATGAACACCGTCGAGTACGCGCCGGACCCGATCCCGACGAACAGCGCGAACGCGAAGTCCTTCAGCGTGTCGCCGCCGAAGAAGAGCAGCGCGGCGACGGGGAGCAGCGTAATGAACGTCGTGGCCAGCGAGCGGCGAATCGTCTCCCAGATCGACACGTTGGCGATCGTCGCGAACGACGCCCGCCGCATGAGCGGAATGTTCTCGCGGATGCGGTCGAAGATGATGATGGTGTCGTACATCGAGTAGCCGAGCACCGTGAGCACCGCGGCGACCGTCGCCGTCGTCACCTCCCGGCCCGTTACCGAGTACACACCGACCGTGACGAGCACGTCGTGCGCGATCGCGGCGAGCACCGGTACGGCGAACTTTGGCTGGAAGCGCAGGGCGATGTAGATGACGATCAGCAGGAACGAGACGAAGATGGCGAGGATGGCCGAGCGCGCGATCTGGGAGCCGAAGCTCTCCGAGACGCTCTTGACGTTGGGCGAGATGTCGCGCCCGTACTCGCTGCGAAGGCTGCGCTCGACCTCGGCGAGCTCGCTCTCCGAGAGCGACTCCGTGCGGATGCGGAACGTCTTGAACTTGCCTTCCGTCTCCGGGCCCGCCCCCTGGATGTAGGCGTCGCCGCGTCCGATGCTCTCCATGACCGGACGTACGTCGTCGATCGCCGCCGCGCGCGGCGTCTCGAACGTGAGCTGAGTGCCGCCCTCGAAGTCGATGCCGAGGTTGAGCCCCCGGATGCCCAGCGAGACGATCCCGATCAGGACAACCAGAGCCGAGAACGCGAACCACCACTTCTTGAGTCCCATGAAGTCGATCTGCAGCCAGCGCGCCGTCTGCTGGCCCTGCGCACCCATGAAGCGCGGGCTGTCGAACCAGCGGAAGCCGGCGAGCAGGCCGAGCAGCGCTCGCGTCGCGGCCACCGCGGTCACCATCGACATCGCCGTGCCGATCAGCAGCATGAGCGCGAAGCCCTTCACGCCGGCGGTCGCCACGGCGAACAGCACGAGCGCCGTGATCGCCGTCACCACGTTCGCGTCCACGATCGTGGCGAAGCCCTTCGAGTAGCCGGCGCCGATCGCGGCGCGCACGGACTTGCCCGCGCGCGATTCCTCCTTGATGCGTTCGAAGATGACGATGTTCGCATCGGCGGCCACGCCGATCGTCAGGATCATCCCCGCGAAGCCCGGCAGCGTCAGCGTCACGCCGAAGAGCAGGACGACGGCGTAGAGCAGCCCGGCGTAGACACCGAGCCCGATCACGGCGACGACGCCGAGGAAGCGGTAGAAGACGATCAGGAAGAGCGCAACGATGACGAGCCCGCCGATCGCCGCGCGCAGCGCCTGGCGCAGCGAGTCCTTGCCGAGCGTCGCCGAGACGTTCGTCTGGTCGACGATCTTGAACCTGACGGGGAGCGCACCGGTCTGGAGCACCAGCGCGAGATCCTTGGCCTCGCTGAGCGAGTCGAGACCCGTGATCTGCGCGCCGTTGTCGCCGGGGATGCCGCCCGGGTTCTCCTCGAAGTCGATCGTCGGGAAGGACTTGATCTCGTCGTCCAGGACGATCGCGAATGTGCGGAATGCCTCCTCCTCCTCGCCGCGGATCCGCGAGTGCAGCAGGCGCCCCGCGTTCGCGAGCTCCTGCGTGATCTCGTGGAACTTGTCGGCGCCCTTGTCCGTGAAGTCCATGAGCACGATCACGTCGTTCGTCTGCGGGTCGAAGTCCTGACGCGTCCCCGAGAGCTTCAGGTCGCGCCCCGTCATCTCGGGGATCGGGTCGTCCGGGTGCTCCGGCTGGTAGCGGATCAGGTAGAAGAAGGTTTGCCCCTCGGCCGCCTGGACGGGCCCGGGACACAGCGCCGCGCTCGCGTCGCAGCTCAGGATCTTCGAGTTGGGCGGCTGGGCGAGGATGCGCCAGCCTTTGGGCAGCTCGCCCTGCTTTGCCGCCTTCGCACGGGTCGCCGCCGGCAGGCCCCTGCAGTCTGCGCCCTGCAGATCGCCAGTCGCGCAGCGCAGCACGCGTGTCTTGAGCAGCTGCGCGCGCGTGAGCAGCGGGCCGGCCACGACGCGCTTCTGGTCGTCGAAGAGGTACCACCGCGACGCGTTCGCCTCGGCGCTCTTCGAGACGGGCGCGAGCAGCGAGAAGACGCTCTCGGTGGGCTGGGGTCGCGCGCCGGTGAGGTCGATGGACGGCCGCAGCAGGTTGGCCTCGAGCTTGTACAGCTCGAGCTGCGCGGTCGAGCCGATAATAGAGACGGCGCGCTGCCGGTCGAAGACACCGGCGAGCTGCACCGAAATCTGCCGCTCGCCCTGCTTGCGGACGTCGGGCTCGTTGACCCCGAGCTTGTCGATGCGTTCGCGGATCGTGTCGACCGAGCGGTCGAGATCCTCGTCGGTCAGCTCCCGTCCCGGCGGCGGGTTCGCCTCGAGGACGAGCTCCAGTCCGCCCTGGAGGTCGAGCCCGAGCGTCGGCGAGCGGTGAATCGGCGAAGCCGGCACGATGAGCAGGGTCACGCCGACGACCGCGGCGAGGATCGCCAGCACGACGAAGAGCTGTGAACGCCGGTTCGACACGCCGAAAGAGGTCGACTCAGACTAGCGAGGCGAGGTTCGCCCCGCCTGCGTGGGTTCCTCGTCCTCGGTCGTCTCCAAGACGGCTTCGACGTCCTCGTCGGCCTCGGCGTCCTTTCCGGTGAGGACGAGCGCGACCGCCCGCTTGTCGAGGCGGACGCTCGTGCCCGGCGCAATCTCGACGGTCAGGTCGTCGTCGCGCACGGCCTGAACCGTGGCGTAGACGCCACCCGCGGTCAGGACCTCGTCGCCCACCTCGAGACCCCCGAGCATGTCGCGCTGCGCCCGCTGTCGGCGCCGTTGCGGCGCCAGGAGCAAGACCCACATCAGGCCGACGATCACGGCGATGAAGATCAGTGCCTCCAAGACGTTTCCTCCGAACGTGCACGCAGGCGGCCGAGCGTCTCCGCCTTGAAGGATGCTAGCTCGCCGCGCTCGATGGCTGCGCGGGCGCGCCGCGTCAGGTCGAGCAGCGACTCGAGATTGTGGAGCGTCAGCAGGCGCAGGCCGAGTAGCTCCTGCTGGTTGACCAGGTGGCGGATGTACGCGCGTGAGAAACGCGTGCATGCAGGGCACGGGCAGCCGTCCTCGAGCGGGCGCGGATCGCGAACGAAGCGGGCGTTCCGGAGATTGAGGCGGCCGTCCGCGGTCAGCGCGGTGCCCGTGCGGCCCATTCGCGTGGGGAGCACGCAGTCGAACATGTCGATGCCGCGCTCGATGACCGCGAGCACGCCCTCCGGGTCGCCGATGCCCATGAAGTAGCGGGGCCGGTCGACGGGGAGCTGAGGAGCCGCGCGCTCGACCGCGCCGAGCGTCCGATCGCGCGGCTCGCCGACCGACAGCCCGCCGAGCGCGTAGCCGTCGAAGCCGAGCGCGACGATCTCCTCGATCGAGCGGCGGCGCAGCTCGTCGTCCGTTCCGCCCTGGCTGATGCCGAAGACGAGCTGGCCGGGCGAGCGCGGAGCGCGGCGCTGGCGCTTTGCCCACACCGTCGTGCGCCGGACGGCTTCGGCTACCTCAGCGTGCGACGAGCCGGCCGGCGGGCAGACGTCGAGACACATCGCGATGTCCGAGCCGAGCCGCGCTTGCACCCCCGCGGCGAGTTCAGGCGTGAAACGCGCGGCCGCGCCATCGTAGATGGAGCGAAACGTGACACTTTCGTCGTCGACTGCGAGGATCGTGTGCCGCAGCGAGAAGACCTGGAAGCCGCCCGAGTCGGTGAGGATCGGGCCGTTCCAGCGCATGAACGTGTGCAGGCCGCCGAGCTCGGCGACCACGTCGGCGCCCGGGCGGAAGTAGAGGTGGTACGTGTTGCCGAGCACGATCGGCGCGCCGAGCGCGCGCAGCTCGTCGGGATCGACGCTCTTGACCGTGCCCTTCGTCCCGACCGGCATGAAGGCCGGCGTAGATACGTCGCCGTGCGCCGTCCTGAGGACGCCGGCGCGTGCCTCGCCGTCTCGTGCAATCACCTCAAAAGACGCGGCTCCTGCAGACGAGTCCGCGCGGGGCGAGGGTCCAGGGACTGTCCCTGCGGGCTGGCTCGCGCAGACAGGTTCTTCGTGCCGGATGTGTGCCGAGTCGTCCACGGAACCGTCCTCAGAGTACGAGCATGGCGTCGCCGAACGAGTAGAACCGGTAGCGCTCGGCGATCGCGAGGCGGTACAGCTCGCGCGTCTCCTCGATCCCTGCGAACGCCATCACGAGCGCGAGCAGCGTGGAGCGCGGCAGATGGAAGTTGGTCAGCAGCGCGTCGACGCGCCGGAACTCGAAGCCCGGCAGGACGAAGAGACTCGTTCGCCCCGTGAGCGGCGCGCCGCGCGCAAGCGACTCGAGCACCCGCACGGTCGTGGTGCCGACCGTGAGCACCCGCTCGGCCGCGCGGATCCGCTGCCACGCTTGCGCTTCCACCTCGTAGCGCTCGCTGTGTAGCTGGTGCTCCGCGACGAGCTCGGCCGAGACGGGGCGAAACGTGTCGAGCCCGACGTGCAGTGTCACGCGCTCGACGTCTAGCCGCGCGAGCAGCTCGCGCGTGAAGTGGAGCCCCGCTGTCGGCGCCGCCGCCGAGCCCTGCTCGCGCGCGTAGACGGTCTGGTAGCGCTCGGCGTCGCCGAGCGGCTCCGTGATGTAAGGCGGCAGCGGCAGCTCGCCCGCCGGCGCGCCCTCCAGGCGCACCCGCCAGCGACCCGCACCGAGCGCCTCGACGAGCTCCGCGGCGCCGACTCGCTCGCCGGGGCGCAGCCGGCGAGACGGCCGCGCCAGCGCCTCCCACTCCCCGCGCTCCGGGAGCGGCTCGAGCAGCAGGACCTCGGCGTCTCCCCCGCTCGCCCGCCGCGCCCGGATTCGCCCCGGCACGACGCGCGTGTCGTTGACGACCACCAGCTCGCCGTGGTGCAGCTCGCCCGGCAGCTCGAGGAACCGGCGGTGCCGCACGGCGCCCGAAGCGCGCTCGTAGACGAGCAGCCGCGACTCGTCGCGGCGATCGGCTGGACGCTGCGCGATCAGCTCCGGCGGCAGCTCGTAGTCGAGCTCGTCGGACCTCATCCGACCCCCACGCTACCGTTGCCGCCGTGAGCGAGGAGGCGTTGGACAGGGCGCACCAGCGGCTCGCAGAGGCGGCCCGCGAACGGACGGACGCCGCCGACGTCGACGCGACGCTCGAGCGGGCCCGTTCCCAGGTGGAGGCGCTCGCGGAGCTCTGCGCGAGCCTCGAGTCGAACCTGCCCGGCCAAGTCGAGAGCGCGGTGCGCGACGGCGTCCGCGCGGAGGCGCTGCCCGTCGCCCGTCAGATGGCGGAGGTGCGCGGGCTCGCCGGTCAGACCATCCGGCGCCTCGAGCGGCTCGAGGGCCAGCTGCTCGCCGAGCGGCGCGCCCGCCTCGACGATCTGGCGCTCCTCGTCGATCTCGTCTCCGCGAGCTGGAAAGGCGTCGATCGCCGCCTCGCCCGCATGGAGCGGGGTCTCGAAACGGGCAGCGGCGCGCTCGTCTACCGGATCGAAGAGCGTCGCGCCTAGTTCTCGACCGTCGGCCGAGCCGGCAAGAGCAGCTCGAAGCGGCTGCCCCGCCCCGGCTCGCTGTCGACATCCAGCCGCCCGCCCAGGGCGAGCGCGAGCTCGCGTGCGATCGCCAGCCCGAGTCCCGTGCCGCCGCCGTCGTGGGTGAAGAACGGGCGGAAGATGCGCTCGCGCTCGTCCGGTGGAATGCCCGGTCCAGTGTCCGCGACAGCCACGGCCACGCTGCCATTGTCCTCGGAGAGCGCAAGCTCGACGCTGCCCCCGTCCGGTGTCCAGCGGAAGGCATTGGCGAGCAGGTTCGAGATGATCTGGAGCACGCGGTCGCCGTCCGAGACGATCACCGGTCGAACCGCCACCTCCGCGCGATAGTCGATCCGGCGCCGCCGCGCCTCCTCGCCGAAGGTGGAGTACGCGCGCTCGAGCAGCCGGCCCATGTCGACCTCCTCGCGGTGCAGGGTGAAGCGGTGGGTATCGAGCTTTGCCAGATCGAGCACGTCGCCAACGAGCCGCTCGAGCCGCGCGGCTTCGGCCGCGACCACGTCGAGCGAGCGGGCGCGAACGTCCGGGTCGTCGACGAGCCCCTCCCGCAGAGCTTCCACGTGCCCGCGGATCGCGGTCAGCGGCGTTCGCAGCTCGTGCGAGACGCTCATGAGGAAGTTCCGTTCCAGCTCCTCGGCCTCGCTCAGCCGCGTCGCCATCTCGCGGAAGCGGTCGGCGAGATCCCCGATCTCGCCTCCTCCGGGCACGTCGGGCACGGCCACGCGGTAGTTGCCACGCGCGATCTCGTCGGCGGCCGAGGAGAGCGCCAAGACGGGGTTCGTGATCCGGCGCGAGAGGTACCACGCCAGCGCGCCTGCCACGGCAATGCCGACGAGGAACGCCAGCACGAGCCGCTCCATCAGCGTCACCCAGCGGTCGCGCAGCTCGGCCTTCGGCGTCGCCACGACGAGCGCGCCGAACAGGACGCGCCCCTCGAGCCGCAGCGGATGTGCCACGGCTAGGTACGTCTCGTTCGCGCCCGGCGGAACGAACTCGAACGTCTGCACGCGGCCGGTGCGCCACTGCGGAACGAGACGTTGCGGAAGCTCGGGAAGCACCGCCGCACCCTTGAGCTGGATCGGCCCGCCGACGTAGAACAGGCGGTTTCCGCTCGCCTGCTCGAGCTTCGCGGTCGCGAACGGCGCAGGTGCACGATCCTCGTCGATCGCTCGGATCGCCTGCTTGGCATAGAGGTCGGCGAGACCGCGAGCCTCGCGGCGCAGCTCGGTGCGCGTGCGATCCTCGAAGTAGTCCTGGAAGAGCCCGACCGCAATACCAGCGGCGACGACGCCCGCGAGAACGATCCCAATCAGGAATAGGGCAGGAAGCCGGAAGCGGAGCGAGCGGAGCATCGCCGCCACCGGCTAGGCGCTCACGGCCCCCTTGGCGGGTGCCACCTTGTAGCCAACCCCCCAAACGGTCACGATCGGCGACGCCTCGCCCAGCTTCCGGCGTAGCTGGCGGACGTGAACGTCAACGGTGCGCGTGTCGCCGGCGAACGTATAGCCCCACACCCGCTCGAGCAGCTGGTCGCGCGTGAGCACGATGCCGCGGTGGTCGAGCAGCTCCCACAGGAGGTCGAACTCCTTCGGCGCGAGCTGGATCTCCTCCTCGCCGACGCGGACCTCGCGGCGCCCGGCATCGACGAACAGGTCGCCGTGCTGGATCTGGCGGCTCTCGGGGGGCCGCCGGTCGGCCGTGGAGCGGCGCAGGATCGACTTGACGCGGGCGACGAGCTCACGTGGGTTGAACGGCTTCGTCATGTAGTCGTCCGCGCCGACCTCGAGCCCGATGATCTTGTCCACGTCCTCGTCGCGTGCAGTGAGCATCAAGATCGGGACGTCGGACTGACGCCGGATGCGCCGGCAGACCTCGATGCCGTCGGCGTCGGGCAGCATCAGGTCGAGCACAACGAGCGACGGCAACGGCGAATCGAGCTTCGCCAGCGCCTCGCCGCCGGACGCGGCCGTCTGCACCTCGTACCCCGCGTTCTTCAGGTAGATGGCGACGAAGGAGGCAATCGATTCCTCGTCCTCGACGACGAGCACCGTCTGCGTCTTGCCGCCGGCCACGACCTCAGGATGCCAGAGGAATCAGTCAGGCTCTCTTCGTAGGAGCGCGGAGCTGAATGGACACGGGGTCGTCCGGGATCGGCAGGAAATCGCCGCCGTTCACCGAGTACTCGCCGTTCGTCACCCCGAACTCGAGACCGGCGCCCTTGAGCAGCGCGTGTCCGCGTCCGACCGCGCTGAGCGAGAGGCCGGTCGCGCGCTGAATGCGGACCGTGAAGCGCCCGCCGATGACGCGGAAGCGGATGCCCTTGCCGCCGTAGGTGGTGGTGGTCACCGAGCGCCGGATCGACCACTCGGCGCCCCTCACGATTGGCTCGGCCCCCAGTTCGTCCGCATCCTCGATCACGATCTTGCCGCGGTCGATCCGCCCGATCACAGCGCCGCGCAGCTGAAGCGTGAAGGTACCGCGCCCGTCACGAACGGCGAGCGTTCCGTCGGCCGCAGCGGAGCGGCCACCCCGCTGGGCGCCGAGAGCCGTTCCGGCAAGCAGTGCGAAGACGAGCAGGACCAGCAAAAGGCGCGCGCGCAGACTCACGTCTCCAGTATTGCTGCGGCCGGTGTGCCGGCGGTGAGCGGCATGTAAGGAAGGCGTTAAGGGCCGCGAGGCTGTCCGGGCGCCGCGCCGCGCTACGCTCGCCGCCCATGGACATCGGGT
>JACVRM010000055.1 GCA_014534415.1 Thermoleophilia bacterium | reverse complement strand
CGGTGACGGTCGCGCCGCAGATGACGCTCGCCGACGACGAATACCAGGAGCTCCGCGACGCGGCGATCGCGGTCGTCCGGGCCGTCGGCGTCGAGACCGGGGGTGCGAACATCCAGTTCGCTCGCTCCCGCGAGACGGGGGACCTGCGCGTGATCGAGCTCAACCCGCGCGTCTCGCGTTCGTCCGCGCTCGCGTCCAAGGCAACCGGCTATCCGATCGCCAAGGTCGCCGCCAAGCTCGCGATCGGCTACACGCTCGACGAGATTCCGAACGACCTGACGCGCACGACGCCCGCGAGCTTCGAGCCGACCCTCGACTACGTCGTCGTCAAGTTCCCGCGCTTCGCCTTCGAGAAGTTCGCAGGCGCCGACCCGACGCTCGGCACGCAGATGAAGTCGGTGGGCGAGGCAATGGGCATCGGCCGCACGTTCGGCGAGGCGTTCTCGAAGGCGATGCGCTCGCGCGAGCTGGACCTTTCCACGGCTTCGCCCTGGAAAGATCTAGAGGACGTTCCGGTTGGCGTGCATCGCTGGTTTCTCGCGGAGCTCGAGCGGATTCGTGACGCGCTCGCGAGGATCAGCTCACTCGACGACCTCGTCGCCGACGACTGGCTGCGGCTGAAGCGGGCCGGCTTGTCCGATGCCGATATCGCCGAGCGTTGCGGCGTGGACGAAGAAGACGCCCGGGCGCGCCGCCGCGCCTGGGGAGTGCGGCCGGCGTACCGGCGCGTCGACTCGTGCGCAGGCGAGGTCGAGGCGGCGTCCAACTACTTCTACTCGACGTGGGGTGAGGCGGACGAGCAGGCACTGCAGGCCGGTCGCAGTGTCGTCATCCTGGGCTCCGGGCCGAACCGGATCGGCCAGGGGATCGAGTTCGACTACTGCTGCGTCCACGCCGCGCGGAGCTTCCGCTCGCTCGGCTACGAGGCCGTGATCGTCAACTGCAACCCGGAGACCGTCTCCACCGACTACGACACATCCGACCGGCTCTACTTCGAGCCGCTCGGCGTCGAGGAGGTGCTAGCGGTCTGTGAACGCGAGCGGCCGGCCGGCGTCGCGATTCAGTTCGGGGGTCAGACCCCGCTCAAGCTCGCCCGCGCCGTCGACGACGCAGGCTTCCGAATCTTGGGCACACCGCAGGACGCGGTCGACCTCGCCGAGGATCGCGAGCGTTTCGCCGCGCTGCTCGGAGCGCTCGGGATCCGTTGTCCCGACTGGGGCATTGCCGAGACCCCCGAGGAGTCCGTCTGCACCGCGGAGCAGATCGGCTATCCCGTGCTCGTTCGGCCTTCGTACGTGCTCGGCGGGCGAGCGATGCGCGTCTGCTACTCGGCGGACGACGTGCGCGAGGCGATGGTCGGCGTGGCGGGCCGAACGCTCGTCGACCGTTTCGTGGAGAACGCGCTCGAGATCGACGTGGACGCGCTGTGCGACGGCGAGGACGTGTACGTCGCCGCCGTCATGCAGCACGTGGAGGAGGCCGGCGTGCACTCCGGCGACTCGGCCTGCGTGCTGCCCGCGCCGTCGCTTTCACGCGAAGCGCACGCCGGGATTCACGACGTGGTTCGGCGGCTCGCGCCGGCGCTGGGTGTCGTGGGGCTCGTGAACCTCCAGCTCGCGGTCGTCGAGGGAGCGCTCTACGTCCTCGAGGCGAATCCGCGGGCCTCGCGGACGGTGCCGTTCGCGAGCAAGGCGACGGGCGTCAATCTCGTCGCCGCTGCCTGCGCGCTCGCGGCCGGCCGTGCGCTCGCCGACCTCGACCTTCCGCGGCTTGCGACTCCACCGCAGGTGAGCGTCAAGGCGGCGGTGTTGCCGTTCGCTCGCTTCCCTGGCGCTGATCCGGTGCTCGGCCCTGAAATGCGCTCGACCGGCGAGGTGATGGCCACGGCGGCTGACTTCCCGACTGCCTTCGCCAAGGCCGAGCGCGCAGCCGGCCGGACGCTACCGGACGGCGGCACCGTCTTCCTGTCCGTGCGGGACGCCGACAAGGCGGCGTTAGTCCCGATCGCCGCGGAGCTCGCCGGCCTCGGCTTTCGCCTAGCCGCCACGGCCGGGACGGCGCGCGCTCTGACGGCGTCGGGCCTCGCCGTCGAGGCGGTCCGCAAGGTGACCGACCACGGAGAGGCGGCGAGTGTCGTGGACCTGATCCGCCGGGGCCGCTGCGACCTCGTCGTCAACACGCCGCAGGGGTCGGGCGCGCGCACGGACGGCTACCTGATTCGTGAGGCCGCACTCGTCGCGCGCGTCCCCTGCGTTACGACCATCGCAGGCGCGGCGGCCGCCGTGCGCGCCATCGCGGCCGCGCGCGGGGAGAACGCCGTCTCGCTCCAGGAGCGCCACGCCCAGGCGAGAACAGCGTAGGGTCGTCGCCGCCGAGCCGGTGGGCGCGTACACGCTGTTGCGCGTGGAGCGCGGCGGCCTCGAGCCGGGCATCCCGGGCCAGTTCTTCATGCTCTCGCCGCCCGGCCGGCTGCTGCCCCGGCCGATGAGCGTGTGCCTCGCGCCGCCCGGTGAGCTCGCGTTTCTGCTCGAGGTCGTCGGGCCGGGCACGCGCGCGCTCGCCGCGCTCGATTCCGGCGCCGAGCTGGCCGTCTTCGGACCCCTCGGCAACGGCTTCCGTCTCGACGTGGGCCGGCCGCTCCTGGTTGGAGGTGGCGTGGGGATAGCGCCCTTCCCGTACGCCTCCGAGGCGCTCGGCGGCCCGCGCGCCGTGCTCGGCTTCCGCAGCGCCGCGCATGCCGAGGCCGCCGCGCTGGTGCCGCAGGCCGAGGTAGTGCTCGAGCCGACGTACGTGACCGAGTGCCTGCCGGGAGGGGAGTGGGACGTGCTGGCCTGCGGCCCGGAGCCGATGCTCGAACGAGTACGCGCGCTCGCGCCGACTGCGCAACTCGCGTGGGAGGCGCCGATGGCATGCGGCTACGGCGGCTGCTACGGGTGCGTCGTCGAAGTCGAGGGCCGGCTGAAGCGTCTCTGCGTCGACGGGCCGGTTCTCGAGGCGGCAGCGTGAGCGTTCCGATCCTCAACGCCTCGGGCTGTCTCGACGCCCTCGCCGCCCCGGCCGTCGCCCGCTCACTGGACGGATTCGTGACGAAGACGGTCACACCGCTGCCGCGCGACGGCAACCCACCCGTCCGCATCGCCGAGACCGACGTGGGCATGCTCAACTCGATCGGGCTCCAGAACCCGGGCATCGAAGCGTTCGTCACCGACCACCTGCCGCAACTCGCGCAGCTCGCCGTGCCGATCTGGGTTTCCGTCGGCGGTTTCACGGCCGCGGACTACGCCGAGACCTGCGCCGCGCTCGACCCCCGACCCGAGGTCGCAGCCCTCGAGCTCAACGTCTCCTGCCCGAACGTCGAGGAGGCACCCGAGAGCATCGCGGAGCTCGTCGCGGCTGCGCGCGCGGAGACGTCGAAGCCGCTGTACGCAAAGCTCTCACCCGCGGTCCCCGACATCGCCGAGCTGGCCCGTGCGGCGGAGACATCCGGCGCCGACGGACTCTCTCTCGTCAACACGATCCGCGGTCTCGCGCTCGACGAGCGCACGCTCGCGCCGCGCCTCGCTCGCGGCGCGGGGGGCCTGTCCGGCCCGGCTCTCAAGCCGCTCGCGCTGGCGGCAATCTTCGCCTGCCGCCTCGCCACTGACCTCCCGATCGTGGGCATGGGTGGTGTCCAGACGGGCAACGACGCACTCGAGCTGCTGGCTGTCGGCGCCTGCGCGGTATCGCTGGGCACGGTGCTCTTCGCCGATCCGGAGGCACCCGCGCGAGTGCGGCGCGAGCTCGGTGACGCGGCCGCCGCACACGGTTTCGCGAGTGCGGCAGACGCCGTCGGCGCGGCCCATACGGCGCGCGGCGAGCCTGCCCTCGTCCGGGACCAGCCGAAAGTATCGGTCTGAAAGTCCCTGCAAATCGGGTGTTTCGTTCGGCTTGCGCCAAGTCGCGAAGCTGCTAAGCTCCGGCGCTCAGGTGGTAACGACGACCAAGCCCCATACCCAGGCGCCGCTGCGGTCGCCTGATCAGCGGATGGAGGCGCTCAAGCGCGCGAACGACATTCGGGTTCGGCGCGCGCAACTGAAGAAAGACCTCAAGCTCGGCCGTGTCCGAATCGACGAGATCCTCGGACAGCCGCCTGAGTACGTTGCGACGGCGAAGGTGTTCGACATCCTCATGGCGGTCCCGAAATTCGGCCGGGTCAAGGCCACGCGCTTCCTCAACCAGGCGCGCATCAGTCAGTCGAAGACGGTGGGCGGGCTCTCCGACCGGCAGCGCACCGAGCTGATCGGCCTCTTCTCCCGGTAGCCGGGACGCACCTGCGTACGGCAGGCAGTAGCGTTCTCCGTCGATGACGGAAACGCCGGTCTTCGTCGTCACCGGGCCGTCGGGCGCCGGCAAGGGGACGCTGGTGCGCGCGCTGCTCGACCGCTTCCCGGAGCTCGAGCTCGCCGTTTCTGCGACGACCCGGGAACGCCGGCAGGTCGAGCGGGACGGCCGCGAGTACTGGTTCCTGTCGCGCGAGGGGTTCGAGCGGCGCGCGGCCGCCGGCGAGTTCCTCGAGCACGTCGAGTTCGCAGGCCACCGCTACGGAACGCTTCGCTCCGAGCTGGACCGGATCAGCTCGAGCGGGCGCGCGCCTGTGCTCGAGCTCGAGATCGAGGGGGCGCTCGCCGTGCGCGAGGAAATGCCGGGCGCGACGACGATCTTCGTGACCGCCTCGCTGGAAGCGCTCGAGGCACGACTGCGCGACCGGGCGACGGAGGACTCCGTCGAGATCGACGAGCGGCTGGCGATCGCGCGACGTCAGCTCGAGCAGGCAACGCGCTTCGAGCACGTCGTGCGCAACGACGATCTCGCGGCGGCCGTCGAGGAGCTCGCGGCCATCGTCACGCGTCGCATATCGCCCGCGGGTAGCATGTCCCCCTCGTGATCCATCCACGCATCGACAACCTGCTCGAGCACGCCGACGGCCGGTACGCGCTCGTGATCGCCACGGCGAAGCGCGCCCGGCAGATCAACAACTACCACCAGCAGCTCGGCGAGGGCGCCTTCGCCGACTTCGCGCCACCGCTGGTGGAGTCACGCTCGAAGAACTACTTGACGATGGCCCTCGAAGAGGTCGCCGCCGGCAAGATCAAGTACTCGTACCGCGCCTAGCGCTTTCGGGCGACCTGGCCCGGGTCGTGCAGAATGCCTGCCATGCCTCGGGTCGCTCTCGGCGTGAGCGGCGGCATCGCCGCGTACAAAGCGTGCGAGCTGACACGCCTTCTCGTGCGCCGCGGGTACGACGTCATACCGCTCCTTACACCCGGAGCGGAACGGTTCGTCACGGCGGAGACGTTCCGGGCTCTCGCCCGCGCCGGAGACCGCGGCCCCTACCCGCATCTCGAGCGTGCCGATCTGCTCGTCATTGCGCCGGCCACGGCGAACACGATCGCGAAGCTCGCTCACGGCCTCGCTGACAACCTCGTCGTCGAAGCGGCGCTCGCGCACGCCGGCCCGATCCTCGTCGCCCCTGCGATGAACGTACGCATGTGGGAGCACCCGGCCACGCAGGCGAACGTGCGAATGCTCCGCGGCCGCGGCGTCGAGCTCGTCGGCCCGGTGACGGGGGAGCTAGCGGAAGGCGAGTGGGGTATCGGCCGCATGGCCGAGCCGGAGACGATCTTCGCGCGTTGCGAGGCGCTCCTCGAGCCACGCAGCGGCGTGTTGCACGGCAAGCGCGTCGTGGTGTCCGCGGGCGGCACCCGAGAGCCGCTCGACTCCGTCCGCTTTCTCGCCAACAGGTCGTCGGGACGGATGGGTGTCGCGCTCGCCGAGGAGGCGCGCCGGCGCGGCGCCGAGGTGACGCTGCTCGCGGCCAACCTGGCGGTTCCCGCGCCGGCCGGCGTGGACGTCGTCGAGACACCCTCCGCGGCGGACGTCGAGCGCGAGGCGCTCGCGCGCGCCGACGCCGACGTGCTGATCATGGCGGCCGCGGTCGCCGACTACCGCCCGGCGACGGCGCTGGCGCACAAGCGTCCGAGAGATTCACAGCCGTGGAACGTCGAGCTCCGACCGACGCCCGATGTCCTGCGCGCGCTCGGCGAGCGCCACCGCAACGGCCAGGTCGTCGTGGGGTTCGCCGCGGAGGACAGCCCCGACGGTCTCGTGCGCGCGCGCGACAAGCTCGAGCGTAAGAAGGCCGACCTGATCGTCTACAACGATGTCGGGCGCCAGGACGCGGGCTTCGACGTCGCGGACAACGAGGTCGTGCTCGTGACCGCGTCGGGAGAGCGCGCCGTCCCGCGCGCGCCGAAGTCCGAGGTCGCGGCCGCGGTGCTCGACGAAGTCACCCGGCTGCTGGAGGAGCGGGATGGACGGCGCATCGCGTAGCCAGCCCGTCTCCCTCTCGGCCTCGGCCAACGTCCTCCAGCGCGTTACCGAGAACGTCGCGCGGGTCATTCACGCGCCCGCCGAAACGCTCCAGCTATGCGTCCTCTGCCTCGTCAGCGAGGGGCATCTGATCATCGAGGACCTACCCGGCGTCGGCAAGACGACGCTCGCCAAGGCCCTCGCTCGCTCGCTCGATTGCTCCTTCTCGCGCCTCCAGTTCACGCCGGACCTGCTGCCGTCCGACGTCACCGGCGTCAACGTCTTCAACCAGCGCTCGAACGAGTTCGAGTTCCGGCCCGGCCCCGTCTTCGCGAACCTGCTGCTCGTCGACGAGATCAACCGTGCGTCGCCGAAGACGCAGGCCGCGCTGCTCGAGTGCATGCAGGAGGACCAGGTGACGATCGACGGCGTCACGTACGGGCTGCCGCAGCCCTTCATGGTGATGGCGACGCAGAACCCCGTCGAGTACGAGGGCACGTACCCGCTCCCCGAGGCGCAGCTGGATCGCTTCACGATGCGGATCGCCATCGGCTATCCACCGCTCATCGACGAGGCCGCGATGCTGCGCGAGCAGACGAGCACGCCGCCGCTCGAGTCGCTTCGGGCGGTAACGACGGCGGACGAGATCACCGAAGTGAGCGCGGACGCGCGCGCCGTCTTCGTGGAGGAGAGCCTCAACCGCTACGTCGTCGCGGTCCTTCGCCATACCCGCTCGGACGACCGCCTCTATCTCGGCGCGAGCCCGCGCGCGGGCGTCGCGCTCGTCCGCGTGGCGAAAGCGCGCGCGCTCTTGGAAGGTAGGGAGTACGTGCTCCCTGACGACGTCAAGTCGGTCGCCGAGCCCGTCCTTGCGCACCGTCTGATCGTCGCTCCCGACGCGCGTGCCACGGGCACGTCGCCCGCGGACGCGATCCGGGACGCGCTCGCCCGCACGCCGGTCCCGGTGTAGGCGGCGGCGTGACGCAGCGAGGACGCCTGACGCTGGTCCTCGGCGTCGTGCTGTACGCCGTTGCATGGCTGCTCGGCTCGCGCGCGTTGTACCCGGTCGCCGTCGGCCTCGTGGCCGCACCGCTCGCCGCCGCGCTATGGGTTCGCCTCGCCGCCCGTCCGGAGCGCGTCGAGCGGCGGACGGCCCGCGAGGAGCACCTCGAGGGAGACGACGTGCGCGTCCAGCTCTCGGCGGACTTGCGGCGCGGGCTCCGCCCGGCCGGGCTCGTACTGAGCGAGCGCGTCGGCCGCCTCGGCGAGCAGCGCGCGCCGCTCGACGTCCACGGCCGCCGAGCCTGGGGGCGCTATTCGCTGCTACGGGTGCCCCGAGGCCGCTACCGCTTCGAGCGAGCCTCGCTCGTCCTCGAAGACCCGTTCGCCCTCGCGCGCGCCGAGATCGACGTTCCCACGGTCGGCGCGCTGCTGGTCTACCCCCGTCTGGTCGAGCTGGACACGCTCTTCTCCGAGAGCGGGCGCGACGGGCACGTGGGGCGCCGGCTGCTCCTGCGCCGCCCGGCCGGCTTCGAGCTGCACGGCGTGCGCGACTACCAGGACGGCGAGTCGCTCCGACGGGTGCACTGGCCGTCGACGGCCAAGCGCGGCCGGCTGATGGTGAAGGATCTCGAGGACTCGCCGCGCGACGAGCTTGCGGTCGTGCTCGATGCTCGAGCCGCTGCCGTGGCGGGGGAGAGCTTCGACGTGCAGGTGCGCGCCGCCGGCTCGATCCTGCTGGCGTACGCCCGCCGCGGGCGGCGCTCGCTCCTCGTCGTCAACGGCGCGACCGTCGAGACGCACCGGGTGACGTCACTCGAGGGGGACTGGCACGCCGCCTACGGGGCGCTCGCGGCGGTCGAGGCAACCGCAGCCGCGCCGCTCTCGGCACTCCTCACCGGCGAGTCCGGGCCTGTCGCGCGCGCGGTGGAGCTCGTGGTCGTGACGTCTGCGCTCCCGCGAAGCGTCGTCGACGCTCTCGCGCGACGCTCGTCGGGCGGCCGCCGGACGACGCTCGTCCACGTCGACGCCGCGACGTTCGCCGCTGGCCGCGAGGGCGCAGCGAGCGCCGACCTGCTCCGCCTCGGCGCCTCCGGCGTCGCCGTTACACGCGTGCGCGCGGGCGACGATCTCGCGCGTGCGCTCACAGGCGCCGAGGAGGCAGCGATGTCCCGTGCGTAGGACGGCCGTGCTCTGGCTGTTTCCGGCGCTGCTCGTGGCGGGCACCTGGCTGCGCCTCGAGGAGCCCCGCGCCGGCGGCGACATCGCCCTCGGGCTCGCGCTTGCGCTCACTCCGGCCCTCTTGCCGCGTCGGAGCCTTCGCGCCCTAGCGGCCCTGCCGGCGACGCTTCTCGCCGCGGCGGCCGCCTTCGGCGTGTCGCCGCTCGCGCTCCGCCCGTTCGACGGCGAGCCGTTCTTCGGCGCGGTCGTCCGCCGGGCGGGGGGCGGTCTGCGCGCGTTCTACGACGTCGGGCTGCCGTTCGAGCCGCGCCTGCACCCAGACATGGCGGGCTTGGTCGTCTTCGCGGTCTTCGCGTTCGCGCTCGCGCTCGCACTCGCAATCGCCGAGCGCCGTCCGCTCGCGGCGTGCGCGGTGCTGGCTGCCGGAGCGGGCTGGCCGGCGACGCTGCTCGGCGGCGAAGGCGCGCTCACGCGCGGCGGCCTGATCCTCGGCGGCGTGCTCGTGCTGCTCGCCGGCCTGCGCGGCCCGGGGCGGGCGTTGCGGCCGGCTGTCGTCGCCGGCATGGCTGTCCTGCTTGCAGCGCTCGCAGCATCCACGTCGCCGACGATCGCTCGCGGCGGGCTGCTGGAGTGGCAAGCCTGGAATCCCTACGAAGTCGGGCGTCGCATCCGCGTCGACTACGTCTGGCGCGGACGCTATTCGGGGATCGACTTTCCCGACAAGCCGACGACGGTGTTCGAGGTCGAGGCACCCAACCACCCGCGCTACTGGCGCTCGACGACGCTCGACACGTTCGACGACGACGTCTGGGACGAGAGGCTCGAGCCGCTCTTCGCCGAGCAGCGCGGCGACCGCCATCTGCTGCTCGTCGACCCGACGCTCGCGCAGGCGGCGCGCGCCGAGTCGCGCTGGGTCAAGCAACGCGTCGAGATCGAAGCGCTCGGCGACGAACGCCTGCCCGGCGCGTCGGTACCCGTCGCCTACGAGGTCGGCGACGTCGACGACGTGCTCTACAACATCGGCGGCGTCGCGGAGGCGGGTGACGGCCTGGAGCGCGGCGACGCCTACACGGTGTGGAGCTACGCGGTCGAGCCCTCACCCCGCGTGCTCGCCCGCCTGCCGGCCGCCTACCCGGAAGCGCTGATGTTCGCGAGCAACGCGCTGGTCGTCTGGCCCGGCAGAAGGGTGCCGCCGTTCTCCACCCGTGGCCGTGACGCCGCTGTGCGAGCGGTCCTCGGCTCCAATCTCCGAGTCGCGGCGTACGAGCCGCTCTACCGCACGGCGAAGCGCGTCGTCGGGAACGCCCGAACGCCATACCTGGCCGCGGTGGCGCTCGAGACGTGGTTCCGCCGCGCCGGCGGTTTTACCTACGACGAGTCGCCGCCGCAGGCGGCGGGCGCCCCGGCGCTGGCCGGCTTCGTGACCGAGACGAGGAGGGGCTACTGCCAGCACTTCGCCGGCGCGATGGCGCTCATGCTCCGTTACCTCGGGGTGCCGGCGCGCGTCGCCGCGGGCTTCACGACCGGAAACTACGACGACGACCGCAAGCGCTGGGTCGTCGAGGACACCGATGCGCACACCTGGGTCGAGGTGTGGTTTCCGCGGTTCGGGTGGTTGCCCTTCGATCCCACGCCGGGACGCGGCACGTTCGACGCGCCGTACACGAACGCGTCGCTGACGTTCGACGCCGTCGCCGCCGCCGAGGCGGCCGCGCTGGGCGCCGGGCTCGGTCTCGAGGCGCTTCGCCGCCTCAGCAGAGAGCAGCTCGAGAACCGCCGTGCAGGCGACGCACCCGGCTCGCCCGCGAGCCCGACGCCGGCGGCCGAGTCGGACGGCGAAGGCGGCTCGCTCCCGGTGCTCGCCGTGCTCGGCGCGCTCGCGGTCGTTGCGCTGTCCGCGCTCGGCAAGGCCGCCCGCAGGCGCCTCCGCTACCTGACGAGCGACCCGCGGCGCCTGGCGACGGCGTGCCGGCGCGACCTCGCCGAGTTCGTCGCCGACCAGCGCGTCGAGATCCCGCCTGACGCGACACTTGCCGAGCTCGCCGAGCTGGTGCGGTCGCGGCTCGGGATCAACCCGGGCCGGTTCGTAGCCGCCGCCTCCGCGGCGCGCTTCGGGCCGCCGGAACGAGCCTCGCGGGCCGCGGCGCAAGCGCGACGGGAGCTTCGGGCGGTCCGGCGTGCGCTCCGCCGGCGCCTGACGGTCGGCGAGCGGCTCCGCGGAGTCGTCTCACTGCGCTCGCTACGGCCGTCCGCGTGACGCGCGACATCGTCGTCATGGCGGCCGGCGAGGGGACCCGCCTGCGGCCCCTGACCGAGCGCTGGGCGAAGCCGGTGCTGCCGATCGACGGCCGGCCCGTGCTGGCGACGCTGCTGCGCGAGCTGGCGGGAGCCGGACTCGAGCGCGTGTGGCTGGTCAGTGGCCACCTTGCCGGGCAGGTCGAGCGCCTCGCCGGGGACGGCAGCGCCTTCGCGCTGGACGTCCGGCACGTGCGCCAGCGCCGGCCCGCCGGAGCTGCGCAGGCAGTCGCCTGCGCCATGGAGGCGGGCGCCGAGCCGCCGTTCCTGGTGTCCGCTGCGGACACGGTCTATACGCCGGGCGACGTCGGCCGGTTCGCCGATGCGTTCGCCGTAAGCGAGGCAGCAGGTGCGATCGCGATCCGACCTCGGCTTCAGCGGGAACACCACGTCTTCGTTCGCGTCGAGCAGGGTCGCATCGTGCGCGTTCCGGATGCATCTGCCTCGGGCGAGGTCACCGCGGGGCCGCTGATGGCGGCCGCCGAGCCGGTCGCGCGAACGCTCGTAGCGGTCTGCGCGCCGCCGTACCGGCCTCCGTACGACGTAGCGCAGGCATACCAGGCTGCCATCGACGAGGGCCACGCGATCGCCGCGATCGAAATCGGCCCTACGCGCGACTTGACGACTCCGCTTGACTTGGTGGAGGAGAACTTCCCGTATCTGAGAGGTCTATGAGCAACGGCGGCAGCGAGACGTACGACCTGTTCCAGCAGGGCCGCCGGCATCTCCGCAAAGGCATGCCGGCGCAAGCGATGGTCTCGCTCGAGAAGGCGAAGAAGCGCGAGCCGCGCAAGGCCTCGATCCGCGAGGCGCTCGGCATCGCGTACTTCCGCATCCAGCGGTGGGCCGAGGCGGAGTCAGAGTTCCGAGCCGTGCTCGACATCTCCCCGACCGACGACTACGCGCACTACGCGCTCGGCCGCTGCCTCGAGAAGCAGGGCAGAGCCGCCGAGGCGAACGGCCACTACAAGCTCGCGAGCCGGATGGTGCCCGGCAGCAAGCGCTACTCGTCGCGCATCCGCGACCTCTCTGCCGACGAGTGACGCCGGCGTTCCGGCG
>JACVRM010000011.1 GCA_014534415.1 Thermoleophilia bacterium | reverse complement strand
GGTGGCGATCGACGACGACGCCCTCCAGACGGTCGTGACCGAGTACACCCGCGAGGCGGGCGTGCGGAACCTCGAGCGGGAGCTCGGCACGATCCTGCGGAAGACCGCGACGAAGATCGCGGCAGGCAAGGCCGAACCGCCTGTCGTCATCGACATCGCCGCCGTACGCGAGACGCTCGGACGGCAGAAGTTCTTCCAGGAGGCGGCCGAGCGCACGGCGGTGCCCGGTGTGGCGACGGGGCTCGCCGTCACCGGCACGGGCGGCGAGATCCTGTTCGTCGAGGCAACCGGGATGCCCGGATCCGGCGACCTGACCCTGACGGGCCAGCTGGGCGACGTCATGAAAGAGTCCGCGCACATCGCGCTCTCCTACGTCCGCTCGCACAGCGACGAGCTCGGCATCGCCGACGACGCGTTCGACGAGCGCTCGTTCCACGTCCACGTTCCCGCGGGCGCGATCCCCAAGGACGGTCCCAGCGCCGGCGTCGCCATCTCGACGGCGCTCGCCTCACTGCTCTCCGGCCGGCCGGTCAAGCACACGGTCGGCATGACCGGCGAGGTGACGCTCCAGGGGCGCGTCCTGCCCATCGGCGGGCTGAAGCAGAAGGTGCTCGCCGCTCACGCGGCCGGCCTGCGCGACGTGATCCTCCCGGAGCGCAACCGCGCCGATCTCGACGACGTACCGCCGGACGTCCGCGAGGAGATGACGTTCCACCCGGTCATGACGCTCGGCGAGGCACTCGCCGTCGCCCTCGAGCCCGCGACGCTGGCCCGTGCGGCGTAGCTGCAAGCACTGCGAGCCGGTGCCCGAGGAGGTTCGCCGCACCGCGGACCTCCTCGAGCGCCGCTGGCTCCTGTCCGTCCTCTACGCGGCGCACTCGGGGGCCGTGCGCTTCAACGAGTTCCTCCAGGCGCTCGGCAGCATCCCTCCGCGGACGCTGGCCGTCCGCCTCGCCGAGCTCGAGCGCGCCGGCGTGCTCGAGCGGCGCATCTTCGACGCCCGCCCGCCGCGCGTCGAATATCGCCTGACCGAACGCGGCCGCCGCCTCGGCGCGATCGTCGACGCGCTCGACCACGTGGCGGGCCCGGGCGCGTGACCGCGCCGTTTGCGCACCGACCGCCCTCCCTGAGAAGATGAGAGCGATGCAGGGGTCTCCGCAGCCGTGAGCGGCTACGTCGTCGACGAGCGGGACGTCGCGGGGTCGTCCGAGCCCGGTGACACGGCCTGGACGCGGGTCACGATCGACGCGGCCGCGGGCTGCGAGCGGCTCGAGCAGCGCGTCATCCGCTTCGCGCCAGGCCGTTCGAGGCCGCGGCGGCTGAGCGACCGGCACGAGCTGCTCTACATCGCCTCCGGACGCGGCCGCCTGCAGCTCAACGGGACGTCGCACGAGCTGGCGCCCGACACGGGAGCGTTCGTCGGCGCCGGCGAGGAGTACACGGTCGAGAACGCCGGTCCGGACGAGCTGCTCGTCGTGAGCGTGACGGCGCCCCACGAGCACCCGCCCGCCTCCGAGGACGGGCGCAGGACGGTCCGCTTCGCGGAGCGCCCCTCGCTACCGGCGAGCCCGAACCGCGAGTTTCGCTACCTGGTCGACTCCGATCTCGGGTGCCGCGACGCCACGCAGTTCGTGGGGCTCATCCCGCCCGGGCGCGCCCCGCTGCACAGCCACACCTACGACGAGGTGCTCTACGTCGTCGAGGGGGAAGGCGTGCTCCACATGGGCGGCACGGAGCGCCCGCTCGCGCCCGGCTCGTGCCTCCATCTGCCGCCGCTCATGGAGCATTCGCTCGAAAACACCGGCGAGATGCCCATGCGCGTGCTCGGTGTATTCCATCCCGCGGGCGATCCCGCGTCGCGCGCCAGCGAGCACTAGAAGTAAGGGCGCCGTAAGGTTCGCGTTACGCGCGCAACTCCGCGCGGAATCAGCCGTCTTAGAATCGAGTCCCGTCAAGGAGGGGAACACATGAAGAAACTCATGGCGCTCTTGGGCGTCGGAGTGCTGGCAGTGGTCGCCAGCGGCATCGGACAGGCGAAGCCGACCGCTTCCTCCGGTCCGACTGCCGACGCCGCTGCGCAGCGCAGGTGTCAGGGGCTGAGAATCGGCTTCCTGGGCCCGTTCACGGGTCCGGCTGCCTCGATCGGCCAGGAGCAGCTCAAGTGGGGCCGCTTCGCGAACCGTCAGCACAACCGCGCGAACCGGCGGTTCCGCATCCAGGTGATCGAGCGTGACACACAGCTCGACGCGCGCCAGGCATCGACGCGCGCCGTCCAGCTGGCAGCCGACCCGCGCGTGATGGTGGTCATCGGACCGGCCGGCTCGCAGGAGGTCATCGCGGCCGCCGCACCGCTCCGCCGGAGGGGTATCGCGTACATCAGCGGCTCGGCGACACGGACCGACCTGACGGTCGGCCAGCGGCGCATCCGCAACTTCTTCCGCGTGGTCGGCAACGACCGGGCCCAGGCGGCGACCGATGCCGGCTTCATCTACCGCGACCTGCGGGGACGCCGTGTCTGGATCATCGACGATCAGTCGTCGTACTCCGTGCCGCTCGCGGACGACGTCGAGCGGCTGCTCAAGGGCAACTCGGGCACGACGGTCACGCGGGAGTCCGTCAACCAGCAGCAGACCGACTTCTCGTCGCTGATCGCCCGCATCCCGGCGAACACGCAAGTGATCTTTCTACCGTGGCAGCTGGCCGCCCGCGCGGCGACGTTCTTCCAGCAGCTGCGCTCGCAGGGCAAGCAGGCGACCGTGATGGGTTCGGACGGCCTCGACGCCACCGAGTGGGTCGAGACGGCCGACCGTCAGTACTTCTCGGCGTTCGCTCCCGATCTCAAGCGCTTCAGGGATCGTGCTACGAGGCGGCTCGTCGCCGCGTATGTGCGCGAGTTCGGCCAGTTCAACACGACGTTCGGCCCGCCGACGTACGTGGCCATGCAGGTCGCGCACCGTGCCCTCTCGAGGGCGTGCAGGGACAACAACGTGACCCGTGGCGAGGTCATGCGGCAGATCCGGCGTGAGAGCTTCCCGAGCATCCTCGGATACCGGATCCAGTTCCGCGGCGGGGACACGACGGGCGCGAAGTTCTTCATCTTCCGCATCCAGGGAGGGAAGGCCGTCTTCGTCCGCTAGTCGGTACCGAAAGCAGCATTTCCGAGCGGCCCGCCCACTGCGGGCCGCTCGCGTTTTAGACTCGCCCGCGCATGGACGTTCTCGCGCTGACACCGTGGGACGACTGGAGCATCTTCATCCAGCTGTGCGTGAACGGCGTGACCCTCGGCAGCGTCTACGCGCTCATCGCGCTGGGCTACTCGATGGTCTACGGGATTCTCAAGATGCTCAATTTCGCGCACGGCGACGTCTACATGATCGGCTCGTTCCTGGGCTATTTCATGCTGACGAGCGGGCTCGACGGGCCGATGAACCTCGCCGTGCCGATCTGGCTCGCGCTGACGCTCGTGCTGCTCGTCGCGATGCTGGGAGCGGGTCTGCTCGGCGTCGCAATCGAGCGGTTCGCGTACCGACCGCTCCGCAACGCGCCGCGTATCGCGCCGCTGATCAGCGCACTCGGCGTCTCGTTCTTCCTGCAGAACTCGGCGCTGCTCCTCTTCGGCGCGAACTTCCGCACGTACGACGCGTTCACGCTCGACGGCGGCGTGCTCTTCACCAAGGGCATTTTCGAGGCGTGGGGCAAGGACGACGCCATCGCGCTCAACCTGCCGCTCCTCAACATGCTCGTGATCGGCGGGGCGATCGTCCTGATGATCCTGCTCACGCTGCTCGTCGCGCGGACCCGGCTGGGCAAGGCGATGCGCGCGACGGCGTTCGACCGCGAGGCGGCCGCGATGATGGGCATCAACCCCGACCGCGTGATCATGGCGACCTTCTTCATCGGCTCGGCGCTCGCGGGCGCGGCCGGCGTGATGGTCGGCATGCTCTTTGGGCAGGTCTACCACTTCATGGGCTTCCTGGCCGGGCTCAAGGGGTTCACCGCCGCCGTCGTGGGCGGTATCGGCTCCATCCCGGGCGCGATGCTCGGCGGGCTGCTGATCGGGATGATCGAGGCGTTCTCGACCGGCTACCTGCCCGAGGGCTCGAAGTTCCAGGACTTCTACGTCTTCATTCTTCTGATCGCAGTGATGCTCTTCCGTCCGACCGGCCTGCTCGGCCGCGCCGACATCGCGAAGGTCTGAGATGCCCGACGAGCCGCCCATCGAACGTCGTCCGCAGGAATCCGAGCGGCCCGAGTACCCGGACGCGGCCCAGCGCCCCCGCGTCGGCGTCGACACCTGGGTGGCGGAGCACGGCGAACGGGTGCAGCGGGGCCCGCTCCGCCGGGCCGCCGAGCGGGTGCCCGGCTGGGCGCGGCTGCTCGCCTTCGTGGCCGTCGCCGCGGTGTTCCCCATCGCCGTCGACGACGAGTACCTCCAGCGCGTCGGCGTCGACACGCTGATCTTCATGCTGCTCGCCGTCGGCCTCAACGTCGTCGTCGGCTACGCGGGCCTGCTCGATCTCGGCTACATCGCGTTCTTCGGCTTCGGCGCGTACACGTACGCGATCGTCTCGTCCGACAAGTACGACTACCACTGGCCCGCCGAGGCGACCATCCCCTTCATCCTCGTCGTGACCGCCGCCCTCGGCCTGCTGCTCGGGCTTCCGTCGCGGCGGCTGCTCGGCGACTACCTCGCGATCGTGACGCTCTTCTTCGGCCAGCTCTTCGTGACGATCACGAACAACTCCACGGACGTGAAGTTGCCGTTCATGGACCGGGCGCGCGACTTGACCGGCGGCCCGAACGGGATCACCGACCTCGACCCGATCGACTTCGCGGGCGTGGAGCTCAACTCCGTCCCGCGGTACTTCTGGTTCGCGCTCGCGCTCTTCGTGCTCGTCGTCGTGGCGCTTCACTTCGTCAACGAGTCGCGAACCGGCCGCGCGTGGCGCGCCCTGCGCGAGGACCCGCTCGCCGCCGAGGCGATGACGATGCCGGTCAACCGTCTCAAGCTGCTGGCGTTCGCGTTCGGGGCGGCGGTGGCCGGCGTGACCGGCGCGATCTTCGCCTCGCTCCAGACCGCCGTCTTTCCGCAGAGCTTCGACGTCTCGCTGCTCATCATCCTGTACGCGATGGTCATCCTCGGCGGTACCGGCAGCCTCGCCGGCGTGGCGCTCGGCGCGATCGTCGTGAACGTGCTGCTCGAGGGTCTCACGAACACCGACGACACGCTCCCGGTCGTCGGCGAGACGCCGCCGCGCCTGCTCTTCTACGGGCTCGTGGCCGTCGGACTGGCCTTGATCGTGCGCCCCTGGCGCTGGCTTGCCGTCGCCGCTGCCGCCACGATCGCGTTCGGATTCGCGGCCCGCCTGGTCGCCGAGCAGTGGTGGGAGCGCGGGACGGCCGGCCGGCCCAGCCAGGCCGGCCGGATTGGCGATCTCGTGGACGGCTGGCTGCTCTTTCCGCGCGACCCCGTCGACATCGGCAACTACGCCTTCGTGGCGCTGATCGCCTCCGTGCTCGTGCTGACGTTGCTGCGGCGGCCGTGGCGCTGGATCGCTCTGGCCCCGGTCCTCTACCTCGCCGCATTCGTCTGGGAGAACCGGCTGATCCAGGAGCCGAGCGTAACCCGCTTCATCCTGCTCGGTGCGATCCTCGTCGGACTGATGGCGTCGCGGCCTCAGGGGCTGTTCGGAACCGCGCGCGTGGAGATCGCGTGAGCGAGCCGGAACGCCAGAACGAGCAGGAGGGGCAGGTCGAGCGCGAGCGGGAGCGGGTGCTCGAGCTCCGCGCGGTCTCGAAGTCGTTCGGCGGCCTGCGCGTGCTCAGCCAGCTCGATCTGGTCGTCCACGACGGTGAGATCGTCAGCGTGATCGGCCCGAACGGCGCCGGGAAGACGACGCTCTTCAACCTGATCACGGGCCTCTACCGGCCCGACGCCGGGGACATTCTGCTCGAGGGCCGCTCAGTCGTCGGTCTGCCGCCGTGGAAGATCACGCAGCGCGGGATCGCGCGGACGTTCCAGACGCTGCGGCTGTTCCTGAACATGACGGTCCGCGAGAACGTCATGGCTGCCGCCTACGGGCACACCAAGGCGACGTGGCTCGAGTCGATGCTTCGGCTGCCGCGGGCGCGCCGCGAGGAGCGAGAGATACGCCGGCTCGCTGAGGAAAAGCTCGGCTTCTTCGGCGAGCGGCTCGTCGGCTACCGCTGGGATCAGCCGGCGTACTCGCTCTCGTATGCGAACCGCCGGCGTCTCGAGATCGCGCGCGCGACCGCCACCAGACCGCGCGTGCTCCTGCTCGACGAGCCCGCCGCCGGGATGAACCCGAACGAGACGCTCGAGATCGCCGAGCTGATCGGGAAGCTGCGTGACGACGGCGGCTACACCATCCTCGTCATCGAGCACGACATGCACGTCGTGGAGGGAATCTCGGACCGCGTCGTCGCGCTCGACCACGGCGTGAAGATCGCGGAGGGCTCGTTCGACGAGGTCGCGACCAGCCCGCGCGTCGTCGAGGCGTACC
This sequence comes from Thermoleophilia bacterium, assembly GCA_014534415.1. Taxonomy (GTDB): domain Bacteria; phylum Actinomycetota; class Thermoleophilia; order Gaiellales; family Gaiellaceae; genus JACVRM01. Next base: position 18,034 of record JACVRM010000011.1, on the reverse strand, counting down.
TCGGCGTGCGCGGCGCGAAGGAGGAGGCGGCTTGAGCGCGTGTCCGTCGTGCGGGGAGAAGAACGCGGCCGGCTCCCGCTTCTGCAGCGCCTGCGGCACGGAACTCGCGCCCTCCGGTGAGGTCCGCCGCGAGGTTCGCAAGCTCGTCACCCTCGTCTTCGGCGACCTCGCGGGCTATACGAGGGCGGGCGAGTCGCTCGACCCCGAGGCGCTGCGCCGCGTGCAGCAGCGCTACTTCGAGACGGCGCGGTCGGCGGTGGAGCGCCACGGCGGCACGGTCGAGAAGTTCATCGGCGACGCAGTGATGGCGGTCTTCGGCGTGCCGCAGATGCACGAAGACGACGCATTACGGGCAATCCGCGCCGCCTGCGAGCTCCGCGAAGGCGTCCAGGCCCTCGGTCTGCGGGCGCGAATCGGCATCAACACCGGCGACGTGATCACGGCCGCAGCGGACGCACTCGTCACCGGCGACGCTGTCAACGTCGCTGCCCGCCTCGAGCAGGCGGCGGCCCCCGGGGAGATCCTCATGGGCGCGGCCACCCATCGCCTCTGTCGGAATGCCGTGCGCGCCGAGCACGTCGAGCCGCTGGCGCTGAAGGGCAAGACCGAGCCGGTAGCCGCAATCCGCTTGCTCGGCGTGTTCGAAGACGCGCCGGCTGTCGCGCGCCGGCTCGATGCTCCGCTGGTTGGCCGCAGCACCGAGCTGGCCCGCGTCCGCGCGTGCCTCGACGAGGCGGTCGCCGAACGCGCCTGTCGCACGGTCACCGCCGTCGGCTCGCCCGGGATCGGCAAGTCGCGGCTGGCGCGCGAGTTCGTCGCGAACCTCGACGGCGCGGCTGCGCTCACGGGGCGCTGCCTGCCGTACGGCGAGGGAATCACGTACTGGCCGCTGGTCGAGATGTTCCGCGAGGCGGACGCCGAGGACGAGCTGGGCGCGGCGCTCTCGGCGATCGCGGTGCTCGAGGGCGTTGGGGAACGCTCGTATCGCTCGACGGCCGCCGCTGTCCTGGCGCAAGTCCTGAACGTCCAGGGTCGCCATTCGGACGCGGAGGCTCAGACGCGGCTGAGCGAGGAGCTGGCATCGATCGACGACATGCCCTCGCAGATCGCGTGGCGTACGGAACGAGCGCGGGCGGCTGCACACCAGGGCAAACTCGCCGAGGCGGAGCGTCTCGTACGCGAGGCGTGTTCGCTGGCGCAACCAACGGACGCGCTCGACACGAAGGGCGAGTGCGCTCTTGCCCGCGCGGAGATCATGCGTCTCGGAGGAAGGATCGACGAGGCCGTCGGCGCGGCAACCCAAGCGCTCGACATGTTCGAGCGAAAAGGCGTCGTGTCCTCGGTCGAGCAAGCTCGGGCGCTCCTCGCCGAGTTACAGGTGGCCGCGTGACCGAAGCGCCTGACACCGTCCTCGCACGCGACGGCGACCGTCCCGCACCGCTCCTCGAGCTGCGCGAGATCGTCACCTACTACGGCGAGATCAACATCCTGCGCCAGGTGTCGCTGCAAGTGAACCACGGCGAGCTCGTCTGCCTGCTCGGCGGCAACGCGTCGGGAAAGTCGACGACGCTCAAGACGTGCCTGGGCATCGTGCGTCCGCGTACCGGGCGGGTGGTGTTCGACGGCGAGGACGTGACCGGGCGCCCGACCAACTACCGCATCGCGCGCGGCATGGCGATCGTGCCCGAGAACCGGCGACTGTTCGCCCCGATGACCGTCCGCGAGAACCTGGAGATGGGCGCGTACCTGAACGGCGGCGGCGTGAAAGAGGACTTCGATCGCGTCTACGAGCTGTTCCCGCTGCTCCACGAGCGGCGCTCGCAGCTCGCTGGGACGCTCTCGGGCGGCGAGCAGCAGATGGTGGCGATGGGCCGCGCGCTCATGTCGCGCCCGAAACTGCTGCTCATGGACGAGCCGTCGATGGGACTCGCGCCCATCCTCGTCGAGCGCAACTTCGAGATCATCAAGCAGGTGCACGAGGCGGGCGTGGCCGTGTTCGTCGTCGAGCAGAACGCCAACGTCTCCCTCTCGATCGCCGATCGCGGCTACGTGCTCCAGACGGGACGCGTCGTGCTCGAGGGCGCCGCCTCCGACCTGCTGCAGAACGAGGACCTGCGCAAGGCGTACCTGGGCCGCTGACGCGGCCCAGGTACCGGGTGGCCGCTCCGCCACCTGGCGTCGATCGCTTCATTCGAGGGTGGAAGCTGCGGTTCCCCCCTCGAGCTCCCCCCTTCCCCCGCCATTACGCTGAGGCGGTGATCGACCGGGAGAGCGCCGCGGAGCAGGCGCTGAGGGGAGACGTGCGTGCGCCGTCGAAGGGACCAGGTGTGCCGCGCCCGCGCGAATCCGGGCCCCTCCCCCACCGCGTCCGCCACCGCTTCCCGATCTTCGAGCGACTCGTCTACGTCAACTCGTGCTCGCAGGGCGCACTCTCCGATTCGGTGCGACAGGCCTACGCGGATTACCTGCGAGACTGGGACGAGCGCGGCTCGCCGTGGGAGTACTGGGTCGAGCAGACCGAGCGCGCGCGGCGCGCTTTCGCCGAACTCGTCGGCGCCGACCCGGACGAGGTCGGCGTGACCACCTCGCTCTCCGAGGGCGTCAGCGCGGTCGCAACCGGCCTTCGCTTCGCGGGACGCCGTTCGAAGGTCGTCATGTCGGACTACGAGTTCCCGACCGTCGGGCAGATCTGGCACGCGCAGGCCGCGCGCGGCGCCCGGGTCGTCCTCGTCCCCCCGTCGGAGGACGGGACGATCCCGTACGAGCACTGGGAGCAGGCGATCGACGACGAGACGCTGATCGTGTCGCTGACGCACGTCTCGTATCGAACCGGGACGATGCTCGACGTCGAGCGGATCACCCAGCTCGCGCACGAGCGAGGCGCGCTGGTGCTGCTCGACGCCTACCAGACGGCCGGCTCCGTGCCGATCGACGTGCGCGCGCTTCGCGTCGACCTGCTCGCCGCCGGCGCCCTCAAGTACCTGCTCGGCTCGGCGGGGCTCGCGTTCCTCTACTGCCGGCGCGAGCTCGTCGAGCGGTTCTGGCCGACGGCCACCGGCTGGTTCGCCGACCGGGAGATCTTCGAGATGAATCACCGCCGCTACGCGCCCGCCACGACCGGCGCACGCTTCCAGTCGGGCACGCCGCCGATCCCGGCCATCTATGCCGGAGTGGCGGGGATCGAGCTCGTGCAGGAGATCGGCGTCGCGGCGACGCGGGAGCACGTCCAGGCGCTGAACAGCCGCCTCATCGAGGGGCTCGACGAGCTGCGCGCCAAGGTCGTCACGCCGCGTCGCCCGAAGCGGCGCGGCGCGCTCATCTGCGTCGCGTCGTTCGATGCGCCGGCGCTCGTCGCCGCACTCCGCCGCGAGGGCATCGTCACGTCTTCGCGGAACGGCAACGTGCGCATCTCGGCGCACTGCTACAACGCGGAGGAGGACGTCGACGCCGTACTCGCCGCGCTCGGGCGCAACCGCCGGCTGCTCAGGCGCGCGTAGCGCCGATCAGAGCGCCGCCGGCTACGACGAGCGCTGCGCCGAGGACGAGCCTGCGGCCCACGAGCTCGCTGCGGCGGAGCAGCAGCGCCGCCAGGAGCACGCCCCAGAGCGACTCGGTTGCGACGAGTGGGCTCACGACGCTGACGCGGCCGCGCTCGTAGGCCTCGAACAGAGCGACGTAGGAAGAACCGAACAGGACGCCCGCCGGGGCAAACGACGCCACCGAGCGGCGTACGGCGGACGCGCACGGAATGCCGCCGGCCGCGAGCTGGTACGCGCTCAGCACGAGCGCTCCCGCAACGAGGGCTGCGACCGCGCCGGCCAGCGGCGCGACCGTCGTGTCCTCAGCGAGCCAGCGCACGACGTTGTCGCGCGTGGCGAAGAGCACGGTCGCGCCGAAAGCGAGCAGTGCGCCGAGCGCGCGGAAGTCTTCCGGGCGGACGCGCTCACTGACGAGTGCGACCCCGCCGAGCACGATCAGCAGCGCGCCCGCGACCAGCGCCGCCTCGACCGGCTCGTCCAGGAAGACGATCGCGATCAGGACGGCGACGAGCGGCGCGGTGCCGACGACGACCGACACCCGGGACGGCCCGGCGGCGGCGACGGCGGCGACGAAGAGGATCTGCGAGAGGCCGGGCGCGAGCACCCCGGCGAGCGCGAACGGCCAGAGCTCGTCGAGCGGCGCCTCGTCGACGGACAAGACCGCCGCGCCGCCGGCAACGGCCAGCGCGACCGCCGTCATGACGAGCGAGGCCAGCCGCGCCTCGGGGCTCCTTCGCAGCCCGATCCGGATCGCCACGGTCGCCCCGCCGAAGAGCACGGCGGACGTGCAGGCGAGCGCGACGGCCGCCACTCTCGGCCCGGCCTGCTAGTACGTCAGGACACGGTCGTGCTCGAGCGAAAGCCTCACGAGCACGTTGGGCGTCGCCATCTCCGCCGGCTTGCCCTGGAGCTCGCCGTCGGCGACCCCTCGAGCCTTGCTCGACATGCCGGAGAGGTAGAAACGTCCCCCAGCAGCGACGATCGCGTCGTACGACTCGCGCAGCGAGCCGGTGCCGAGCCCGGCCAGCCCGTCGAGGACGGCGTCACGGACGAGCTGTACGGCGTCGCCGGCAAGGAACAGGCTGACTTCGTGCCCCTCCTCGACGGCGGCCTTGGCGACGAGGAAGCCGAGCGCCGCACGCGTCGGATGCTCCGGCCCGTGGGTGACGTGGACCAGGATGCGCGCCACGCAAGCGACTCTATAGCGTCTCCACGCAATGGCCGACGCGATCGAGCGCGTCTGCGTCGTAGGCGCCGGAGTGATCGGCAGCCTCTACGCCGCGCACCTCGCGCGTATCGCCGAGGTCTCGGTCCTGACGCGCCGCGTGGAGCATGCGGAGGCGCTCGAACGCGACGGCCTGCGCGTCTCGGGCAAGAGCGACTTTGCGGTGCGCGTCCGGGCGGCGGCCGACCCTGCCGCGCTCGACGACTTCGACCTTTCCATCGTCGCTACGAAGGCGACCGAGCTCGAGGACGCAGCCAGCCGCCTCGCGGGCCGGTCGCGCGGCGCGACCGTCATGACGATCCAGAACGGCCTGGGCGCCGAGGAGATCGTGCGGCGCCACGGCGACTGGCCGTTGATCTCGGCCGTGACGTTCATGAGCGGCGTCCGGCATTCCGACACGCACGTCGAGTACGAGCTCGATACCGAGACCTGGCTCGGGCCGTACGCCGGGACGCTTCCGTACGAACGCGTCGAGGCGGTGGAGGCGCTCCTCGGCGAGGCGGGTCTGCGCGCACGAGCGTTTCCGGACCTGCGCCCGGCGCAGTGGTCGAAGCTCATCTTCAACGCCACGATCAACACCGTCGCGGCGGTGACGGGTCTGCCGCACGTCGGGGCGTTCGCCTCGACGGCGACGCCCACCGACCTGGGTCACCTGGTGCGCGACCTGATGGACGAGGGCAAGCGAGTGGCTGCCGCGGCGGGGATCGAGTTGCACGAGGATCCCTGGGAGATGAACGTGCTCGCGGTGCAGCGCGGCGAGACCGAGGCGGCCGCAGGCGGCTATGCCCACGTGCCGTCGATGCTCGAGGACGTGCGCGCCGGCCGCCGCACCGAGGTCGACTTCATCACCGGCGCGCTCGTCCGCGAAGCTGAACGCCACGGCGTCGATGTTCCGCTGCACCGCGCGCTGTACCGCCTCGTCCGCGCGCGCGAGGCTGTGGCGTGACCGGCCAAGTAACAGACTGTTGCAAAGCGGGTCCGGCGTGAGGGTCTGCATCGTCGGTTGCGGAGCCGTCGGGTCGCTGTTCGCGGCGAACCTGGCGCAGCTCGACGACGTCGAGGTCTGGGCGTACGACGTGAGCGTCGACCACGTGGCGGCGATCAACGAGCGGGGGCTGCGGCTCTCCGGCGCGGGCGACGTCGTCGGACACCTGCGCGCGACGGCAGACGCCGCAGAGCTACCGCGCTGCGACTACGGCATCGTGGCGACCAAGGCGATGCACACGGCCGCGGCCATCGAGTCGACCGCCCAGGCGTTCTCCGCCGGAGCCGTCGCGTCGGTGCAGAACGGCGTCGGCAACGAGGAGGCGATCGCCGGGTACGTCGAGCGGGTGATCCGCGGGACGACGTTCCCGGCCGGGCGGATCGTCGCACCCGGGCACGTTCAATGGGACGTCAAGGGCGAAACGACGATCGGCCCGTTCGAGCTGAAGCCGGCCGCGATGGGCGAGATCGAGCGGCTCGCCGACGCGTGCACCCGCGCCGGCCTGCCGACGAACGCGGTGCCGGACGCTCGAGGCGCGCAGTGGCGAAAGGTGATCTTCAACGCCGCGACGAATCCGGTCGGTGCGCTGACCGGCCTGACGCATGGCCAGGTGTGCGAGGACTCGGCCCTGCGCCGGCTGGTGAGCGCCCTCGTCGACGAGGGCAAGGCGGTCTGCGCGGCGCAGGCGATCGAGCTCGACGCCGACCCGGAAGCGCTCATCGACCACGCCGCCCGCCGGGACGTCGCCTACGGGCACAAGGCGTCGATGCTCCAGGACGTCGAGGCGCGCCGCCCGACGGAGGTCGACTGGCTGAACGGCGGCATCGTGCGCTTCGGGCGGGAGCACGGCGTCGCGACTCCGCGCAACGAGATGCTGGCCGCCCTCGTCAAAGGATTGGAGCGCTCGTGGACGAGCTAGCCCGCCGCCTCGCGAACGTCCGCCGCGCCGCCGAGCAGGCCGGCGTCGACGCGGTGATCGTCTCGGGCAGCGAGTACACGGGCTTCGAGGGCGCCGTGACGTACCTGTCGGGGTTCACGATCGTCCACCGCTACGCGTACGTCTTCGTTCCGCTCGACGGCGAGCCGGCAGTGGTCTTCCCGAGCGAGGCACGCTACGTGGGCGAGCACCGCGCCGCCGCGATCGAGCAGGTGTTCGCCGACCACCCAGGTGCCTGGCTCGCCGAGCGGCTACGCGGCCGGCGCGTCGGCGTCTATGGCCTCGACTACGTCACGACGGTGCGCGACTACCGCGCGCTCGCCGAATCGGCGGAGATCGTCCCGTTCGACGTGGAATTCGATCTCGCGCGCGCGGTCAAGAGCGAGGCCGAGCTCGATTCGGTCCGCGACAGCGTCCGCATCAACACGGACGGCTTTCGCATCTTCTTGGAGCATTACGCGCCCGGGCGGAGCGCCGCGGAGGTAATGGCGCCGTGTGAGCACTACTTCGTCGAGCAGGGGTGCGGCCGGCTGACGATGAACATGGTCCTCGCCGGTCCCGAGTTCCTGCTCGCCCGCCGCGAGACGACGCTCAGCGACTTCGTCCTGCCCTCGCTCGAGATCGCGGGCCCCGGCGGCCACTGGGTCGAGGTCTCGCGCGCGATCGGGACGCCGGACGACGACGCGCGCCGCATGCTGGAGGCGTACGAGGAGTACTTCGACGCGGCACGAGAGGCGCTGCGCCCCGGCGCGACGGCGCACGACGTTCACCGGGCTGTCTCGCGCGGGTTTCACGCCCGTGGATACGCGCTCGGCCACGTCACCGGCCACTCGATCGGGATGACGATGATCGAGCACCCGAAGATCGGCGAGGGCGTCGAGACGGAGCTTGCGGAGAACATGGTCTTCTCGATGCACCCGCACGCGATCACGCCGGACGGCCGCGGCTGCCTCTACATGCAGGAGACGTGGCTGGTGACGGCGGGCGGCGGCGAGCCGATGTCCGGCTTGCCGATGCGCATCTACGAGCACACGAATTCCTGACGGCGCGGCGCTAGCCTCGAACCATGGGCAAGCTCGTCGCTGTAGGGCTCGCGCTGGCGCTGCCGCTCGCGGCGACGGCCGCGAACGCCCGCGTTCTCCGGACGACGACGACGGTGGAGGGGCTTGCCGCCGACGGCGCGACGACACTGGTTGCAACGGCTTGGGCGCGAGGCTCGTGCGAGCGGGTGCTCGCCTGGAATCCGGTGCGACCGACGCTACGAGCGTACGGCTCGCGCATTTGCCCCGAGACGAGCACCGGGCGGGCAATCGTCGACGTCGCTCTCGCGGGCAACCGCGCCGCCTGGGTGCAAGACGTCGGCGGGAACCAGCGGGAAGCGTCGCTCTACGTCGCGCCGGTCTCGCGGCCACGCGCAGCGCGCCGCCTCGCTCTAGCCCGGCGCGACGCCGATTCGCGGGCCGGCGACTACATCGGGAGCCTCGAGTCGGACGGGTCGCTCCTCGTCTACGAGAGGTGGTCGGTCTGCAACTTCGGCTCGTGTCCGCCCGGCGCTCTCTCGGGGCAGCCCTATGACGTCACCGTCCGAATCGTGAACGGCGCGAGCGGGAGGGCCGTGTTCACCTCGCCCCGTGACGATCTACAAGTCGTCGACGTCGCCGCGGGCCGCATCCTCGTTCAGCGCGGCGGCGGCGATCTCGAGGTCTGGAACTCGAGAGGCGTCGTGATCAGCAAGATCCCGTACCAGTACGGCGCGGTTCTGCAGGCCGCGCTCGGTCCCGCCGACCTCGTCGTCTTCTTCCGGGTCGTTCCGCCGTGTTGCCCCGATCCAGCGCCGCCGGTCGAGCTCGCGATGCACGTCTACGACCCGCTGACGGGCGCTCTCAAGCGCACGCTGCCGGTACCGAAGGGCGCTTCAGGTGCGCGGCCGAGGTGCATCTATCCCGGTGGCGCTTCGCCGGCGGCCTGCCGGGTGCCGCGCGCGCGTCCCCTGTTCCAGGATGTCGACGGCGGGCTGCTCGTCTACGTGCTCGACACGACGGTGCACGTGGTGCGCCTGGCGGACGGTCGAGAGCAGCGGTTCGGCGCAGCCGGCGCTGCGCCGGTCTTCGCGGAGCTCGAGCCGGCCGGCCTCTTCTACTCGTACCGGACGACGACGCGTCTCAAGGGCCGTGTCCAGTTCGTCCCGCGCTCGGAGCTGCGTCTCCGGTAGCGCCTCGCCGAGTCGGCTGCTGTTGCGCACGGTACGAGCTGGACTCTGGCTACCGCCAGGCCGCGACAAGCGCTGCGACGGCGAGCGCGCACGCAGCCACGATGAACACGTAGTTGGAGACGAGTGCGATCGTCAGCATCCGGGCGCGACGCCGTGGTGGCTCCTCAGCCGGCTCCTCCATGGCGGGTTCGGCGCCAGCGCCACGCCACCGAACCGTCGCCGCGAGCGCGCCCGTGATGAACTGGTTGAGGCTGACACCCTCACGCTCCGCCGCACCGGCTAGCTCGGCATGAAGCGTGCGCGGCATCCGTACGAGGAGACGGCCGCTCGCCGTGCTCTCCCGGCGCGGCTCGGGCACCTCTCGGTCGTTCCTCAGCGCGTCGGCGATCCACCGGGACATCGCACGACGGAGCCGCTTGACGGCCTCCTCGGGCGTGGGGCCCGTGGCTGTGCAGTCGGGCAGCTCCTCGACGGTCGCGGCCCAGCGTGCGCTGCCGTTCGGCCCGCCCCCGCGCGTCACGGAGACGTGGTACGGCATCTCCAGGTACTGCTCGACGGTTTTCATGACCCGCGTCCCTCCTGACGGCGTCCACGATTGTACGAAGCGCGGCGAACCTGCACAACGGCGGTCTTACGCCGTCGGGCCGGCGGCCGGCGCGATCTGATCCGCCATCCGGTCGAGAGCGCGGCGGAGCAGCCGCGAGACGTGAATCTGCGAGATTCCCAGCTCGCGCGCGATCTCCGACTGGCTACGCCCGGCCAGGAAGTAGCGCCGCACGATAGTCCGCTCGCGCGGGTCGAGGACCCGCAGGCCCGCCTCGACGACGAGCCTGTCCTCCGTCGCAGCCAGCGGATCCTCAACAGCGGTTTGCGGCAGATCGTCCTGCAGAGGGACGACACTTCGCGCCTCGCGGCTTTGCAGCGCCCGTACCACGCGCCGCTCCGACACGCCGACGAGGCCGGCGAGCTCGGCAGCCGTTGGGTTCCTGTCGAGCCTCATGCGGAGGTCCCGTGTCGGCCGCGTCAACTCCGCGTCGAGCGCCCGCACACGCCGCGAGATTCGCACGGGCCAGGCGCGGTCGCGGACGTGATGGCGGAGCTCGCCGACGATCGTCGGGACCGCGAACGCGGCGAACGGCGCTCCGCGGCCGGAATCGAAGCGCTGGACGGCCTTCATCAGACCGATAGCGCCGACCTGGACAAGGTCCTCGAGGCCCTCGTCGGCGCCGGCGAACCGACGGGCCAACGCCTCGACCAGCGGCAGATAGAGCACCGTAAGCCGCTCGAGCGCCCGCCTGTCGCCCGCCTCCCGGTAGCACCGCAGCAGCCGACGAACTTCTCCTTCGCGCGGAACTGCGGAGATGGCGCCGCGACTTGCCGTCGGCGCCAGCCGTCCGCGAACACTCTGTTTTTCTCTCGTATTCGAATTCAAAGGTCGCTCGCCACTCTAACGCGACCCGAGATCGATGCAAGTTCAATTTTGAAACAAAAGGGTTCGCTCAAAGACAAAGGGGGCACTTCATTCTCCGCATGCGCAGTCTCATCGTGCTCGTGCTCGCCAGCTGCGCGCTCGCCGCGCCCGGAACGGCGCGCGCAGACGACGAGCTGGCCGCCTTGGTGGCCGCAGCCAGCGAGACCGCCAGCGGAATAGCCGGCGCCGGCGCCGCAGACGTAGTCGCCGCGGCGGACCAGAACGTCGGCGAGGCGCAGACGTCCCTCGGGACGCCTGCGCCGCCGAGCGAATCGACGCAGAGCGCTCCCGCGGCTCCCGATGCACAGTATCTCCCGCAGTATCAGCTAGAAACGCCGCAGTATCAGCCCGAAAAGCTCGAGTATCAGCCGGAGCCGGCCTCGACGCCCGAGCCTCCGCCCGCCGGAGCGACCGCACCCGCGCAACCGGTCAACGTCAACGTGTCCGTGCGCGTGCTGAGCCCAGGCAATGATGGGCCCGTCTCGCAGACGGTCGGCTCAAGCGCCGCGCCGGGCGTCGCCGTGCATGCCGAGGCAGGCGGTTCGATCAGCGTCACGGTGAACGTGAATGTGAACGTCCGCTCGGATCAGGTGTGGACGTTCATCACTCAACAATTGCGATACCACGAACCCGACGAGCAGTATCGCGACGGCGATTGGATCGAGTCGTGGATTGCCGGACCAATCGATAGTGATACCGATCGCTGGAACGGCCTTGCAATCGACGATGATGCTTCTTTGCCGGCCGCCGCCGAGCTGCCCCATACGAGCAGCCCCCGCGCGCGGCCCTCCGTGATGGGGAGGGGGAAGGCGGCGGCGCCGCGTCGCGCGGCGCCGCTCCGCCTTGCACCCGTCCGCATGGGCGTCGTACCGGTGCGTATGGCGTCAGCGTCTACGTCCGTGGCGCCGATCTTTGCGCCTACGTCGCCTGCCGAGCCCGTGCGACGCCGCGCGACCGACGGCGGCGAGCTGCAGCTCCGGTCAGCCGGAAGGTCCGCACCTCGGACCCCTTCCGAGGAGCGGCTTGCCGGCAGCTCCGCCTCGCTCGGCGGCTCCGCGGCGGCGTTCTTCTTCAAGATGCTTGCAATCCTGGTCACGTCCCTCGGGATCGCGGCCCTGACCGCGGCGCGACGGCTTCGGCTCCCGGCGTCGCCGGGGCAGGGGATCGACGGCCCTGGACCCGACCCACCCGGCTAGCTCCTCGGTCTGTCGTCCAGGCCGGGAAGACCCTGGTCCCGGCGCAGTACTCGACAACTCCGAAGGAGACGCCATGAACCGCATTCTCATTGCGTTAGTCGCGGCTGTCCTAACCGCGGGCGCTGGTGCAGGTGCCGCAGCGGCGGACCCGTCGCCCCCCGGCGTGCCGTCCATCCAGGCGGCCGGCCAGGCGGCGGGAAGCGTGCAGTCCGCAAGCTCGTCCGCGACGTCGACGCAGGTCGCACCGCAGAACACGAACGTCTCGGTTCGCGTGCTCAGCCCGGGCTCGAATGGCCCAGTGAGCCAGACGAACGCGTCGAACGCCGATGCGCTCGCAGCGAACGCGAACGCGACGGACCAGACGACCGGCCAGTTGGGCAGCGCCGGCGTCCAGCAGGGCTCACAGGTGGCAGGCAACGCCCAGGGCGCGTCGTCTTCCGCCAGCTCCACCCAGGTCAAGCCCGAGAACACGAACGTCGACGTGCGGGTGCTGAGCCCGGGAAGCAACGGGCCCGTGACGCAGTCGAACACCTCGACCGCGGGCTCGGTCGCAGCCAACCTGAACACGACCGACCAGGCGGTCGCACAGGGCGGGGCCGGTTCGACGGGCCAGTCCGCGGAGCAGGCCGCTATCAGCCAGCAGGCCGCGGTCTCCGACGCCCAGTCGAAGCAGATCCAGCCCGAGAACACCAACGTTTCCGTGCGGGTCCTGAGCAAGGGCGACAACGCAGCGGTAACGCAGCGCAACGACTCGACGGCGAAGTCGGTCGCGGCGAACCTCAACTCCACCGACCAGGACATCACCCAGGGCGGCGGCCACGGTGGCACCGTCCACCAGTCGGCAGGACAACTGGCGGGCAACGCCCAGGGCGCGTGGTCTTCCGCCAGCTCCACCCAGGTCAAGCCCGAGAACACGAACGTCGACGTGCGGGTGCTGAGTCCCGGTAGCAACGGGCCCGTGACGCAGTCGAACACCTCGACCGCGGGCTCGCTGGCGGTGAACGCAAACGACATCAACCAGGAAATCACGCAGGGCCCCGTCCGCCCGGACGTCTATCTGCCGAGCGCCGCCAAGAGCGACGACGGCTGGCACGACAAGGACGGTAAGCGCGACGGCGTGGTCGTCCAAGCGGCGGGCCAGATCGCCGTGAACAAGCAGATCGCGGCGGCCCGCGCAGAGTCGGTCCAGATCAAGCCATCGAACACGAATGCGTCGCTCGGCGACTCGAAGGGCCACGACCGGAAGGACGCGGCCGGTGCCACTGTCGACCAGTCGAACGACTCGACCGCTCTTGCGGGCGCGATCAACGTCAACGGGCTGCAGCAGACGATCGGCCAGAACGCGGCCGATCGCAAGAAGGACGCGGTGCTCGAGCCGAAGCGCCACGACCTGCCTTCCGCAGCTCCGATCGAGCACGCTGTTCCGGCCTCGGGCGGCGTGCGCCAGTCGAATACCTCGGCGGCGGGAAGCCTCGCCGTCAATCTCAACACGACCGACCAGCAGCTCGGCCAGCAGCAGGCTGCGCCACGGTCGGGGGTAGGCGTGCAGGCGGCCGGGCAGCTCGCCGCGAGCGAGCAGACGGCCGTCTCGAAGGCAACCTCGATCCAGTACAAGCCCGAGAACCGGAACGGGTTCGCACCGATCCCGCACGAGGGGCGCAAGCTCCCGTGCACGGCGCACCCGTGCATGGACGGCGGCTACTCGAAGCCGCCTCCCTGCCGGTACGACGGCTGCAAGTCGGACGCGCGCGCGTGGCCGCCGAAGCGATCGTGGTGCGAGTGCGACCCGTGCGTCCGCGACGAGCGCGACTGGGCCAAGGGGATGAGGTGGTGCCGCTGACGCAGTGAGCTGACGTCCCGGGTGCGACGGCCGTACGGCCGTCGCACCCGGACGCTGTTGACAGTCCGTGAACCCGGTAACCTTCGACGGAGGGGCAACGGAAGGGGAGGCAGGGGGTGAGCCCGCAGGCCTGGCCATCGTTGCTGCGGCGCGTCGGGCGCCCGCAGGGGCATCGCGTCAGCGTGGTCTTTTTCACGGCGGGTGTCACAGCTGCCTTCATCTGTCCTGCCGCGTCCGGCGCCGCACCACGGCCCGATCCGCCGCCTGACTGGGTGAGCCCGGCCCGCCCCGCACCCGAGCCGCCGCCGGTTCCCCGCGCGCACCGCGCCGTGAAAACGCCGGTTGCTCGTCCGCAATCGCGCCCAACGAAAGCAGAGAGCACGCCCGCGACCGCCCCCACGCGTCGCGGCGCCCACACCGCGGACACCGCAGCACGCGCCTACGAGCCGCCCGCGGTCAAACGGACGACAGCAGGCCAGGAGAGGTCCGGCAAGCGGGTGCTGCGACGGAAGCCGTCCGCGCCGCCGAAGCCGCCCGCGCGGCGGTCGCGAATCGCACGCATCACTCCGGCTACGCCTGCCGTGCGAATACAAGCGTCAGCGACGGATGCGACTCCATTCACGCTTGCTGCGCTGGCGCTCGCCTTCGTCGTAGCGGCAAGTGCGTGCTCCGGCACGCTCGTGCTCCGTCGCGCCAACCCGAGGAACTGACGTGCGCCGCCGAGTTACCTTGCTCGTCGCCCTCGTCATCGGCGCGCTGTTCGTCCCGGGCGCGAGCGGTGTTCCCGACGGCACACCGCCGCTCATCACCTTCGAGCTGACCGGAACGCCCGGCGCCAACGGCTGGTACGTGAGCCCGACGACGATCCGATGGCGCGTGGAAGACCCGGAATCCGGCATCACGGCCTCCTCGGGCTGCGACACGATCACGCTCACGGCCGACACGACGGGCGTCAAGCTGACGTGCTCGGCGACGAACGGCATCGACGTCTCCACCAGTGTTTCGTTGACCGTCAAGATCGACCGGACGCCCCCGTCCGTCACGGCGATCTCACCCGACCGCCCACCCGACAGCGGTGAGTGGTACACCCGCCCGGTCCTGTTCTCCGTCGCCGGCGCGGATGCGACTTCCGGCGTGGCCGGTTGTGAGTCGCCGACCTATGCCGGGCCGGACAGCGGGTCTGCGGAAGTGGTCGCGACCTGCACGGACCGCGCGGGCCATGTCAGCCCGCCGGCGCGCGCCTCGCTCAGGTACGACGCCACGGCACCTGTGCTGCGCGGCGTGTCCGCCCGTGCCGGCGAGGGCGCCGTGACCGTTCGCTGGCAGCCGCTCCCGGCGCCGGAGTGGGTCGAGGTCGTCCGCGTCAGCGCGGGAAACGAGAAGGCGCGCCCAACCCTGTACCGAGGCGGCGGCGCGCGCTTCGTCGACCAGCGCGTGCGGAACGGCGTGCGTTATCGGTACGAAGTCATCGGGCGGGACGAGGCCGGGCACGCGACGCAGGTCAACGTGGCGGCGACCCCCCTCGGGCCACTCCGCTCACCGGTTCCCGCGTCGCGCATCCGCCGGCCGCCGACGCTGCGGTGGAAGGCGGTGCGCGGCGCGGCGCTGTACAACGTTCAGGTCTTCCGCCGCGGCCGCAAGGTGCTGAGCGCGTGGCCGAGGAGCCCGCACCTGCGGCTTTCGCGGCGCTGGCGGTACGACCGCCGCACCCAGGAACTCGTGCCCGGCCGCTATCACTGGTTCGTCTGGCCCGCCTACCGCGAGCGCGGCCGGCTGCGCTTCGGCAGACTCCTGGGCCGCAGCACGTTCGTCATCGTTCGGTAGTGAAGCGCCGCCACGGAAGGGTTGGCGCGTTCTCGCCAAAGGAACGGTGGCGGACGGTCGCTAGTGCGGCGTCTCGCCGGCCAGGATCCGTGCGAGCACGGCCGCATCGATGTTGCCGCCCGAGACGACGCACACGACCTTGCCGTCGCCCGCGCGACCCGACAGCGCAGCGGCCAGCGCGAGTGCTCCGGCGCCTTCTGCAATCGTGTGCGTGCGCTCGGCGAGGATCCGGATCGCGTGTGCGACGTCGTCGAGCGTGACGACCGCGGCTTCGTCGACGACCTCGCGGAGGAGCGGCCACATGCGCGGCAGGACGAGCTTCGCGCCGGCGCCGTCGATCCACGTCGGCCGGTAGTCGATCTCGCGGGGCTCGCCGGCAGCGAGCGACGCCGCGAGCGGGGCCGCGGTCTCCGGTTGGACCGCGACGACGCGCACGTGCGGCCGCAGCTGCTTGAGCGCGCTCGCGATGCCGATGAGCAGTCCGCCGCCGCCGACCGGCACGACGACGGTGTCGACGTCGGGTAGGTCCTCGACGATCTCGAGCCCGATCGTCCCGTTGCCCGCCATCACGTCGTCGCTCTCGACCGGATGCAGGAAGAGCCCCTCGGCGCCGTCGAAGCCGTGCTCCTCGATCGCGCGCCACCAGTCGTCGAAAGGGAGCTTGACGACGCGGCCGCCGAGCCGCTCGATCGCGTCCAGCTTCGTGCGGGGAGCCGTGTCCGGGACGGCGATCGTGGCGGGCACCCCGAGCTCGCGAGCCGCCCACGCGACGCCTTGCGCCATGTTTCCCGCGCTGGCAGTGAGGAGACCGCGCGCCGCGTCACCCGGCGCGGCACTGCGGGCGGCGTTGTAAGCGCCGCGAATCTTGAACGAGCCGATCGGCTGGAGGTTCTCGAGCTTGGCGAACAGCTGCGCGCCGGACCCCGGCCGCCGCCCGACTTCGCGCGACTCGCCCTCCTGTGGAAAAGAAGTCACGCTCTCGACACTCCGGTGGGGACAGTCCCCGGTTTTTGGCGGTGCGGTCGTCATCGACGTGTCGCGAATGTGTGACGAAGCGTCCTCAGCGAGCACGCGGACGAGCGGCGTTCGCAGGGCGGTCCCGGCGAGCACCTCGCGGGCTCGCCGGATCGCGTCGAGCGGGATCAGAACGGAACCTCGACGCCGACGCCCTGCTCGCGTGCCTTGCGAATCACGTGGTCCGCGGCGGCGAGGTCCTCGATCGCGATACCCACCGACTTGAACAGCGTGATCTCGTCGCGCGAGAGGCGCCCGGCGGCTACGCCGATCACGACCTCGCCGAGCTCGGCATGAATGTGATCGCGCCCGATTGCACCTTCTTCCACCGCGAGCAGGTAGTCGCCCGCCTCGTTCTCCGCCGACTCGCGGCGGTCGACAACGAGCTTTGCCGCCGCAACCGTCGCGCCGTCCAGCTCCCGCGTATGCGGAAAGCCGGCGCCGACGGCGTTGACGTGCGCGCCGTCGGCCAGCCACTCGCGCCTGACGACCGGCTCCCGGGCTGCCGTCGCCGTCACGATGACGTCGGCGCCGCGCAGCGCCTCTTCGACGGATCCGGCGACCTCTACGGGAAATGCCGCATCGGCCTCGTCGGCCAGCCGCCGCGCATTCGCCTCGGTCGGGCTCCAGACGCGCGCGCGCTCGAACGGCCGCACGGCTGCCATGGCACGCAGATGCGAGCGCGCCTGTACGCCCGCGCCGAGCATCGCGAGCTCGCGGGTCTCGTCGCGCGCCAGGTGCCGGGTCGCCACGGCAGACACTGCCGCAGTACGGATCTCGGTGATCGCGGACGCGTTGACGAGCGCGAGCAGCTCTCCCGTCTCACCGTCCGAGACGAGCACGCCACCCTGGTGGGCGTCGAGGCCGTGCCGTGCCGGGTTCTCCGGCGTGACCGTCAGCGCCTTGAGCGCATAGACGGCCCGGTCGCCCGCGCGGTACGCGGGCATCAGGCCGATGAGGCCGGGGGCATCGGGCGGCCGCGCGATCGACCGGAGCGGCTGAAACAGCTCACCGCGGGCGAGCGCGGCGAGCGCGTCCTCCATGACGTCGACGCACTCCTCCATCGGGAGAAGCCGCTCGACGTCTGCGTAGCTGAGGACGAGCAGGCTCACGGAAAGAGCGACGCTAGCGCATCCCGTTCGCCGTTCGACAGCGGCAGACCGAGGGCGGCGAGCGCCGGCTCCAGGTGTGCAGGCCGCCGAGGCCCGACGACGACCGCCGTGACGTCCGGGTGCGAGAGCAGCCAGGCGAGCGCGAGCGTCGCCATGTCGACGGCGCGCTCGGCCGCGGCCCGGGCAAGCTCGTCGAGCGCCTCGTACACCGCGTCAGCGCGCAGGTGCGCGTACGGTTCGGGACGCAGGGTCATCCGCGAGCCCGCCGGGAACCGCCGATCGCGCCCGTACTTGCCTGTCAGCCAGCCGCCCGCGAGCGGACTGAACGCGGTGAACGCGACGCCATGCTCGGCGCAGAACGACAGGACGCCCGTCTCCACCTCTCGGTCGAGCAGCGAGTAGGAGTTCTGCACGCATTCGAAGCGGGCGAGGCCCTCGCGTCGCGAGATCTCGAGTGCCTCCTCCAGGTAGGCGCGGTCGACGTTGCTGGCGCCGATTGCGCCGACGAGGTCGTCGCGAACGAGCCCGTCGAGCGCGCGCAGCGTCTCGGCAGGGGCCGTTCGGGGGTCGGGCTCGTGAATCAGATAGAGGGCGATTCGCTCGACGCCGAGCCGTTCGAGGCTGCCGCGAATCTGCCGGCGGACGCGATCAGGCGCGAGCCCTCGGTCCGCCGGATCGC
>JACVRM010000095.1 GCA_014534415.1 Thermoleophilia bacterium | reverse complement strand
CTCGAGGCGTTCCACGAGGACGACGCGGTGAAGCCGGCGCCGTTCCAGCTCGAGGAGGCGTTCCAGCTCGAGGAGGCATTCCAGGAGCTCGAGGCGTTCCACGATGAGGACGCGTTCCAGCTCGAGGAGGCATTCCAGGAGCTCGAAGCGTTCCACGACGAGGACGCGGTGGCGACCAGGTTCGCTCTGGAGAGCGCGGTGGTCGCGCGGAAGCCGTCGCCCTTCTGCGTCCAGGCGGCAGCCGCCTTCTTCCAGGCCTCGACGGCGGCCTGGCCGGCGAAGCCCTTCTCCCAGAGCCCCGCGGCCCGCTCCATCGCGAGCGCGGCCTTGTCGGGTGCCCGGGCGACGCGCAAGGCGTTCGCCGCGAGCTCGAGAGCGACCGGCTCCCACTCGAGCAGGCCGGCGCTTCGAAGTGCTGCCGCCGAGGACTCGAAGGCAGTCGCCGCGACGTCCCACTTGCCGAACTGCGCCCAGGCAGCGGCCGAGCGATCGTACGCGGCCGCGGCCTTCAGCGGGAGACTCGCCTTCGTCCATGCGTCGGCGGCCTTCTGCCAGGCATCGCCAGCGAGGTCCCACGCGGGCCGCTTCTCGTACTTCAGCGCGGCGCGCTCCCACGAGACCGCGTCCGTGGCGCCCGAGTTGTACGCGGACGAACCGCTCGTGCTCGTGGTCGGCCCGGTCGAGAACGTCAGACCCTGGTTCGCCGACGGCGGCGTACCCGTGTACGCGAGCGCGGCCTCGAGGTTGAGAACGGGTGCGTCGCTGCCCGGCAGCGGCCGTGCCGTGTTGGCGAGCAGCCACTTCACCTGGTCGGGCGTGTACTCGGGACGCAGCTCGAGCAGCAGGGCGGCCGCGGCCGCGACCTGCGGAGCAGCGAACGACGTACCGTTGATGCGCACGTAGCCCGGCTCGACCTGGTTGGCATCGGGCGCCATCAGCTGGAGCGTCGAGCCGGTCGGGATCGCCGACACGATGTGCCGGCCGGGAGCGACGATCTCCGGCTTCACGAAGCCGTCACCCGTCACGCCGAAGGACGAGAACGAGGCGAGCGTGTCGTCGCCGGTCTCGCGCGTGCCGGCCAGATCGGAGGCCCCGACCGTGATGACGAACGGGTCGTTGCCGGGTGCGTAGTACACCGAGTTTGCACCGGCGTTCCCCGAGGACGTCACCACAACGAAGCCCGCCCGCCAGGCCGCCTCGACGGCACGGTCGAGCGCGTTCGTCTTGTACGAGCTCGGCAGCGTCTCGCTCAGCGAGAGGTTGATCACCCGGATGCCGCGTGCCTTGCCGTTCGCGACGATCCAGTCGAGCGCGGCGATCACGTCGCTCGAGTTCACGCCCGTCGCCGAGTTCACGTTGAACGCGAAGATGGGCGCGGCCGGTGCGACGCCGACGTACCGCTGGTCGGTACTGAGGCCCGCGGCGACGCTCGCCACGAACGTCCCGTGGCCGTACGTGTCGTCGAGCGACCCCGACTGCCCGGGCAGCGCGATACGTGTCACGCGACCCGTAAGGTCGGCGACCGGGTTCACGCCGCTGTCGATCACGGCGATACCCGCGCTCGCCCCATCCAGGCCCGCTCTCCAAGCGGCCGGGATTCCGGAGACGAGCGGATAGAGCGTGGTCAACGGCGTGAAGCTCAGAGATTCCGTCGAACGCGCGAATCGAATCGGTGCGTCCATCGAGATGTGGCGGACGCCGCGCGAGCGAGCCAGCTTCGGCAGGTCACGCGCCTGGACGACGGCGCTGCGGCCGCCGATGATCTTGAGGGTCTCGCCGAGGACGACGTCTCCGTCGAGTCCGGCCCGGTTGAGAATCCGGCCGGTGATGATGACGTTGAGCGGGCGAGAGCTCGCCAGCCTGGAGCACGTGGTGGTCTTCGGTCGGTACGCCCCCTTTGCGCACGCCGCTTTCACCACGCGGGCATCGACCTTCCCTCCGAAACCGATTGCGGCCGCGGCGGGAGAGGCGAATGCGAGTGTGAGTGCGCCGACGATGAAGGGGACGGCGCGTCTATGTATGAGCCGCATGCCCTTGTTGTCCGGGACGAGGCATCCGGCAACGACCCCTTAAAGGGTGATCTTGGCGGGCGGAAGGCCAGCGTCTGGGCGCCGGAGAACGCCTCGTTACACTGCCTCGATGCCCGAGCCGGTACTCCGGATCATTCCGCTCGGCGGCCTCGGCGAGGTCGGCAAGAACATGACCGTCTACGAGACCGGCGGCGACATCCTGGTCGTGGACGCCGGCCTGGCGTTCCCACGGGACGAACAGCTCGGCGTCGATCTCGTCCTGCCGGACTTCGGCTACGTGCGAGAGCGCGCTGCGCGAGTCCGCGCCGTCGTGCTCACGCACGGCCACGAGGACCACGTCGGTGCGCTGCCGTACCTGCTGCGCGAGGTAGCGGTCCGCGAGATCTGGGCCACCAAGCTGACGCTCGGCCTTGTCCAGTCGAAGCTCGACGAGCACGGCCTGCTACGCGCGGCGGAGCTGTGCGAGGTCGACCCGCACGGCACGCCCGTCGAGCTAGGCCCGTTCCGCGTGGAGTTCGTGCGGATGGCACACTCGATCCCGGACACCGTCGCGGTCGTCCTCGACACGCCCGCCGGGCGCGTCCTGCACACCGGCGACTACAAGATCGACCACACGCCGGTCGACGGCATCAAGACCGACGTGGGGCGCCTCGCCGACATCGGCAACCGCGGCGTCGACCTGCTCGTCGGCGACTCGACGAACGCCGAGCGGCCGGGTGTGACGCTCTCCGAGCGCGTCGTAGGGGAGGCGTTCCGGCAGCTGATCCCCGTCCGGCGCGGACGCATTCTCGTCTCCTCGTTCGCCTCCAATATCCACCGCATGCAGCAGGCGATCGACGTGGCGGCCGAAGTCGGGCGGAAGGTGGCCTTGATCGGTCGCTCGATGCGCAAGAACCTCAACATCGCGCGCAACCTCGGCTATCTCGAAGCACCCGAAGAGATCTTCGTGCGGCCGCCCGAGCTCGACGACTACCGCCCGCATGAGCTTCTCATCCTGTGCTCGGGCAGCCAGGGCGAGCCGGTTTCGGCGTTGACGCGCATCGCGTACAACGACCACCCAGCCGTCCGTGTGGAGCGGGGCGACACGGTGATCATCTCGGCGAAGCCGATTCCGGGCAACGAGCTGCGGGTGCACCACACCATCAACGGCCTCGCCAAGCTCGGCGCGGAGGTGCTGCACGAGGAGAACGCCCTCGTCCACACGTCGGGGCACGCGAATGCCGAGGAGATCCGCACCGTCTTGTCGCTGCTTCGCCCGCGGGCGGTCATGCCGGTGCACGGGGAGTTCCGCATGCTCGCCGCGCACGCGCGGCTCGCGCAGGAGGCGGGCGTCCCGGCCGACGCGATCGTGCTCGCCGAGAACGGCTCGGTCGTGGAGCTGTCGCGCGGCGGCGTCCGCGTGGTCGACCGGATCGAAGCCGGCGTCACCTTCGTCGACGGTCTGGGGGTGGGCGACGTGCGAGACGTGGCGCTGCGCGATCGCCGCCGGCTATCCGAGGACGGCGTGGTGATCATCGTGGCCACGGTCGGAACGACGAACGGCGACCTCGCCTCGTCGCCGGAGCTGATCGTCCGCGGATTCGGCGACGCGGCGCCGATGCTCGACGAGATGCGCTCCGAGGCAGATCGGGTCCTGCGCGAGTGCGTCGAGCAGCGCGTCACCGAGATCAAGCTGCTGCAGGAGCACCTGCACGACGGCCTCGGCCAGCTGCTCTACGAGAGGACGGGGAGGCGACCGATGATCCTGCCCGTCATAGTGGAAGTGTGACGCTCCCGCCCCGGAAACGCGAGAGATGACCGTCCGCGAACGGCAGCCGGGTTGGGCCGACGTCCTGGCGACGCACTCGGCGTCCGAGACCGGCACCGGCGCGCTCTTGATCGCGCAGCTCGGCGCCTGCGAGGCGGCGGCGCTCGCGTTCTGCCGGCTTCTCGAGCGGTGGGCGCGCGGGGACGCCGAACCCTGCACGGCGGGACGCCGCCAGGCCGCCCTGCGCCGCGCCGCCGAGCGCGCGGAGACCGCGCTCGCCGGCCTCGAGGAGCCGCTCGGCCGCTACCTGCTCGAGCTCGAGCCCGAACTGGCCGAGGGTCAATCGTGGTACGGGCAGCCGTCGCATGCCGAATTCGTGGAGTGGGAGCCCGTGCTCCAACGCGCGGGCGTAGCGGCGTCGCCGGCTCGCGTCGCGCACGCATACCTCGAGCTGGCTGTCTTCGTCCGCGCGCTCGAGGGGCTCGCCGCGGCGGCTCGCTGGGACGCGGTGCCGGACCGCTCGTCGCTCTGGGCGGGCCTGTTCGACCTGCGCGAGAATCTGGTCGACGGTGCGGCGGCCGAGCTGCGCGCGCTGGCTGCGTAGAGGGGCCCGTTCTCCTCGACGCCGCGGCCCGCAGAGGGGAGAGCGGCGACACGTCGAAAGAGGCGGCCCATGGCGCGCCGCCAGAAGAAGCGTCCGCTCCGGCCGCGCAAGCCGACGCGGGTCAAGCGCCGGACGGGCAAGCGCGCACGCCGCGCTCAGCGTTCCGAGCTCGTCGGGCTCGCGGTCTGCGCGCTCGGACTCTTCCTCGCCTCGCTGCTGTACCTCGGGTGGAGCGGGGGCTTCGCGGGCGCGGCAATCGTCGAAGGTCTCGACCGTGCGATCGGCGCCGTCGCCTACCTGCTCCCCGCCGCGCTGCTCGTGGCCGGCAGCCTGCTGGTCGCGCGCAGCGAGCTGCTCGATATGCGGCCGTTCCGCACGGGCGCGCTCGTCGTCGTGCTGGGCGTGTTCCTGGTGCTCGGGGCGAGTGCCGGCCTAGTCGGGGAGGGTCTGGACGACGCGGTTGCACGCGTGGTCGGCGGCACGGGACGCATCCTGCTCGGCGCCACCGCGACACTCGTCGGCGCGCTCCTGCTGACGGGCGCCTCGATCGGCGCGTTCGTGCGGCGCTCGGGGCATGTCGTGCGTCGCGCGACCGTAGCGGCCCGGCGCTCGCTCGAACGCCCCGAGCCGCCGCGCGTGCCGCGCCAACCGCTCGTGGCTGACAGCCACAAAGTCGCCCCAGCAGAGCCGCCGGTGGACGCCGTCGCCGCGTATCCGGACGTCGTCGGCGAGCGCGCGCCTCAGCCGGTCGCACTGCGCGTCGAACTCGAGCCGGATCCGCCCGACGACGTGTCCGCGGAAGACGCCCTGCCGGGTGCGAAGCGGGTCGCCGACTACCGCTTGCCCGATCGCACGCTGCTCCGCCGCTCTCCGCCAGCTGCGGCGGGCGGTCGTGAGGCCGGCGCCCAGGTAGCCGACGCGCTCATCGCAGCGCTTGGCTATTTCGGCATCGACGCCTCGGTGATCGGCCAGATCTCGGGCCCTCGCGTGACCCGCTACGAGCTCCAGCTCGCACCCGGAACCAAGATGTCGAAGGTGGCCGCCCTCAAGGACGACCTCTCGTACGCGCTGGCAACGACCGAGATCCGGATCCTCGCTCCCATCCCGGGCAAGCAGGCCGTGGGGGTGGAGGTTCCCAACCTCGCGCCGAACCTCGTCACGCTCGGGGACATCTACGACGACCTCCCGCAGACCGCCAGCCCGCTCGCCGTCTGGCTCGGCAAGGACATCTCCGGCAACGCGGTCTGGACGGATCTCGCCCGCATGCCGCACATCCTCATCGCCGGCACGACCGGCTCCGGGAAGTCCGGCTGCATCAACACGCTGCTCACGTCGATTCTGCTGCGCTCGACGCCCGACGAGGTCCGGCTGATCCTCATCGACCCGAAGCGGATCGAGCTGTCGTACTACGAGTCGATCCCTCACCTGCTCACGCCCGTCGTCTCGAGCCCGAAGGAGGCGTCCTCGGTGCTCGCCAACGTCGTCGCCGAGATGGACCGCCGCTACGAGCGGCTGGCGACCGTGCGCGCGCGCAACCTGCCCGAAGCGAACCGCGCGTTGCGGAAGCGCGGAGACGACCCGCTCCCGTACCTGCTCGTCGTCATCGACGAGCTCGCCGACCTGATGATGATCTCGCCCCAGGCGGTCGAGGACGCCGTGATCCGCCTCGCGCAGAAGTCGCGCGCCGTCGGCATCCACCTCGTGCTGGCGACACAGCGGCCGTCGGTGGACGTCATCACCGGGATGATCAAGGCGAACGTGCCGTCTCGCATCGCGTTCGCCGTCTCGAGCCAGACGGACTCGCGTGTCGTCCTCGACCAGGCCGGAGCCGAGAGCCTGCTCGGCCAGGGCGACATGCTGTTCAAGCCGCTCGGCACGTCGCGCCTGCAGCGCGTGCAGGGCGCGTACGTCACGGAGGAGGAGATCGCGCTGATCGTCGAGCAGTGCCGCGTGCAGCGCGAGCAGGAGCTCGACGAGTCGCTGCTCCAGGCGCCCGAGGAGCCGGTCGACGCCGAGGCGGGAGATGAAGATTTCGACCCAGACGAGGACCCGCTGCTCGACCGCGCGATCGAGATCGTCGTGCAGACGCAGACGGCGTCGGTCTCGCTGCTCCAGCGCCGTCTGCGCGTCGGGTACACGCGCGCGGGCCGGTTGATCGACATGCTGGAGCGACGCGGGATCATCTCAGGCTACGAGGGCTCGAAGCCGCGGCGGGTGCTGGTCGAGGAGCAGGAGCTGGACCGGGTGCTCGAGCGCGTCTCCTGACGCCTTACAGAATCCGCACGTTTGGCCGGCTAACCTCGCCCGGTGGAGCCCCGTCTCACCTGATGTAGGGGTCAAACCGGTATAGGATCGCGCCGGTTTGCGCAGCGTTTCTTTAGGCGGGGACCGCAAACTCCCCGCGAAGGAGGGAGTCTGTTGAAACGATTCTTGCCTCTGTCGCTGGTTGCGCTCGCGGCTCTCGTCGCCACAGTCATCGGGGCGGCTATCGCAGGAAGCTCGAGCCAGGCGGCTCCGAGCCAGGAGATCCAAGTGGCGGTCGTCACCGACATCGGCGGGCTCAACGACAAGGGCTTTAACAGCCTGTCCAACGTCGGACTGCAACGGGCGATCAGGCAGCTCGACGTGGGCGGCCGCGTCTTCATCACCCAGACCGCCGCCGACCGCATACCGAACCTGACCAGGGCGGCGCAGGGCGAATACGACCTGATCATCGGCGTGGGGTTCCTCATGTTCGAGCCGCTGGGGAAGGTCGCTCCCACGTTCAGGGACAAGAAGTTCGCGGGCATCGACGTTCCCGTCGCGCTCGTCGAGGGAAACCCGTCGAACGTCCGGGGGTTGATCTTCAGGGAGGCCGAGGCGGGCTGCCTCGTCGGCCACATCGCCGCTCTCGAGGTCAAGCGACTGCCGGGACGCGACATCATCTCGGCCGTTGGGGCGAACAGGGTGCCGGCGATCGTGGCCTTCATCTCGGGCTACAACTTCTGCGCGAAGAGGGCGAACAAGGCCGTACGGGTGCTCGTGAACTACGCGAACGATCCGACGTTCTCCGACCAGGCGAAGTGCAGGGCGACCGCGCTCAGCCAGATCGCACGCGGCTCGAAGGTCGTCTTCCAGGTAGCCGGCCAGTGCGGCCTCGGTGCGCTCGACGCGGCCAAGAGTCGCGGCGTGTGGGGAATCGGTGTCGACAACGACCAGTACTTCCTGGGCAAGCACGTCCTGACGAGTGCCCAGAAGAAGGTCGACGTCGCGGTCTACGACGTGATCGCGGCCTACAAGAAGAACCCTTCGGGCTTCCGAGGAGGCATCAACAAGGTCTACACGGTCAAGAACCGCGGAGTCGGCTACGGGCGGCTGAGCACGCGGCTTCCCGCGCGGGTGCGTGCGCAGTACAAGAAGACCACGGACGCGCTCGCCAGGTTGATCGCACGCGGCAGGGTCAGGCCGCCGGCGAAGTAAGCACGAACGTTCTGGGGGGCGGGCATCGTCTCGCCCCCTAGGATTCCGGCTCGATGGCCGACGAGACGCCCGTCCTCGAGCTTCGGGCGATAACGAAGCAGTTTCCCGGCGTCGTCGCCAACGACCGCGTCGATTTCGATCTCCGCCGCGGTGAAGTGCATGCGCTCCTCGGCGAGAACGGCGCCGGGAAGTCCACGCTCATGAACATCGTCTACGGCTTGTACCGGCCGGACGAGGGCGAGATCCGTATCCACGGCCGACCGGTCGTCATCCACTCGCCGAGCGATGCGATCCGCAACGGG
>JACVRM010000102.1 GCA_014534415.1 Thermoleophilia bacterium | reverse complement strand
CTCGTAGAGATCCACCGGCGCGGGACTCTACTGACGGGCGCGCGGCGGCTGTGGATTCACGCCCTGGGCACGGACGCGGCGCAGTGGTGTGACGGGTTGGGCGGTACCGTGGTCGGCGGGTGGCGGGTGGATGACTCCCCACCCTTGGGTGGGGCGCGCGCGTCGGACTGGTACCTCGGGCACCACGACGGTCGGGAGCGCCGGCGCTCGTCCGCGAGCCGCCGCGCGCCGTCGATCATCCCGCCGCAAGGCTGTCGGTACGCTCAGGACGATGGATGCGATCGTCGCAGAGGGACTCGAGAAGACGTACGCCAAGGACGTCCGCGCGCTCGACGGTGTCTCGTTCACGGTGCGTGCCGGCGAGGTCTTCGGGTTGCTCGGCCCGAACGGCGCGGGCAAGTCTACGACGGTCCGCATCCTGGTCACCCTGACGACACCCGACGGCGGGCGCGCGACCGTCGCCGGCTACGACGTACTGCGCGATCCGAACCGCGTCAGGCGTGCGATCGGCTATGTGCCGCAGGCATCCGGCGTGGACACCTACGCCAGCGGCCGGGAGAACCTCGTGCTCCAGGGCCGAGTTCAGGGCCTTGGCGGACGCGAGCTGACGCGACGGGTCGACGAGCTGCTCGAGCTCTTCGATCTCCGGCACGCCGCGAACCGTGTCGTGCGCGGCTATTCGGGCGGCATGAAACGGCGGCTCGACGTGGCGCTCGGCCTCGTGCACCGCCCGCAGGTGCTCTTCCTCGACGAGCCGACAACGGGGCTCGACCCGGAGGCACGGGTGGCGATGTGGGACGAGCTCGCCCGACTCGCCGAGGCCGAGAGCCTCACCATCCTCCTCACGACCCACTATCTCGAGGAGGCCGATGAGCTCGCCGACCGGCTCGCCATCGTCAGTCGCGGCCGCGTGGTCGTCGAGGGGACACCCGAGGAGCTGAAGCGCGCACTGCGCGGCGATGCCGTCACCGTCGAGCTGGCCGACGGTCGCGGCACCGACGCGGAGCGCATCGTGGCCAGGCTCGCATCGGTGCTCGAGGCATCGGTCGACGGCACCCATCTTCGCGCGCGAGCGGAGAACGGCGCCCAGGCGGTGCCGGTCATCCTCTCAGCGCTCGAATCGCGCGGCCTGCCGGTCGCGTCGGTGACGATCGCGCGTCCGTCGCTCGACGACGTCTACCTGCACTACACGGGCCGCGACTTCCGCTCGGACGACGCGGCCGGCGCATGACCGAGGCGGTCGCGCACAGCTGGTGGATGGTCGGCCGCCAGGCGCGCAACCTGGCGCGCGAGCCCATCTGGATCGTGATGATGCTGATCCAGCCGATGATCTGGCTGGTTCTGTACAGCCAGCTCTTCCGGCGCATCGTCGAGCTGCCCGGCTTCGACACCGACTCGTACATCGACTTCCTCGCACCCGCGGTCGTGATCATGACGGCCTTCTTCGGCGGCACGTGGAGCGGCATGGGGATGATCACCGACCTCGACCGCGGCGTCGTGGAGCGCTTCCTGGCCACGCCCGCGCGGCGGAGCGCGATCGTGCTCTCGCAGGTCATGCGCGCAGCGGCCACGGCCGCCATCCAGGGCGTCATCATCCTCGTCGTCGCGCTGGCGCTCGGCGCGCAGAACGGCGGCCCGGACGGCTGGGCGGCGATTCTCGTCGCCGGGATGCTCGTTGCGGCCGGGTTCTCGGGGATCTCGCAGGGCGTGGCGCTGCTCACCCGTCGCGAGGCCACGATGATCGCGGTCGCGAACTTCATCGGCCTTCCGCTCATGTTCTTCTCGGCGATGCTGATCGACTTCGACCTGATCCCGGGCTGGATGCAGTGGGCGGCTCGCTTCAACCCCGTGCAGTGGGCCGTCGACGCGGCGCGCGAGCCGGTGCTGGCCGACCCGGACTGGCCGCTCGTGGCACTCTCGCTCGGCCTGCTCGCCGGCTTCACCGCCGCAGCGACCGCGTTCGCGACGTGGGCCTTCCGCTCGTACCAGCGGACGCTCTAGACTCGGCTTCCCGACGGAGGAGGCACGATGGACGACGAGCTGACCACACTGACCGACGACGAGATCACGACGGGATACGGCGACCCGGCCGCCCAGGTCGCCGACGCCGACCAGGACGATCCGGACCAGGACCTGGGCGACTCGGACGCGGACGACACCGACGCCGACGCAGACGACACGGACGTCTAGCGCTCTCGAGCGCTGCGTCGAGCCGGTTGCGCGCGAACGCTTCCTGCGCGACTACTGGGAGCGCAGGCCGCTCTACGTTCCGCGCGACGACGGGCGCTTCTTCGACCTGCTTTCGCGCGACGAGGCCGAGCGGCTCGTCACGTCGACCGCCTTACGCTTCCCGGCGGTGCGCCTGGTCAAGGCGGGCGCGCAACTCGCCGCCGGCGACTACACGGTCGACCTTCCGTGGCGGCCGCGCCCGTTCACCGGCACCGTCGACGTTCGGCGGGCGATTCACGAGTTCGAGCGCGGCGCGACGATCGTGCTGCAGGCACTGCACATTGCGCACGCGCCGGTCGCCGAGTTCGCCCGCTCGCTCGAGCAGGAGTTGCGCGAGCCCGTGCAGGTCAATGCCTACTACACCCCGCCGGCGGCACAGGGCTTGCCGGTACATCACGACACGCACGACGTCTTCGTGCTCCAGACCGCCGGCGAGAAGCGCTGGCGCGTGTACGCGCCGGTGTTCGAGCTGCCGCTCCGCAGTCAGCGCTACCGGCCTGAGATGGGCGGCCCGGGCCGGCCGTTGCTCGACGTCACCGTGCGCCCGGGCGACACGCTCTACGTGCCGCGCGGCTGGCTGCACGAGGCCCTCACCTCGGAGTCGGACTCGCTCCACCTGACGGTCGGCGTCAACGTCCACACCTGGCTCGACGCGTTCAGGGCGGCGCTCGACGAGTGCGCGGACGAGCTCGCCTTCCGGCGCTCGGCCGTCGGCAGCCCGGACGACCTCGTCGACGCGCTCGAGCGACGACTGGGCGCCGGCGACGTCGAGCGACGACGCGAGGAGCGGCTCGTGCGGACGCGCCGGCCCGTGCTCGCCGACGCGTTCGACCAGCTGCGCGAGGTCGAGGCGCTCGGTCTCGAGACCGCGGTGGAGCGGCGACCGACCGTCCTCGCGCGGCTGTCGCGCGGCGAGCAAGACGCGGTGCTGCTTCAGTTCGAGGACGTCGAGCTGCGCTTTCCCGCGCGCGTGCGTGAAGAGCTGGAGTACGCGGCGAGCGCCGCCGCCCCATTCGCGCCCGCCGACCTGCCCGGCCGCCTCGACGAGGCGGGTCGACTGGTGCTCGTCCGCCGCCTCGTCCTGGAGGGCTTCCTGCGGATCGTCGCCCGGGACGGCTGAGCTAGGTCGCGCGCGGCGTTGCGGCGACGTAGCGGCGCGGATGCCGGAGCGTCAGCGCGTCGCACGTCAGGTAGGTGAGCTCACCCCGGTGCAGTCGCACGTCGACCTCGTACGACGTTTCGCCGGCGACGAGCCGGGCGAGCCAGGCGTCGTGGCCGGCCCGCCGCAGGCTCTCCACCGTCACGTCCCCGAACGCGGTCAGCCCGGTTGCCTTCCGAACTGCCCGCTCGGCCGCCTGCGCGGGAAACGGGTGGCACGAGCGACCCCGGTAGCGGTCGAGCCAGATGCGGCCCGCCAGATACTCGTCGAGCAGCGGCCAGGCGTCCGCGCCGACGCGCCCGAAGTACAGGCCTTCGGGCAGGCACACGAGGTTGCCCGCGAAGCGGTCGCCCCCGACGTGGGTCGACTGCCAGACCCAATCCTCATTGACCCATTCGCGGACACGGTCGTAGAGCGGCCGTCCGTAGCGGGCGCAGCAGCGATCGCGCTTGCCGTGCGTGCAGACGAGGAGCAGCGGGTGCCGGACCGGTGTCGCGAAGCCGGCGCCGTCGGCAAGGACGGCGGCGACGTCGAGCGCAGCGAGTTCGGCGTAGTCTGCGATCTCGCCGCGCCAGGCGGCGCCCTCGCGCTCGCCGCTCCGCACCACGTACACGCGGCGGCCGGCGGCCGCCCGCCGGCCGGGGCGGCGGATGAAGAGCAAGCGGGTATGCGGGAGGCTGGCAAGCTGCTCGCGAACCGCGGTCTTGACGTCGTTCTGCAGGAGGCTGCCGCCGAGGACGTCGCGGCTCCACACGCCGGGGTACTCGACGAGCAGCCAGTGGTCGACGCGGCTCGCCGTCGCGTCGAGCGGCTCGGCGCCGTCACTCGAGATCTCAGCGCACAACGGCCTAGCCGAGCGCGTCATCGCCCTCCTGCACCACGACGCAGATGGCCTGGCCGGTCGTCACCGAAGCGCCCTCCGCGACGGACAGCTCCGTGACCCGGCCGGCGCGGTGCGCAGTGATTTCGTTCTCCATCTTCATCGCCTCGACGATGCAGATGACGTCGCCGGGCTGGACCTCGTCGCCCTCGGCGACGCGGACGGCGAGCACCGTGCCCTGCATGGGGCTGATGACCGCGTCGCGCGCCGCGGCGTGAGCCCCGCCACGAGTACGGGCGCGCTCGCGTCGGCGTCGCGCCAGTTCGGCATGCGGCGGCTCCGGGACGAGCAGCGTGACGTCGTAGCGGCGACCGTCGAGCTCCACGACGGTTCGGCGCTCGAGCGTTCCCCCGCTGTCCGACCTCTCCGGTATCTTTGTTGTCTGATGAGAAAACTGGCGCGCCTGCTCTACGAGAAGCTCGGACTCGGTGATGCCGTGGCATGTGCCGCCTTCGACGAAGCAGGGATGCGACAGGAGCGCGCGGTGGAAGTCGACGAGCGTGGTGATGCCGCCGATGTGGTACTCGGCAAGCGCCCGCAGCATGCGCCGCCGCGCGTGGTCACGATTCACGCCGTGGACTATCACTTTCGCGATCAGCGGGTCGTAGAAGCCGGAGACCTCCGAGCCGTCGGCGACGCCCGAGTCGACACGCACGCCCGGCCCGGCCGGCTCCCGGTAGCCCGCGATCCGCCCCGGCGTGGGCACGAAGCCACGAGAGGCGTCCTCGGCGTTGATCCGGCACTCGATGGCGTGCCCGCCCAGCGAGACGTCCTCTTGGCGCAGCGATAGCGGCTCACCCGCCGCGATCAACAGCTGCTCGCGCACGAGATCGACGGCGACCGCCATCTCGGTGACCGTGTGCTCGACCTGGATGCGTGTGTTCATCTCCATGAAGAAGTACTCGCCCTCCGCCGAGAGCAGCCCCTCGATCGTCCCCGCCGAGCGGTACCCGACGGCGCGTGCGGCGTCTACGGCGATCGCCCCGATCCGTTCGCGCAGCGCCGTATCGACCGCGGGCGAAGGCGTCTCCTCGACCAGCTTCTGGTGCCTGCGCTGGATCGTGCAGTCGCGCTCGCCGAGGTGGATCACGTTGCCGTGGGCGTCCGCGAGCACCTGTACCTCGACGTGGCGCGGGTCTTCGAGGTAGCGCTCGACGTAGACGGCCGCGTTCGCGAAGTACTTCTCGCCCTCGCGGCTCGCGGACGCGAACGCGCGCTCCGCCTCGGCGGCGTCGCTGACGACCTTCATGCCCTTGCCTCCGCCGCCGGCGGCCGCCTTGATCAGAAGCGGGTAGCCGATCTCGTCGCCCAGCCGCGCCACCTCCTCGGCCGACACAACCGGCTCCGTGGTGCCGGGGACGATCGGCACGCCCGCCGCGCGCATTCGAGTCCGAGCGGCCGTCTTCAAGCCCATCAGCTCGATGGCATCGGGGGGCGGGCCTATCCAGACGAGCCCGGCCGCCTCGACGGCACGCGCGAACTCGGCGTTCTCGGCGAGGAAGCCGTAGCCCGGGTGGATGGCCTCGGCGCCCGCGCGCTCTGCCGCCTCGAGGATGCGCGCGACGTTGAGGTAGCTGCCGGCGGCCGGGCCGGGGCCGATCAGGTATGCCTCGTCCGCGACCACGACGTGCAGCGACGTGCGGTCGGCCTCGGAGTAGACGGCCACCGCGCCGACGTCGAACTCGCGCAGCGTGCGGAAGATCCGGACCGCGATTTCCCCGCGGTTCGCGACGAGCACCTTGGAGAACGGCAGCACGGCGCAATCATTGTCCCTGTGCATCGGCCTCGCGAACGACTGACCGTCCGCGCGCGGAACCGCGGGCGGCGCCGCTCGTCGTCGCGTTAGGTCGCCGCGATCGTCCTCCGCCACTTCGCCGCCGGTGCTGCTCGCGGCACGCGGGTTACCATCGTCTCGCGGCCGACTACGGGCGCGTGGGGCCGTGCGTGCGGCGCGGCCTGCCCGCCTCGGGGGGCGACTCGTCCGGCTCGACGTTCTCGCGGAAACCCGCGAGCCGCCAGCGACTTACGTAAGCCGCCGGCTCGGCGTGACCGAGTAACCGCTCCAGGGCCCGTGCGATGATCTTCCGCTCGGTGTCCCCCGTCTGGGGTGTGGCATCGATAGTCACCCGTTCTAGGGTAGTGCGCAGCGCTCCGCGGACGATGTGAGATGCGTGAGACGCCCCCTCATACTCGTCAGCTGCGCGCTGGTCGCGCTCCTCGCCGCGGCCGCCGGCCAGGCGAAGCCGTCCGGGCCGTCCTGGGCACAGGCCGAGATCCGCACCGTCGTCTCGCGTGGTCTCATGGCGAAAGACGTCGCGTCGTTCCGGCCTGACGACGCGCTGACGCGCAGCGAGCTCAACTCGCTCGTCGCCGGTCTGACCCGCCGACGGGTGCCCGCGACCACCGCTTCCGGGAGCGTCACCGTCGCCCAGCTGGACGCCCGGCTGGTCGCCGCGCTCGGCTTGACGGAGTCCGCAGCCGCGTTCTTGCGCGGCGCGCGCTCTGCGGGCCTCGCACCGCCGAGCCGCTTCGGCAACGAGGTCGTCGCCCGGCTGCTCGGCCTGCGCTACAACCACCCTGACGGTCAGGACGACCTCGAGCTCGCACCCGACGAGCCGGTCTCACGCGCCGAGACTGCCTACTCGGCCGCCCGCATACTCCGCTTCAACGGCTGGGAACTCGACAACGCGAAGACGAGTGCATCGACCTTCACGCTGCCTGCGCTGACGCCCTGGCAGCAGCGTGTGCTGGCCACGGCCGTGAAGCTGATCGGCTATCCGTACGTCTGGGGCGGCACGAGCGAGCTTCCTCAGGCGCCGCTCGGCAAGGACGTCAAGGGCGGCTTCGACTGTTCGGGCTTCCTATGGCGCGTTTACAAGCTTCAGACGTATACCGGCGGCGCGGCGCTGGCGAAGACGATCCGGGGCCGCACGGCGGCTGCCATCGCCGCCGAGCTGCCTGCGGCGAACCGGGTCGCGTATGCCCGGCTGCTCCCCGGCGACCTCGTGTTCTTCGCTCCGGGCGGCCCCCGCGCGAAGCCGGCGACGGTCGACCATGCGGGGATCTACCTGGGCGGCGGCTGGATGATTCACTCATCGCGCTACGGCGTCGCTCTCTCCTCCACTGCGACCGGCTGGTACCGCGAGCGGTTCGCTTGGGGCAGGCGTCCGCTCGCCGAAGCCGGGCTCGCGTAGCCCCGCTCGCGATTCGGCACACAGCGGTCTCCCACGCGTCACGATTCCTCGCGTAGCGTTCGGAGTGGGACCCGTCGTCCCCCCGAGGGGCGCGACGGGCAACAACGGCTGGGGCGCCGGTGCAGCGGCTGCGCGCCTAGAGCGGAATGTTGCCGTGCTTGCGCGGCGGGCGCTGCTCTCGCTTGGTCAGCGCCGTCCCGAGGGCGTCGATGAGCACGGGACGCGTTCGCCGCGGCTCGATCACCTCATCCAGGTAGCCGCGCTCCGCTGCGACGTACGGGTTCGCGAACCGCTCACGGTAGTCGGCGATCAGCTCCGCGCGGCGCGCCTCGGCATCGTCCGCGTCCTCGAGCTCGCGGCGGAAAACGATGTTGACCGCGCCTTCGGGGCCCATCACCGCGACCTCCGCCGTCGGCCAGGCGAAGTTGAAGTCCGCGCGGATGTG
>JACVRM010000017.1 GCA_014534415.1 Thermoleophilia bacterium | reverse complement strand
CTCCAGATCACAAGTTTGCCTGCCGCCGGCGGCGTCGCGAGGGCGTCAGCCGGGCGGGAAGGGCCACGATAGGGACCGTGGCGGACGGCAGGACCGGGGCTAGCTGTCCGTGTCGCCCGGATCGTCACCGGGGGCCGCGTGTCTAGCGTGCAGCCGCCGCGAGACGAGGCCTGCGCCGCCCGCCGCCGTCAGCAGCAGAGCGATGCCGGCGAGCGCGAAGAGCGGCAGGGGGATGTCCCCGGCCGCCCGCTGTCCCCAGTTCAGCGCGGTGCCGATCGGGCCGTTCGCGTCGTCGCCTCTCGGCCTGCTCCTCGCTTCCGGCTGACCCGGCCTCGCCTGAGTACTTCGCCGGAGCGCCCGCTCGCGCGCCGCGGCGATCACGTCGGCCGCGTCGGAATAGATCTGCGCGTCGGACGGCAGATTGCGGAGCGCCTGCTCGTAACAGCTGTCCGCATACCTGCCGTCGATGCGGCCGTTGTCACTCCAGTCGTTGTGCACCTGTAGCCAGCACGGCGTGGCGGCGCTCGCCGGGGCAGCGGAAAGGAGCAGCAAAGCGACGGCGAGCCCGGTGATCAGGGCACGCGTCATCGTCGTCGCCTGCCCGGACACGCGGGGAGTCTCGTCGACGAGAGTGATGCGGGGGTGTGCAGGTTGTAAGCGATATGTAAGCCGCGGGAGTGGGTAGGGGGTCAGTTTGATTCTGACCGCGCCCGGGCGCGCCTAGTGTACGCCTTACGCTTTGTCGGGACGTTCTCTGCGGCCGTAAGGAGACTCACCAGCTCGTCCAGCGACCAAACATGTGGGCGACATCTGCGGCGACGGCCGGCGTCGTGCCGGCGACTTCACCGTCCGCTCGCGCGAAGCGACCCGACCTCGCACCCGCGTGCCACGCTCGGGGATCGACCTAGCCATCCGGACAGATCTCGGCTATGGTCGCCAGGCTCGAGGCCGGGTGTGCCGAAGCGCAGCTCCCCCCGGACTGCCGCCCCATCCCCTGGTACGCCCGGCCTCTAGACACTTTGCAGGCCGCGCTGAAACCGTGGACGGGGCGTGACACGCGGGCCGCCCGTCTTCACGAACAAGCTGACCGACTACGGGTTCGGCCGACGGGCTGTGCTAGCTTCGCGCGCGATGCGGGCGGCTTCCGGACGGGCGCGCTGGGAGCCCGCCGTCCCCGCGCTCGCCGCGGCAGCTCTTCTCCTCTGTGTCCTGTTCAGCGGTGGAGCAAGCGAGCGCCGCCTGGCGTGGATTGGCGCGTACGCGTTCGTCGCGGCGGCCGCCGTCGGGGCGGCTGCGCTCTCCGGCCGGTTGACCGTTCCGCGGCTGACGCGTGCGGGAGCGGCGTTCCTGCTCGCTCTCGCCGCGTTCGTTCTCTGGATGGGTCTATCGATCGTGTGGTCCGTCGAGGCTGACCGCTCGTGGGACTACCTGAACCAGAGCTTCATCTACCTCGCGCTGGCGCTGCTCGGCGCCGCCGCAGGCGGGGTGGTGGGCGCGCGCGCGCCGCGACTGGCGGCCTATGCGCTTGCGGTCGCGCTCGGGCTCGCCGTGGTCTGGGCGCTCGCTGGAAAGGTCGTCCCGGCGCTCGACCCGGAGGGCGACCGAGTCGGGCGGGTCCGCGGGACGGTGGGCTACTGGAATGCGTTCGCGCTGCTCGCGGCGAGCGCGGTGCCGCTCGCGCTCTGGCTGGCCGGCGCGCGCCGCCGCATGCTTGGCGCACTGCTCGTCTACGCGGCGGTGGTCGCGCTCTTGCTGACCTTCTCGCGAGGCGGCCTCGCGGTCGCCCTGGCGTGCGTCGCGCTCTGGCTCGTGCTGGCACCGGGCCGCCTCGAGAGCCTGCTCACGCTCTTGGCGGCCGCCGTGCCGGCCCTAGCAGTGTCGGTGGTCGCCTTCGCGTTGCCTGGCGTTTCCAGCGACGAGCAGCCGCGTGACGTACGCGTTGACGACGGTCTGGTCTTCGGAGCTGCGCTTGGCGCCGGCGCGCTCGCCGTCGTGCTGCTCTGCCGTGGGCTAGCGAGACGGGACGTCGAGGCGTTGCCGGATCGCACGCGACGCCGGCTCGTGCTCGGGATCGGCGGGGTGGCCGTTGCCGCGCTGGCGGGAGCGCTCGTCGCCGGCGCTCTCGTCGACACTGGGCCGCTCACCATCCACGCGGGCCCTGGGCGCCTGCTCAAGCTCGGCTCGAGCGACCGCTGGGCGTGGTGGACGGAGTCGACCGAGATCTTCCGCGACCGGCCCGTCGGGGGCTCGGGCGCCGGGACGTTCGAGGTGGCACGCCGGCCGTTCCGCGACGACGCGTCGGACACGACCGAGCCTCACAGCCTGCCGCTTCAATTCCTTGCGGAGCTCGGATTCGTCGGCGCGGCGGTGTTCGTCGTCCTGATCGGCGCGGCCATCGTCGCGGTGACGGAAGCGGTCAAGCGGCTGGACGGCGCGGCGCGCGCGCTCGCCGTCGTGCTTGCCGGCTTCGGGCTGCACGCGCTCGTCGAGATCGACTGGGACTACGTCGCGCTGACCGGGCCTGCGGTCCTGCTCATCGGCCTGCTCGCCGCGGCCGGACACGAGACGACCCGCTCTCGCGCGCGCGTGTTGCCGTCGGTCGCCGCCGTCGCGTTGGGGGTGACGGCCGTGCTGTCGATTGCGGCGCCCCGCCTCGCACAGCGGACGCTCGAGGACGCGCGCGCCGTGCGCGCGAGCGATCCCGTGCGCGCCGCCGAGCTGGCGGAGGACGCGCACGCTCTCAACCCGCTCTCGGCTGAGATCCTGCGCGAGTGGGCGCTCGCCGAGGAGCTCGCGGGCGACGCCGAGCGCGCACGTGAGCTGCACGAGGAGGCGACCGAGCTGCAGCCCGAGAACGCGCGGACGTGGCGTGCCCGCGGCGCCTTCGAGCTCGCGCAGGGCGACGTCGACGCGGCCGGACGGTCTCTCTCTCGGGCGCGCGCGCTCGACCCGCACGACCCGCTCACGCAAAGGCTGCTCGCCGAGCTGGCCGCGCGCTGACCCGAGACCGCCTGCGCGCGACGTTCGAGCAGGCGCCCGACCTACGACCGGGCACGCC
Organism: Thermoleophilia bacterium; assembly: GCA_014534415.1. Classification (GTDB taxonomy): domain Bacteria; phylum Actinomycetota; class Thermoleophilia; order Gaiellales; family Gaiellaceae; genus JACVRM01. Next base: position 18,769 of record JACVRM010000017.1, on the reverse strand, counting down.
CGTCGTACCCCGAGGACGTGTTCGCGGACCTGGCCCGGCTGCTAGCGGCCGAGGATCAGCGCGACGTGGGCGCCGTGCAGCTTGCCACGGTTCAGGCCGTCGAGCGGGCCGACGAGCTTGATCGCCAGGTCGCGTGCGAGGCGGCGCGCCTCGGTCTCCCGGCCCGGCCGGTAGAGCACGACGCTGCGGCCGTAGTCCGAGCGGGTCGCGTTGCCGACGGCGGCGACCCGATACGTGAAGCCGCGGAGCTTCTCGGCCATCGCACCGGCTGCGCCGGCGCGGCCGTTGCCGTTGAGCACGAGCACGCGCGTCTTCGTGCGAGGCAGCGTCTGGGCCGCCGCGTGCTTGCCCGCCTTCGGCTGGGCAGTCACGGCCGCGACGCCATCCTCACGTGAGACGAGGACGGCGATCAGCGCGACGACGAGCGTCAGCTCGACGATCGCGATGCCCGCCGCGACGAGCGTCGCCTTGCGCCAGGGAGCGACGAGGGTCTCGAGCGGTGTGATGGGAGTGTCCATCGCGTTGCCTCGGTTCGCTGCCGCACGCCACGCTCCTTCCGCGAATGCAGGACTGACGGCGCAGGCGTCTGTCGCGTTGAGTCGTAACGGCGCTCCCCCGTGCGCGACCGTCGGCGCTGGGGCAGCCGCTCCTACGCGCCGGCGATGTGCACCCAGGTTTCTCGCAGGCCGTCCTCGAGGCCGCGCTCCGGGTGCCAGTCCAGCTCCCGCTCGGCGAGCGAGACGTCGAGGACGCTGCGCTGGAGCTCGCCCAGCCGCGGCGGCGCGTACTCGGGCTCGACTTCGGCGCCCGAAACGCGGCGGCAAGCCTCGTAGAGCTCGACGACGGACGTCTCCCGCCCGGTGCCGACGTTGAACACGCCGCCGTCACGGCTGGTGGCCGCCAGCGTGGCCCGCACGACGTCGTCGACGAAGACGTAGTCGCGCGTCTGGCGGCCGTCACCGAAGATTCGTGGCGGCTCGCCGTTCGCCAGGCGCCGGAAGAAGATGGCGACGACCCCTGCCTCGCCGTGCGGGTCCTGTCGCGGCCCGAAGACGTTCCCGTACCGAAGCGTTACGTGGCCGGTTCCGTACAGACGGTTGTACGTCGAGAGATACTCCTCGCCGGCGAGCTTCGACGCGCCGTAGGGCGCGATCGGGTTTCGTGCGGCCGACTCGAGAGCGGGCCGCTCGCACTCCCCGTAGATCGCTCCGCCCGTCGAGCTGAACACGATCTTCGTGCCGTGCCGGCGGGCCGCCTCGAGCACGCGGACGGTGCCGATTACGTTCACGTCTGCGTCGACGTCGGGCTGGGCTACGGAGACACGCACGTCCGCCTGCGCGGCCAGGTGGAAGCAGAGCTCCGGACGCACGTCGTCGAACAGGCCACCGAGATCCTCGCGGATGTCGCGCTCCGCCAGACGCGCACGCTCGAACAGGTTCTCGCGCTTGCCGCTCGCGAAGTTGTCGACGACAGTGACCTCGTCGCCGCGGCCGAGCAACGCCTCGACGACGTGCGAGCCGATGAACCCTGCTCCGCCGGTGACGATCGCGCGCATCAGGCTGCCCTCGCGCGCAGCCACGTCTCGGCCCAGAAGGGCGCCAGCGCCCGCACGACGAGCGGCCCGCCGAGGTGACGTGCCACGTCGAGGGGCCGGTTGCCGAACACCGAGCGGCGCGCGCGGTGCAAGCGTTCGATCTCGCCGAACCCGGCATCGCGCAGCAGCCGCTTGAGGCGGCGCGGCGAGTAACCGGCCTCGGTGACGCCGTGCTCCTGCGCCGCCGAACGGCCGCCGAAGCGGTGCATCCAGTTCGGCTCTGAGATCAGCAGGCGGCCGCCCGGCCGCAGCGCGCGCCTCGCGGAGCGCAGCACGAGCTGCGGCCGGGCGCTGTGATGGAGGGCGTCGTAGAGCAGGCAGGCGTCGAACTGCTCGTCGGTGACGAGCTCCTCCATGTCCGCCACCTCGTAGCGAACCGCTTCCGCCAGGCCCTCGCGGGCCGCTTCCTCGCGCGCGATCTCGATCATGGCCGGAGAGATGTCGTAGCCGACTGCCCGGACGCCGTGGCGCGCAAACAAGCGGCTCAGCCAACCCGAGCCGCAGCCGAGCTCGCACAGCGACGTGCCGGCGTGCAGCTCGAGCAGCGAGACGATCAGCGCCGCATCGATCAGCAACCGCGCCGTCTCGTCCGGGGCGTGGCCGAAGGGCTTACGGCGCAGCCACTCGCGCCCGGGCTCGTCGAGGCGCTCGGGATAGGCGCGCTCAGCGTCCTTCGCGTCCACCGCCCTATCGTATGAGCCGTCGTGTTCGTGACGTTCGAGGGGGTTGACGGGTCGGGCAAGACGACGCAGGTCGAGCTGCTTGCCGCCGAGCTGCGCGCGGCGGGCCGAGATGTCGTCGTAACGCGCGAGCCCGGCGGAACCCCGCTCGGCGAGGCGGTGCGCGAGCTCCTCCTCGGCGGCGCGACGATCTCGCCGTGGGCCGAGGCGGCGCTGTTCGCGGCCGCGCGCGCCGAGCTCGTGGAGACTGTCATCGCGCCCGCGCTCGAGCGTGGCGCGTGGGTGGTGTGCGACCGCTACCTCGACTCCTCGCTTGCCTACCAGGGCCTCGCTCGGGGGCTCGGCGCCGAGGAGGTGCTCGAACTGAACCTGCGCGTGACCGGCGGGCTGCTGCCCGACCGGACGTTCGTGCTGCTCGTGGACGCCGGCGAATCGGAGCGGCGCGTCGGCCCCGACGGCGACCGGATCGAGCGCGAGGGCGGCTCCTTCCGGGAGCGCGTCGCGGCTGCCTACTCGGCGCTGGCCGAGCGTTTCCCCGACCGGATCGTCGCGCTCGACGGCAGACGCCCCGTCGACGACGTCGCCCGCGCGGTGCGCGAGAATCTCGGAGCGCATGTTTGACGCCGTCCCCGAGCAGCCGGAGGCGAAGCGCCTGCTCGCCGCGGCGCTCGCGGAGGGGCCGGCACACGCGTACCTGTTCCACGGGCCGCCCGGCGTCGGCAAGCGGAGCCTCGCGCTCGCCTTCGCGGCGCAGCTGCTCGGCGGCGATCCCGGCCGTGTCCAGCGGGGCGCGCACCCGGACCTGTACGTGCTCGAGCCGTTGGGCGACCAGATCCGCATCGACCCGATTCGCGAGCTGCGCCGCGACCTGCACATGCGGCCGTTCGAGGCCGATCGTCGCGTCTACCTGATTCTCTGCGCGCACCTGATGAACGAAGACGCGGCCGACGCGCTTCTCAAGGATCTCGAGGAGCCCCCGGCGTACGCGACGCTGATCCTCGTCGCGGAGGAGCTCGGCCCGCTGCCGGAGACGATCCGCTCGCGCTGTCAGCCCGTGCCGTTCCGGCGTCTCTCCGAGCGGGCGGTGCGCGCGGAGGTCGAGCGGCGCGCGCCCGCGCTCTCAGCGGAAGAAGTGCGCGCGGTCGCCCGGCTCGCCGCCGGGCGGCTCGACCGTGTCGAGCGGCTGCTGGACCCGGCCGCCGCGTCTCGAGGGACGGAGCTCCTCGACGCCGCCCGCGCGGTGTACCGCGACCCGGACTTCGACGCAGCGGCCGCCGCCGCCGTCGTGCTGGCCGGAGCCCGCGAGCGCGCGGCGGACGCCAAGGCGGCACTCGAGCCGCGCCTCGAGGCGCTGGAGCTCCCGGCCCGCGATGCGGAGCAGCGGCTCCGACGAGCGCAGCGCGGGGCCGAGCGCGACCAGCTGCTCCTGGCTCTCGAGGAGCTGGCGTCCTGGTACCGCGACCTGCTCGTGGTCGGCGTCGGCGCACCGCATGCGGCCGTCCACGCCGACCGGCTCCCACAGCTGCACGAGGACGCCGTCCCCGAGCGCCTCGCCGACGCCGAGGCGGCCGCCGAGCGCGTGCGCGAGCTCTGGCGGCTGATGGAGGAGCTGAATCTTCAAGCGCCGCTCGCGCTCGAGGCGCTCTTTCTCGATCTCCGCCGCCGGCTTGCTGGACCCGTCGCGGCACCCGCGTAGCGCCGCCGTTTCCTTACAGAACCTTTCGCGGGAGCTCAGAGATTGCGCACGGCGTGCTCAAACGAGCCCGGAAAACTCGAGGCAACCGAGCGGCGGAAGGAGGCATCCCCGATGAGTAGGCTGATCGCGCTGGCGCTCGTCGCGCTCGTCGCAGGTTCGGTCGTCGCAGTCGCGGGGGCCGGGCGGATCAAGGGCACGGCAGGCAACGACACGCTGACCGGTACGGAGCGTCACGACCTGATCGCGGGCTTCGCCGGCGACGACACGATCTCCGGGCTCGGCGGCGGCGATGTCCTCTTCGGCGGCGCGGGCAACGACACCGTCAGCGGCGGCAACGGCATCGACGTCGTCTTCGGCGGATCGGGCAACGACACGCTGCGCGGCGACGACGGTCTCGACATCCTGCGCGGCCGCAGCGGCGACGACTCGGTCGACGGCGGCAACGGCCCCGACATCCTGTTCGGCGGCTGGGGCACCGACACGCTGGCCGGCGGAGCCGGCCACGACCGCCTGCACGCCGTCGCCAGGGACGGCCTGCTCGACTCGCTCGACTGCGGCGACGGACGCGACGTCGCCATCGTCCGCGAAGGCGAGCCCGTCTCGATCACCGGCTGCGAGCGGGTGAAGACGGTGCCGGCCTCGCACGCCGCGCCGGGCGTGCGCCCCGACGGCAGCTGACCGCTAGCGCTTTCCCTCCCCGACGAAGCCCGCCTCGGCGGGCTCCGTCGTTCAGGCCCGCACACCTTGGTCGGGCCCCAGCCGAATTGTTGACTTTTTACCAATTTCCGACATATGCTCCCGCGGCGTCTCGGGGGTCGAGGCGTCCTCGCAAACTCCACAGGAAGGTGCACATCAACATGCTGACGTTTCGTGGTCGGCGCGTCGCTGCCGTTCTGACGGCCGCGATCGCCCTCGTACTACTCGCCGTGACGGCCGGCTCCGCCGCGCCCAACCGCGCGGCGGCCGACGAACTCGTCATCTGGGCGGACAAGGACCGCAAGCCCGCGGTCGAGCGCGTCGCCGGCCAGTGGGGCTCGGCGCGCGGCGTCGAGATCAGGGTCGTCGAGAAGGAGTTCGGCCAAATCCGCAACGACCTGGGGACCGTCAAGGCCGAGAGCGCGCCCGACGTGATCGTCGGCGCGCACGACTGGACGGGCGAGCTCGCGGCGAGCGGCCTGCTGCTCCCGCTCAACCCGTCGAAGGCGACCAGGGCCCAGATCCCGGGCTACGCGCTCGACTCGTTCTCGTACGGCACCGCCGTGAAGAAGCTGTACGGCGCGCCCGTCGCGATCGAGAACATCGGCCTCTTCGTGAACACCGCGCTCGCGCCCGTCCCGAGGACGTGGGCGGCGCTCGAGAGGTCGGCGCTCGCCGTCAAGCGGCGCACGAAGGCGCCGGTCGGCATCGCCGTCCAGCAGGGCGCCGGCGGTGACGCGTACCACATGTACCCGTTCTTCTCCGGCCTCTGCGGCTACATCTTCGGCAAGAACAAGGCGGGCAACCTCGACCCGTCGGACATCGGTCTCTCCAGCAGGCGGTTCCTGGCCAACGCGCCGCTCATCGACAAGTGGAACAGGCAGCGGCTGGTCAGCTCCAAGGTCGACGACTCGGCGGCAAAGGACCTCTTTACGAAGAAGAAGGTCGCGTTCTGGCTGACCGGTCCGTGGAACGTCGACACCGCGAAGAAGGCCGCCGGCAAGAGGCTGCGGATCGTCCAGGTACCGAAGATCAGGTGCCGTTCGGCCCCGTTCCTCGGCGTCCAGGGGTTCATGGTCACGAAGTACGCCTCGGCGCACAATCTCGAGAGCGCCGCGAAGGATCTCGTCGGCGACTTCATGCTGCGGACGGCCGCACAGAGCACGCTGGCCAGCGCCAACAACCGCTTCCCGGCGAACACCCAGGCGGGCAAGCAGGTCAGGGACACGTACCTGGCCGCGCTCGGTCGGGCGTCGGCCGGCGGTGTGCCGATGCCGAACATCCCGCAGATGGCGTCCGTCTGGTCGGAGCTCGGCGGCGCGTGGGTGAAGTCCACGAAGGGCAGCGGCGCCACGAAGGCTTCGCGCTCCTTCAGGGTGGCGGCCCGGAACATCGCCAACAAGATCGGCTAAGTCGGTGACAAGGTGGGCGCTCCCACGGGGGCGCCCACCGCGTCTTCGGGCTCGAGGAGGGACGATCTGAGCACCACGGCAGTCCGCGCGGAGGCACCGTCGCGCCGCGCTGTCGCCTGGTCGGCGCCGACGCGGCTCGCGGCCGCGCTGTCGGGGACGCCGGCGCTCATCATCAAGATCGCCTTCCTGGCGGTCGTCAACGCGATCGCCGTCTACGCGGCGACCGTGCTCGCGGACGACGAGAAGTGGGCGCCGCTCGCGGTGCTCGCCGTCGTCACCGCGGCGATCGACGTGATCTACCTGTGGCCGGGCCTCGCGCGCCTGCTGCCGCTGAAGTTCCTCATTCCGGGGACGATCTTCCTCGTCGCGTTCCAGATCATCCCGGTCGGCTACACGATCAACGTCGGCTTCACGAACTACTCGACGGGCCACCTGTTCTCGAAGTCCGAGGCGATCACGGCCATCCAGAAGACGACGCTGGAGCAGCCCGCCGACGCCAAGACGTACACGATGACGCCCGCGAAGAAGGACGGCGATCTCGTGCTGATCCTTCGCGACGATGCCGACGGCAAGTGGTACGTCGGTACGGAGGAAGGGCTCGAGGCGCTTCCGCCGGACGCCGTGCAGGAGACCGCCGGGCTGGTGAGCGCGGTCGAGGGCTACGCGGTCGTGAAGGGACCCGAGCTGCTCCGCATCGACCGCGAGCTCGCCGCGTACACCGTTCCCACCGAGGGCGCGAAGGCGATCCGCCCCGAAGGCCTTGGCCAGGCGCTCGAGCTGGAGCCCACGCTCCGCTACGACGCGCGCACAGACCGGTTCGTCCGGATCTCGGACGGCAAGGTCTTCACCGACAACCAACGCGGCTCGTTCGTGTCGGCGGACGGCAGGGAGCTCGAGCCGGGCTGGAAGACGTACGTCGGGGGGCGGAACTTCCGCCGCGTCGTCGACGACCCGCTCATCCGTGATCCGTTCCTGCGCGTGCTGCTCTGGACGGTCGTGTTCGCCGCGTGCGCCGTCGTCCTTTCGTTCTTCCTCGGGCTGTTCCTCGCGATCACGCTCGACCGCAAGATGCGCTTCCAGCGCCTGTACCGCTCGGCGCTCGTCATCCCCTACGCGGTGCCCTCGTTTCTGACCCTGCTCGTCTGGCAGGGCCTCCTCAACGACGAGTTCGGGATCGTCAACCGTACGTTCGGTCTCGACGTGCCGTGGCTCTTCGACCCCTGGTGGGCGCGCTTGTCGGTCGTGCTCGTCAGCGTCTGGCTGACGTTCCCGTACTTCTTCCTCGTCTCGCTCGGCGCGCTCCAGTCGATCCCGGGCGAGCTCGTCGAGGCGGCTCGCGTCGACGGGGCCGGCGCCTGGCAGGTCTTTCGCAAGATCACGCTGCCGCTGCTGCTCGTCGCCGTCGCGCCGCTCATGATCGCCTCGTTCGCGTTCAACTTCAACAACTTCAACAACATCTACCTGCTCACGGCCGGCGGCCCCGCGTCCGAAGACCAGTCCGTCGCGGGCGCCACGGACATCCTCATCTCGTACACCTACAAGCTCGCCTTCGAGTCGGGGAAGGGCAACGACTACGGGCTTGCGAGCGCGATCTCCATCTTCATCTTCTTCATCGTGGCCTCGATCTCAGCGCTCGCGTTCTGGCGGTCGCGGACGCTGGAGAACATTCGATGACGACACTCGAAGAGAGCCAGTACGGCGTCGGGACGGCGGTCGCCGACCGGCGGCGGCGCAGGCGCCCCGACCTCGGCGGCACGTGGTGGCGGCACGTGGTCGGGATCGTGGCGATGTTCTTCGCGCTGTTCCCGGTCGTCTACGTCGTCTCGGCGGCGTTCAACCCGATTCAGGCGCTCGGCGGCTCGTCGCTGATTCCCGACGACGTCACGTTGGGGAACTTCCGCACCCTCTTCGACACGGAGTCCGACGACCCGGACGTGCCCACGGCGCACTACCTGCGCTGGTACGCCAACTCGCTGATCGTGCCCGGCACCGCCGCGTTCTTCAGCGTCATGTTCGGCGCGTTCGCCGCCTACGCGTTCAGCCGCTTCCGGTTCAAGGGGCGTCGCATAGGCATGCTGGCGCTGCTCCTCATCCAGATGTTCCCGCAGTTCCTCGCGCTCGTCGCCATCTACCTGATCCTCCTGCACACCGGAGACGTGTTCCCGAACGTCGGGCTCAACACGCTGACGGGCCTCATCCTCGTCTACCTGGGCGGGGCGATGGGCGTGAACGCGTGGCTGATGAAGGGCTTCTTCGACACGATCCCGTCCGAGCTGGACGAGTCGGCGCGCGTGGACGGCGCGACGCCGGCCCAGGTGTTCTGGGGCGTCATCCTGCCGCTCGCCGCACCGGTGCTCGCCGTCGTGGCGCTGATCAGCTTCGTCTTCACGCTCAACGAGTTCGTGATCGCGAGCGCGGTGCTGCAGACCACCGACAACTTCACGCTGCCGGTCGGGCTGCGCGGCTTCATCGACAAGCAGTACCAGGAGAACTGGGGCCCGTTTGCCGCCGGCGTGCTGCTCGCCGCCATCCCCGTCGTCGTCTTGTTCCTGGCGCTCCAGAAGTTCATCGTCCACGGGCTCACGCAGGGCTCGGTCAAGGGATGAGCGCGACGGAGCTCGCTTCGGCCGCGGACGCGCTCGGCGCTCGCTTGCTCGCCCAGCCGCACCACGACGGTTCCGCGCGGTACGTGCTGGAGCGGCCGCCGGAGCTCGGCGGGGAGGCAGTCGTCCGGCTGCGCGTCCCGAGCGGCACCGCGGTCGACCACGTCGTGCTGCGCTCGTTCGTCGACGGCGAGATCCGCGTCGCGGAGGCCGAAGTCGACGAAGAGGGCGACGGCGAGACGTGGTGGTCCGCGTCCTTCGAGGTCGGCAACCCGGTCACGCCGTATCGCTGGCTGCTCGCCGGCGGGGACGTCGGCTATGCGTGGGTCAACGGGCTCGGGGTCGTCCGCCACGATGTGCCCGACGCGGACGACTTCGTGATGACGCCCGGCGACGGGGGCCCGGAGTGGCACCTTCGCTCCGTCGTCTACGAGATCTTCTCCGACCGGTTCGCGTCGAGCGGCGCGGGCGGCGAGCCGCCGCCGTGGGCGAAGCCGATGGAGTGGGGCAGCCGCCCCACCGGTCGCGGCTGGCAGAACCAGTTCGATTTCTACGGAGGCGACCTGCGCGGCATCGAGCAGCACCTCGATCACGTCGAGCGGCTCGGCGTCGGAGCGATCTATCTGACGCCGTTCTTCCCCGCCGGGTCGACGCACCGCTACGACGCCTCGAGCTTCGACCGCGTCGATCCACTGCTCGGCGGGGACGAGGCGCTTCGCTCGCTCGCCCGGGCGTCGCACGAGCGCGGCATACGGGTGATCGGCGACCTCACGCTGAACCACTCCGGGGCGGGCCACGAGTGGTTCACGCGGTCGTCCGGGGACGAGGCGGCGCCCGAGCGCTCCTACTACTTCTTCGACTCGTCACTGCCGGACGGCTACGCCTCGTGGCTCGGCGTGCGCACGCTGCCGAAGCTGAACTGGGCGTCCGCCGAGCTGCGCGCTGCAGCGCTTGCCGTCGTGCGGCGCTGGGCCGAAGAGGGGCTCGACGGTTGGCGGATCGACGTTGCCAATCAGGCGGGGCGCTACCGTGGCGCCGACCTGACGCACGAGCTTGCGCGCGCCGTGCGCGAGGTGCTCGTCGCAACGCGTGGCGACGGTGTGCTGATCGCCGAGCACGCTCACGACTTCCGCCGCGACCTGCGGGGTGACGGCTGGCACGGGACGATGAACTACGCCGGTTTCCTACGACCCGTCTGGGCATGGCTTCGCCGCGGCGAGCTCTCCCCCGATCTGCGCGAGCACTTCTGGGGCTTCCCGGTGGGGCTGCACCGGTTCGACGGCGGCCAGGTCGCGGCCACGATGCGCGCCTTCCGCGCAGGCGTCCCGTGGGACGGGACGCTCCACTCGTGGGTCCTGCTGGACAGCCATGACACCGCCCGCTTCAGCACGGTCGCAGGGTCGCGCGCCCGGCAGCTGGTCGGCGTGGGCCTGCAAATGACGACGCCGGGCGTACCGATGGTCTTCGCCGGAGACGAGCTCGGCCTGCAGGGCGAGTGGGGCGAGGACGCGCGCCGCACGATGCCGTGGGACGCGCCCGAGACGTGGGACGAGGAGCTCCTGGCGGCGTACGGGCGGCTGATCGCGCTGCGGCGCTCGAGCGAGGCGCTCGCGCACGGCGGAATCCGCTACGCGTTCGTCGACGGCGACGTGATCGCGTACCTGCGGGAGACCGGCAAGGAGCGGCTGCTCTGCCTGGCGAGCCGCGCGCCGCACGAGCCGGTGCGGCTGCCGCTGCAGGCGCTTGGCTGCCGCGCGCTCGAGACGCTCGAGGGCGCCGAGGCGCACGCCGCGGACGGTTTGGTGACCCTGCCGGCGGACGGGCCGGCGTTCCACATCTGGAGAATCGTGTGAGGGAGGTGACCACGCGTGGCTGAAGTGAGGTTCGACGAGGTCGACAAGGTCTACGAGAACGGCGTACAGGCGGTGTTCGATCTGACGCTCGCCGCCGACGACGGCGAGTTCCTCGTGCTGGTGGGCCCGTCGGGCTGCGGCAAGACGACGGCGCTGCGCATGGTCGCGGGGCTCGAGGAGATCTCCGACGGGACCGTGCGGATCGGCGATCGCGTCGTGAACAAGCTCTCTCCGAAAGAGCGCGACGTCGCGATGGTCTTCCAGAACTACGCGCTCTACCCGCACCTGAGCGTGACGGACAACATCGCGTTCGGCCTGCGACTACGCAAGGCGCCCAAGGCCGAGATCAACAAGCGCGTGCAGTGGGCCGCCAGGTTGCTCGACTTGACGCCGTACCTGCACCGGCGGCCGAAGGAGCTCTCCGGCGGCCAGCGCCAGCGCGTCGCGATGGGGCGCGCGATCGTCCGCAACCCACAGGTCTTCCTGATGGACGAGCCGCTCTCGAACCTCGACGCGAAGCTCCGTGTGCAGATGCGCGCGGACATCTCCAAGCTCCAGCGCAGTCTCGGCACGACGACGATCTACGTCACGCACGACCAGGTGGAGGCGATGACGATGGGCGACCGGGTGGCCGTCATGAGCCTCGGCCGCCTCCAGCAGGTCGACACGCCGCAGCGGCTCTACGACGAGCCGGCCAACCTCTTCGTGGCGGGCTTCATCGGCACGCCGCCCATGAACCTGCTTGAGGCGACGCTGCACTCGCAGAACGGCACACCGTCTCTGACCGTCGCCGGCGACGAGCTGCCGCTGACCGACCGAACGCTCGCCCGGTACCCGGGAGCGCGCGGGCCGGAAGGCCGCTCGGTCGTCGTAGGCGTGCGCAGCGACGACCTGCACGTCGGCTCGGCGCGGACCGATCTGCCCACCATCTCGGCGAGGCTCGAGCTACTCGAGGCGCTCGGCTCGGAGACGATCGCCTACTTCCACGTCGACGCGCGGGCGGTGCGCTCGGGCGCCGGGGGGATCGAGGCAGCCGTGGACGAGGAGGCAGGAAGCGAGGGTGGCGTGACTGCGGATCGCCCGAACCTGGTCGCTTCGGTACCTGCGCGCGACGCGCTCGCTCTGAGCGTCGACGAGCGCATGCCCGTGGCGGTCGACACGTCGCACGTCCACCTGTTCGACGCCGAGACGGGCGCGCCGCTCAGGTAGACCCCGAATCGTTCCGAGAGGCAGATGAGGCTACCGATCGCCCTGCTCGCGGCGTGCTCGGCGACGCTCGTGCTGGCCGGGGCGCTGCCCGCTGAGCGCCCGCGACCACCGAGGCCTCCGGCGGGCGCCGCGCTGGCGGCGCTCGCGAAGCCGCCCGCGCGCACGGCGATCGCCTCGCAGCGAATCTACTTCGTGATGACCGATCGCTACGCGAACGGCGATCCCTCGAACGACCGCGGCGGACTGGCGGGCGGCTCCTCGGCGACGGGCTTCGATCCCGGCGACCCCGGCTACTTCCACGGCGGCGATTTCCGCGGCCTGACCGGGTCGTGCACGGATCCGCAGCGCGGGCTCGCCCGCCTCAAGGCGCTCGGCTTCACCTCCGTGTGGGTCACGCCGCCGTACGGCCAGCGGGCCGTGCAGGGAGACAGCGCGGCCTACCACGGCTACTGGATCCGGGACTTCACGGGCGTCGATCCGCACCTGGGCACGAACGAGGACTTCGGCGCCTTCGTGGAGTGCGCGCACCGGCTCGGCCTCAAGGTCATCCTCGACGTGGTCGTCAACCACACCGCCGACTACGTCCTCCTGCCGGCGAGCTCGACGTACTCCGACGCGCCCTACCGCGATTGCCGTGGCCGCCGCTTCAACCCGGCGCGCTACGTGCAGGCGAAGCGCTTCCCGTGCCTCACGGCGGCGAACATGCCGAAGATCCCGTCGCTCTTCGGGCGGGACCGGACGGCGAAGAAGCCGGCCTGGCTGAACGATGTGAGGCGGTACCACAACCGGGGCGACATCTCGTTCTCGTCGTGCAGCGAGACCTGCTTCGAGCAGGGCGACTTCTTCGGGCTCGACGATCTCTTCACCGAGCAGCCGGTCGTCATGAGGGGGCTCGCGGACGTCTACGCCGGCTGGATCCGCCGCTACAAGATCGACGGCTTTCGCATCGACACGGCTCGCCACGTCAACGCGGCGTTCTTCCGCCTCTGGGTGCCCCGCATCCGGGCGGCGGCGAGGGCTGCCGGAGTCAAGAACTTCGAGCTCTTCGGCGAGGTCTTCCTGGGCGACGCCGTCGAGCTTTCGGAGTTCGTCCGGCGGCGCTTCCTGCCGAACGTGCTGGACTTCCCGCTCCAGGATGCGCTGACGCGCTTTGCGAGCGGCACCGCCGGCCCGCGCGGGATCGTGACGCGGCTGAGTGACGACGACTACTTCCACCGGCGCGGGCTCGCGCACACGCCGCCGACCTTCCTCGGGAATCACGACATGGGACGGGCGGCGCAGCAGATCCGCTCGAAGGCGGGTGTCGACACGCCCGCGGCCGAGCTGCTCCAGCGCGTCCTGCTCGGCCACAGCCTGCTGTACCTGCTGCGCGGCGCGCCCGTCGTCTACTACGGAGACGAGGTGGGCATGATCGGAACCGGCAGCGACAAGGCGGCCCGCCAGGACATGTTCCCCACCCAGGTGCGCGACTGGCGGAGCGAGGAGCGCGTCGGCAGCGCGCCGATCGGCACAGGGTCCTCGTTCGATCTCGTCGCGCATCCGGTTGCCGAGCGGCTGAAGAGCCTCGCGGCTCTGCGCGATCAGCATCCCGCGCTGGCGACCGGGCCGAGCACCGTCCGCTACGCGCAGGGCCGCGTGCTCGTCGTCAGCCGGTTCGACGTCCGGGCGCGCCACGAGTACCTGGTCGGCTTCAACGCGGGCGTCAGGGCGGCGAGTGTCTCCCTGCGTGCGTCGACGCCGGCCGCGTCGTGGAGCGCCGGCAGCGTGCTCTTCACGGGCGGCTCGCCCGTCGCCGTCGACGCAAGTCGCGGCAAGCTCGCGCTCCGCATCGCGCCGCTGTCCGCCTTCGCGCTGCGCGCCGATGCACAGCTGCCTCGGCAGGCGCCGGCCAGGCCGCGGCTCCTGCTCTCGCGCGACGACCTCACCGACATGTGGGAGGTTCGAGCGACGAGCGTCGGTAGCCCGTTCACCGTGTCCTTCGCCGTCCGCCGCGCGACGGGCAAGCGCTGGGTGCGCCTCGCCGCCGACGACTCGCCGCCGTACCGCGCCTTCCTGGACCCGGCGGCCTACCGGCGCGGCGAGCGCGTGTACATCGTCGGGATCATGCGCTCGCTGGACGGCCGCACCGCCGTCTCGCGCGCGCTGCCGCTCACTCCGCGGCGACGGTGACATTCTGCTTATGTCGCGCGCGGCGGAACTCGCGTAGGAGGAGGGCTACAATGCGACGCGCGCCGACGTAGCTCAGCTGGTAGAGCACTTCACTCGTAATGAAGGGGTCCCCGGTTCGAGTCCGGGCGTCGGCTTGAACGGAAAGTCGCTGGAAATAGCGACTTCCTCTCCAATCGAGTTGGGCCGGAGCATGCCGCGCGTGTGACGTTTGTATGAACAGCGGCGGTAGACAACTTCCCTGGACCGCATCGTCGCCAAGCGTCCTCGAAGAAAATCGACACGGCGCTCGACAACCGCACCGTAGCGAGCGAGGGAACGGCGACGCGGGGCGCGACGCCGTGAACTTTTCGCGGGGTGGTTGGTGTGCGGGTCGGTCGGAATTCGGGTCAGTGAAGCCGCATAGAGCCGACTCGCGCCAGGAGGGGTAGTTCTTACAAGCAGGAGGTCGCTGGTTCGAGCCCGGCACCGCCCATCGCATGACCAAGCCGTTTTCGCTGATGTGAGAGGCTCCGAAAGGGACCTCTTGACCTTAGTGGTCGGAATGTGGTCGGATCCGACAAGCGCCCGGCGATACGGGGCGCACGAAGCCCGCGATCCATCGGCGCGCCCCCTGGCGTAAGCCACCGTGCGACAACCGGAATAACGTTCGGTGGGCTTGTCGAGCTACTGCACTTACTGCGGTGGTCCATTCGACGAGCGGGCGGAATAGGCGGCGCGGCGCGCCTCGTTTAAATGATCGACAAACTTCGATGGAAGGAGCGCCGGCATGGTGCGCGCAACGATTCTCCTGTCGACCTTCGCTCTCGCCCTTGCGATCGCGTTGCCTGCCGGGACAGCGCAGACGTCGGCTCGTCAGCTCGCCGTGTCGATCACGCGCGGCGGCGACAGCGAGATCTACGTGATTCGCGAGGACGGCTTCGCCTTGCGCCAGCTGACGCGCAACGCGGCGTCCGACTACTTCCCCGTCTGGTCGCCGGACGGTAAGCGGCTCCTTTTCGTCAGCGACCGTGATGGCGACGACGAGCTGTACGTCGCTACGGCCTCCGGGGCTGCCGTACGCCAGCTGACGCGCAACCGTGGCGTCGACACCACACCCGCCTGGTCACCCGACGGCCGGCGAATCGTCTTCGCGTCCAACCGGGCGGGAGGCGAGCACGAGCTCTACGTCGTGAATGCCGACGGCACCAGCCTTCGGCGGCTGACCAATACGAGTCGAATCGTGATGGACACGACGCCGAGCTGGTCGCCGGACGGACGCTGGATCGTCTTTGCGAGCAACCGGCTCGGCTATTTCAACATGGATCTCTACCGCGTCCGTCCGGACGGGAAGGGCCTGCGGCGCCTCACATTCACGCGGGGGAGCGAACGACGCCCGGGCGACGAGGGCACGCCTGCATGGTCGCCCGACGGTACGCAGATCGCTTTCTCCACGAACCGCGATGGCCAGCAGGAGCTTTACGTGATGGCCGCCGATGGCAAGAGCCAGCGGCGCGTGACGCGCGCCCCGGGGCGCGACGACATTCTGCCCCGCTGGTCGCCAGACGGTTCCACGATCGCGTACCTCGGAACGCCGTTGCCGCACGGCGCGAGCGCCGTCTACGTGATCGACCCTGACGGAAGCGGCCACCGCAAGGTCCGCACCGGGAGCGACCCTTCCTGGCGGCCATAGCGGATAGGCGTGCCGGCTGCGGTTGCCGCGGCCGGCACGCCTGACGTCCTGCGACGCCCCTTCAGGCCATTAGTGGCGCGCGTGTGCGCTCATGGAGAGGAGACGTCGGATGAATCGCCGCCAGGCTGCCGGCTGATTCTTCATCGAGTCGACGAACCACGCCGTGCCGACGAAGAGCAGCAGCGACAAGAGCATGACGAGCGCACCGAGAACCGCCGCCTGAGACGCGGCGACGACGAACACGACCGCGGCAGCCGTATAGACCATCCAAGCGTCCCACTGTGGCCGCTCGGGGAGTGGCATTCGGCCAGGTTTCTGCTTGAGCGGACGACTCCTGCATCGAGCAGCTCGCTCGGCCTGCGCGTTACCGCGACGGTCAATTCAACGGCGATGCGCGGCGGCACGCTGGACGAGTCACGGCGCGCGGGTTGGAGAGGGGCGGCGCTGGCCGCCCCCTCCCGTTGCGGCTGGCTAGCCGCCGAACTTGTCGGGAAATTTCTTGACGATCGCAGCCGACAGCGTGTCGGCGGTCATGCCCATGTGCTTGTACGCGTTTCGCGTGATCACGTAGGAGCGCCCGTACTTGCCGGCCGCGTACGCGTCGAGCTGTCCCTTGAGTTGGGTGACGTGCTCGGTGATCGAGGCCCGCAGCGCCGAGGACGGAAGGCCGGTCGCCGTAGCGAGGAAGTTGCTGAACTTGCCGATGTAGCCCTTGAGGTTGTCCACGGCCCGCTTCTGTGCCGGCTTGTTCTTCTGCACTTTCGCGACGGTGTAGTTGACGAAGAACTTGATGTGGTCGCGCCACATGAACTTGCCGTTCAGGAATTCCTTGCGCGCCGTAGCGCCGTAGACGGACCCGATTGCGTTCGCGAGTTCGATGCTATTGCGGTCGAGGGCTCTTGCGAGCGCGGGAAAGTCCTTGCCGCCCGAGTAGCCGCTCTGCGTCGCCGCGATTGCGAGCAGTGCATGCTCTCCGAACAGCCGGTTTAGCGCGACGCGCAGATCTGCCGCGCTGGTCTGCATGGTCGCCGAGGGTGCGGCGTGGGCATGCGTGCTTGCGGCCTCGGATCCGCCCCTCGAACCAGTGCCGGCGAACGCAATCGCTGCCAAGGCGAGCACCGATAGCACCGCCACACCGAGGATGGTGAGACGTTTCATTTCGACCCCCTTCAGAGGTAGTTGACGCGATGCGTTCGCCGCGGCACCCAATTCGGTTCGGGGCTTCGTTCGATCGTCAGCGGCTGTTGCAGCGGTCGCCATGCATTGCGTTTTGGTTCCGCCCGTTTGTCCTCGCCGCTAGCGGAGATGCAGCCACTGTGGACGCGGTGCTGATCGAAACGGCGAACCGGACGCTCGCGCGCAAGGGCTACTCACCTGGAGAAGCGCGCGTAGAGCCGACTACCGATCGCAGCGCAGACCAGGCCCGCTTGCACGGCTCGCTGCTCCTCGGCGAAGAAACTGACCTTGTCGCCCGGCTGCTGCGCCTCGTCGACATGTTGCCGAGGCGCGACGAACTCCTTGAGTTTCTCACGCGTGCCCCAGCCGCGCCGCCTGACCGAGATCATCCGAACTCGCGCTCGGAGCACGCCGAGCAGTAGACGAGCACCTCCTCCGGCTCGCCGAACCCGTCATCGTCTGCCCACCCGGTCGGCCCGCCACCCGCGTCCGTCGAAGCTGACGGCTTTGCACAGCTCGCAGACGAGGAAGTGCTCGAGCGAGGCACGCGAATCTCCGTTTCGGCGGGACCGGCATCGTCTGCGACTGAGTGACACTGCGCGCCTGGCGCGAGCCGCTAGGAGGGTTTGGCGAAACTCGGCGGGACGCCGAGTGTGGTCCCATAGGGCTATGGGAGCCTCAGACACCACCAAACGACTCGACTTCGGTCGACTCCTCCGGATGCAAGCCATGGTGACTACCGCGGCACAGACGGAGGCGACGTATCAAGCGGGCGGCGCTCTCGTGCGGACGTACCTGCGCCTCCGCGACGAAATGCTGGAAATCTTGGGCCAGCCCGGGCTAGATCAGCTACGTAATGAGTTCAATCGCCTGTTTCCAATCCTGGAGGAGCCGCCAGGAAGCCTCGGACCGAGCGACAGCGTCCCGAATCAGCGGTTGGCCGAAGCTGCACATGAAGCGCAACTGAGCCTTCGGAGGCTGCAGGGATGGATCCAGGGACTCATCGACGAGCTGACCTACGCAGACCGCCTCCGCGCGGAGGCGGAAGCAAAGGCAGCACAGGCCGCTCGCGTACAGACAGGGTTCCGCCAGCCATGAGCCAACTACGCTGCGAGCGGCATAGCCCGCGCTCGGACGAGCGCCTGCCCCAAGCGGGCGAGCATCGTGAGGTCGGCGTGAAGCTGCGCGCGTCGCCCGATCTTCTTCGTCCCAGTCTAGACGGGGTGTTGTCCTACTGGCGAGCCGGACCGCAGGGTGTTTGGGGAACGTGTTGCGGCGAGGCAGCACGTGCACGCCGTCTGGGTACAAAATGGGTACGGCAGCTCGGGCGCGGGCGGGCACTTGCGTCCGTTAGTCGAACACTGCAACTGGCTGATCTCCAGGGAAAACGTGCCCGCGTGTGCCCGCGAGTGGACGCGGGTCCCCTAACTTGTCTTTCCCTCGTAATGAAGGGGTCCCCCGGTTCGAGTCCGGGCGTCGGCTCTTCAGAAAGTGCCCGCTACGGCGGGCTTTCTCGTCTCTCAGGTGTTCTTCCTCGAACCGCCTGATCCGGCCCGAGGGAACTTTTGAGGAACACTCTGAGCACGTTCGGTCCGGACGAGGGCCTCCGCGGAGCGCCTCGGCTTCCCCCGTAGCTCGTCCATGAGGTGCGTGTACGTGCTGAGCAGCGTCTGGAGCGAGTGGCCCATCTGCTCCGCGATCTCCGCGGGATTCCTGCCCTCCTGGCGACGGATTCGGGACTGTAGTAATCCCTATTCCGCGTAACCATGCGGCTTCAGTCGTCCTCTTCGTTGTCCATTGTGACGACGACGGGGCCGCTCCAGAGACCGAGAGGTTGTGCGGTGAGATACAAGCGCGTACACGGCCGATGCCCGCGGTTCGAGTCCGGGCATCGGCGCTCGCAAACATCCTGCAAAGGCCGGTTCAGGCCGAGCCGCCGAGTTTCCGCTGCGTGTGTGGCCGAAGCGTTGACGTTGTCCGCATCTCGTTCACCCTCTCCACAGCGCTATGCG